>JBBQHO010000237.1:0-5293 GCA_038324055.1 Polyangiales bacterium | reverse complement strand
TTCCTCGAAACCGGCGTCGCCGTCGTAGTACGGATCGGGAACGCTGGAGCCGGCCGGAGCGGTGGCGTCGAACTCCCGGAACAGCCGCAGCTCCACCGCGGAGCTGGGGCCAAGAGCCTGCACGTCGCGCAGGTTCTTCTGATCCATGCACAGGACGTAGTCGAAACGCGTGAAGTCGGCCGGCCTGAACTGACGCGCGATGCTGTCGAGGCGGTAGCCGCGCCTTTCGGCATGCTTGCGTGAGCGCGCATCGGCGGGTGAGCCCTCGTGGTAGGCGCCGGTTCCGGCGCTGTCGATCAGAATGCTTTCGGTCAGACCTGCTCGTTCGACCAGTCCGCGAAAAATCCCCTCCGCCGTCGGCGAGCGGCAGATGTTTCCCAAGCAGACGAAGCAGACGCGCAGTGGCTCGGCCATGGCTGGCGTTACAGCAGACTGGCCTGCCCACTGCAATGCGACTTTCAGTCGGCGGGGGCGGCGCGCTCGCGGGCCCAACTGCGCAGGGCCTGCAGCTTCTCGCTCATCGTCACGGACAGCGGTTCGGTGAGTTCGAGTTCTTCGAGCAAGATGCCAGTCGTCAGCGCACTGTGCTGCGAAATCGCGCTGTAAAGGCCCGACAGCACGGCCTGCTCGATCTCGGCACCCGAAAAGCCCGAACTCGCCTCGCCCAGACGCTCGAGATCGAAGTTTGCCGGATCGAGTTCACGACGCGCGATGTGCAACGCGAAGATGTGCTCTCTCACTCCCGCTTCCGGCAGATCGACGAAGAAGATCTCGTCGAGGCGCCCCTTGCGCAAAAGTTCGGGCGGTAGTTCCGAAATGTCATTCGAAGTCGCGAACACGAACACCGATTGCTGCTTTTCTTGGAGCCAAGTCAGAAAGCTGCCCAGGATGCGCCGGCTGGTGCCGCCGTCGTTGTCCCCGCCGCCGAAGGCTTTCTCGATCTCGTCAATCCACAGGATGCAAGGTGCGACGCTCTCGGCCGTCGCCAAGGCCCTGCGCATGTTTTGCTCGCTCTCACCGATGTACTTGCGATAGAGACTGCCCGCGTCGAGTCGAAGGAGCGGCAAGCCGAAGCTGGACGACAAGGCCTTGGCGGCCAGGCTCTTGCCGCAGCCCTGAACGCCAGTAAGCAGAATGCCGCGCGGCGCGGGCAACCCCATGCGCGCGGCGCGAGCTGGTTCGGTAAAGGCGATGCGGCGCTTCTCGAGCCACAATTTCAGACGAACCAAGCCAGCGACCGGTGCGGCGCCGAGCTCGATGGGGATGTATTCCAGCACGCCTGCGCGTTCGACCGCCCGCTTCTTGGCCTCCAAAATCAGCTGAATGTCGCTCCGGTCGAGTCGACCGTCCTCGACAATCGCCTGCGTGACGATCTTGCGGATTTCGTGGAAAGGCAGGCCATGGAGCTGCGCCAGCAGCTCGGCCATGTCCTCGGATGTCAGATCGACGGCAACGGGCTGGCGGCGACGCACTTCGGCCAGAACGGCGGCGACGTAGCCGCGGTAGGCGGCGACGCTAGGTGGGCGCAACTTCACGACCGTGAAGTAGTGGGCCAGCTTGGGGGGCAGCTCTTCGGGCGAGCCGCTCATCACCAGGGCGCCCCGATGTTCGGAGAGCTGATCGTGGAGCTCCAGGATGCGCGACTGATTCTCGGCGTCGCTCGAGTAGGACTCGAAGTCGTAGAGGTAGGTCAGCGCCTCACCGCCCGAGCTGACCAAATGCGCAAGGCAGCGCCCGGCGACCTCGGTCTTGTAGATGGTATTGCCCTCGCCCCCGACGCGCGTCAGACCACGGTGCGCCTTCCAAGTAAAAAAAGGCAGATCGGGCTGATCGTGAACGACGGCAGTCAGCAGCGCGAGCACCCGAGCGGACTCGGCTTCGGCGATAAAGAGCAGAGGGTAGTGAGAGCGAACCAGCAGACCGACGTCGCGGACGTCTTGCTCGTCGATGGGAATGCTCTCCGCCACCCGCCCAGTATGACAGCAAGGCTGCTAAAAGTGGATCCCGGCGCGCCGCCGGGCCAAGCTCCAGCCATGAGCGAACGCGTATCTCTGGGCGGCAAGACCCTGTTCATTACCGGCGCTACGCGCGGCATCGGCCTCGCCATCGCTCTGCGAGCGGCACGCGAGGGCGCCCGCATCGCCGTAGTTGGCAAGACGCAGACGCCCCATCCGGAGTTACCCGGGACTCTCGACAGCGCTTGCGCCGAAATCGAAGCGGCCGGAGGAAGCGCCATTCCGCTGCTCTGTGACGTGCGCGACGAGGCTCAGGTCGAACGAGCGGTCGCGACGACCGTTTCCCACTTTGGTGGCATCGACGTGTTGGTCAACAACGCTAGCGCCATCTTCTTGGCAGGAACGGTGGACACGCCGATGAAGCGCTTCGACCTGATGCAGCAGGTCAACGTGCGCGGCACGTACCTGAGCGGTCAAAAATGCATCCCGCATCTGGCCCGCGCGCAGAACCCGCACATCTTGACGCTGTCTCCCCCACTCGACTTTCGCACCGAACACTTCGCTCCTCACCTCGCCTACTCGTTGGCGAAGTTCGGTATGAGCTTGTGCACGCTGGCCTGGGCGGAAGAGCTGCGGCCACTTGGGATCGCTGCCAACTGCCTCTGGCCCCGCACCGTCATTGACACAGCGGCCGTGCGCAATCTGCTGGGCGGCGCTTCCGTCGCACAGCACGCTCGCAAGGCCGACATCGTCGCCGATGCTGCTTTCGAAATACTCAGCCGCAACGCAGCTGTTTTCAGCGGCCACTTCGCCATCGACGAGGAAATTCTTCGGGAATCGGGTGTTACCAATTTTGAAAGCTACGCGGTGACTCCGGGTGCAGACTTGATGACCGATTTGTTCCTACCAAAAGATTGAAGCTCGAGACGACGTCGGCCCGCTTATCTTCGACAAAAGGACGCGAAGGGTCGCAACATCATGCGTGAACGTGCGATGTACGGGTCACGATGTTTCGCGCGCTGCTCCTAGGCTCCACGATCCTGTCCGTAGCCTGCTCCAGCGCCACGCCTCCCCCCCAGACGGCACGCGGCGAGGGCCCCGCTCCCCAAGGTGCAGTCAGCCGTCGCTTCGAGGACTGCGTAGCGATCATGGACGTGCAGCGCGCTTTGGCCGCGCGCAACATGGCCTTCCAAGACTGCTACGCTGACGGTCTGTCCCTCGATCCCCAACTCCGCGGAACCGTAACCTTGAGCGTCGTGATCCCGCCGTCGGGCAGCGTGAAGCAGGTGCGCATCGCGTCGAGCGATCTGGGCAGCGAAAAGGTCGACAGTTGCATCGCCGAAGTGGCCGGCGGGCTCCAGTTCGAGCAAGAGAGCTGTTCGATGCCCCAGACCGTCGAATATCCGGTGCATTTGGCGCGCGGTTCGAGCGAGTTCGCCAGCGCCAACTGAACCGCCCACCAGGTCGTGCTAGAGGCCCCCGCGTGGACGAGCCGCACGTTTCGACCGTCGAAGACTGGGCTCGTGCCTACCTGTCGAGCCCGAGTCTGGCGTACAAGTGCGCGCCGCCTCCCTGGCCCGAGTCGTGGAGCGAGGGGGACGCGTCCACCGATTTGCGGCCGGTGCGGCCACCCGAACTCGTGGTGACGCGTGACAAGCCCAAAAGCGTGAAGCTGGGCGGGATCAAGAACCCGCGGACCCGGGCCGAGCTCATCCACAAATTCTGGCACCACGAGCTGCAGGCCGCGGAGCTCATGTGTTGGGCTGTGTTGCGCTACCCAGAAACGCCACGCGAATTCCGGCGTGGTTTGTTGCGCGTCGCCCGGGACGAGATCCGCCACATGGCTCTCTATGCCGAGCATCTCCAGCTGCTCGGCTACGCGCTGGGAGCCTTCCCCGTTCGCGACTGGTTCTGGGAACGCGTACCGACTTGCCAGAACGCCCTGGAGTTCGTGGCGTTCCTGGGCATGGGCCTCGAAGGCGCGAATCTGGAACACACCGAACGCTTCGCCGGCTGGTTTCGCGCGGTGGGCGACGAGCGCGGAGCGGACATTCAAGACCAGGTGGGCCGTGAAGAGGTGGCGCATGTGCGCTTCGCGACGCGCTGGTTTCGCGAGTGGACGGGGGGCGTGGACTTTGACGCTTGGTGCGCGCAACTTCCGCCGCCGATCACGCCGCTGCTCCTCAAGGGCAAGAATTTGCGCTGGGATTTGCGGCGCAAAGCCGAGATGCCGGAGCCCTTCTTGGAGCAGCTGGCAGCTTGGCTCCCCACGCCCCAGGGCGCCCGATGAGCTACGTCTGGATACTCAATCCCGACGCAGAGACCGAGATAGCCAGTGGCGGTGACTACACGGCGCCGCTCACCCGACAACGCCAGATGGCGGCTCGCCGCGCCCAGTTCGAGCCGCTTGTCCGCGGCGAAGAAGCGTACTTCGTTCACGAGCTGCTGGGTCAGCAGACCGGCAAAGGTAAAGTGGCCCTGTCTTGGTGTCCTACTCGAAGCGCCTGCCGCGCCGCTGAGCGCGCGGGCTATTCAACGGGGCCCGCGCCTACCGAGCCCGTGCTGAGGCGCGTGCTGAGCCGCGAGTTCTTGGTGCGTTCCGATCTGCCTGCGCCTCGCGGTCGTACGTTCGTTCGCACCGAAGAACAGCTGCAAGCCGAGTTGGCGCAGCTCGGCCCCGGCGTCGCGCTCCGCACCAAGCGCGCGTTCGGCTGCGCTGGCCGGGGGCAGCGCAGCCTGCGCGAAAGACTGGTCAAAGACGACGCGCAGTTCTTGCGCGACGGTCTTGCCCTGGGCGGCTTGCTGATCGAACCCGAACTCGCGATCTCGCGCGAGTTCTCGCTGCATGGCCTCTTGCTGCCGGGCCAGGCCGCGCTGCTCGGTGCGCCGTGCGCTCTGTCGGCCGATGAGTATGGGCAACCAACGGCCATCGAGCGGTGCCAAGCCAGCCCCGCGACAACTCGCGAGCTACGAACGCTGGCCGAACGCACGGCCTTGGCCCTCGATGGTGCTGGCTATTTCGGTCCCTTCGGCATCGACGTCTTGGAAGTCGGCGAGGATGCGCTCTACGTCAGCGATCTGAACGCACGCTTCACGCTTGGTTGGTCTACCGGTATGGGCGACCTGCGCGAGCTGGCGCTGCGGCATCTGCTCGCTCACGTGTAGCTCGGAAGTAAGCCGTCGCCCGCAGCCCCACCGTCGGTTCTACAACGACACTTCCCGGCCGGAAGCCGGAGCGGTGAAGAACCGTCGAGCCCAAAGCGCGACGTGGACCAGCCCAATGAGCACGGGCACTTCGACGAGCGGTCCGATGACCGCTGCGAAAGCGGCGCCGCTAT
>JBBQHO010000236.1:0-5407 GCA_038324055.1 Polyangiales bacterium | reverse complement strand
GCGCGGCATGGGGGCGCACTGGAAGCTCTCGCGCCGGCCGTTCCCCGTGGGGGAGACTTTGAAGTGGTTGGCGCTCTGCCGGTCCTGCAAATAGCCGCGCAAGACGCCATTTTCGATCAAGACGTGACGCTCGGGCTCCTGCCCCTCGTCGTCCACATTGATGGCTCCGCGACTCTGCACAATTGTGGGATCGTCGACCACCGTGCACAGCGAGCTGGCAACCACTTGGCCTATCTGTCCCGTATAGTTGCTGGTTCCCTTCCGGTTGAAGTCGGCTTCCAGCCCATGGCCGACTGCCTCGTGCAACAGGATTCCGCTGTCGCCCGGCGCGAGCACGACTTCGAGCTGGCCCGCCGGTGCCGGGCGCGCGTCGAGTAGCACCAGCGCTTGGCGAGCCGCAATTTCGGCGTGCCACTCGGGGCTCTTGTCCAAGAAATAGCCGAGGGTCATGCGCCCACCGCCGCCGCTGCGTCCGGATTCGCGACGATTGCCGTCGCGAGCGACGGCGCTCACGCCGAAGCGCATCATCGGTTGCACGTCGTGGGCCCAGCGGCCGTCACTGGTCACGACCAGAATCTCGCGGACCGACTCGGCGAAGGACGCCTGGGCCTTTTCGATCTTGGGGTCGAAGGAAAGCACATGCTTGGCGGCCCGCTCGAGCAGGGCGCGCTTGTCGACGCCCGGTTCGTCCATGGTCATGCGGCCCAGCTCGTAGCGGCGTGGCAAAACCGAAGGCTGCACCGCCTGAGCCACGGTACCGCTGGCGGACGTGGCGATGCGGGCAGCGGTTTGCGCGGCTCGCTTCATGGCATCGAACGACAAATCTTCGACGTGAGCGTAGCCGGTAGCGTCGCCCTTCTGCACACGCACGCCCATGCCCATGCTCACTCCGCGCGACGCGCTGCGCGTGATGCCTTCTTCGAACGACAGGCCGCCGTGCGCGCTGTACTCGAAGAATAGGTCTGCGTAGTCACCGCCCTCCGACAAGGCGATCTCCAGCAACTTCCGAGCAATTTCTGGATCGATCTCGTGGCTCTGCCCCTGCCCGAAAGGTGCACGATACGAAGTCACGGTGGCATTCATGCCGGAAAGATGCGCCGGGCGCAGGCCCTTCGCAAGCGGGGTTCGAGCCGTTCGCGACTCGTACCGTTCCGGCACTAGCCTCGATGGAGCCTGCGTGTAACCTCCGGCCATGGCTGAATTCTCGCGCCTCCTGGTTGTGCTGCACGTCGTCGCCGACATGCTTTGGATTGGTTCGATCCTGGCCGTAGCGGTGCTGTTGATTCGCCCAGCGGCAAGCCCCGACGCGCGGCAAGCGCAAGGCGAGCTCGGCCTCTACTTGTACAAGAAGCTAGCCACGCCGGCCTTCGTCGGGGCCTTCGTGCTCGGCCTGGTGCTCTTGAGTCTCGACCTCCATGGCTACTTCGTCCGCACCCATTTCATGCACGCCAAGCTGCTGTTCGCTTTCGGCGTGATCGGCCTGCACCACGTCATCGGCGGACGCGCCAAGAAGCTCGCGCGGGCTCCCGAGACCTCGCTCGGCTCCGTTGCACCGCTCAGTATCGCATTGATTGCCTGCGCGGCGCTCACCATCTACTTCGCGGTCTTCAAGCCGATGTAAGCCAGCCCGAGGACAAAACACCGGGCCGGACCCGTTTCGTTGACCAGAAAAACCCGACTGCCTACCCTGGCCGCTCGGAGCGTGCCTGAGGCGGCGTCCCGGATCCCAAAGACAAAAAGTGGCTATCGATCGCGAGAAAATCCTCCAGGCTGCCGCGAAGCTCGTCGACAAGAAAAAGTACGACAAAGCAATCGTGGAGTACCAGAAGATCGTTCAGAGCGATCCGAGTGACGCGCGCACTCTCCTCAAGATTGGCGACCTCCAAACCCGACTCGAAGACTACGCCGGCGCCATCGCCACGTACGACCAGGTCGCTCAGTTCTACACAGCGCAGGGCTTTCAGCTCAAAGCCATCGCGGTGTTCAAGCAGGTGCGCGAGCTGATCAAGAAGCACGCGCCCGAACTTTCGCCCCGCTACAACCACATCACGCCGCGGCTGGCGGACATCTACGCTCAGCTCGGCCTGACGAGCGACGCCCTGGCCGCGTACGACGAGGTGGCCACGCTCCTGCAAAAGTCCGGTCGCGACCGAGACGCGGTCGGCGTGTTCCGCAAGATCGTCGCGTTGGACAACAAGAATCCAATCTCGCACCTGCGCTTGGCCGAGGCGTCTTGTCGTCTGCAAGAACTCGACGCGGCGATCGACTCGTTTTGGACCGCGGCCAGCTTACTCCTCAACTTGCAGCGCCCGGATGACGCTCTGAAGGTGATCGAGCGCATCCTGCACTTCCGACAGGATCCGCTCTACGCGCGAGCGGCCGCTGAGCTTTATTTGAAGCGCGATCAGCCGCAGGCCGGCATGCAAGCCCTAGCCAAGCTGCAGATCGCCTTCCAGGCCAACCCCAAAGACCTCGACACCTTGGCATTGCTGGCCCAGGCGTTCGAAGTCATCGGCCAGCCTGACAAAGCATTGGCCGTGCACATCGAAATGGGGCGCATCGCACGTGAGCAGAACAAAGCAGAGCTGTTCCGCGAAATTCTGGCGCACCTGAAATCGACGGCGCCGCTCAACGATCAAGTGCTGGCGCTCGAGCGCATGGGCCCGCCGCAAGGGGCCTCATCGGCGCTACCGGGTCCTTCGGCTCCGCCTCTGCCGCCGCCCTCGTCTTTGCCACCTTCGCGCAACCAGAGCGCGCCTGCTTCCGTCGAGATCGTCGAAACCGTCGATCTGGACGACGAGGTCGAATACCTCGAAGACGCGCCGGAGAGCCTGGCGCTCGAGAGCATGCCGATGTCGCTCGTGTCCGACAGCGGGCCGCCTTCGGGCGTGCTGCTCACCGGCGACGTCGCTCCTGCCGAAGAGCGCAGCATTCCACAGTCCTTCCGGCCTTCGACGCACGCACACAAAGCCATCGTCGATGCCGAGGCATTTCGCCGTTTGGGATTGCTCGACAAAGCCGTAGAGGCTCTGCACATCGCGCTCGAGATCGACCCCAACTCGGTACCGATTCGCCAAAAGCTACGGGAGATTTTGGTCGAAGCGGGCGAGCGCGAACCCGCCATCGTCGAGACGCTGAACATCGCCATCATCCACCTGCACAACCAGGATCCGGATGCCGCCGAACCGTTGATCTACGAGGTCCTGGAGATCGAGCCGGATCACGCTGACGCACGCAACCTGCTCGAGCACGTCCACGCGCTGCGAGATGGCCAAGTCCAGCCCGCCGACGGACACTTCGATTCGTACGATCTCGAAGGCATTCCGCCCGCTTCGGCCATCAGCGCCATTCCCGGAGACGCACCACTTCCCACCTTTCCACTCGGCGACGGCAGCGACGACAGCGACCGCCCGTCACCCATGTCGCGCCGACCTCTGCCCGAGGCGATCGAAGAAGTTCTCGAAGAAGCCGAATTCTTTGCGGCACAGGGCCTGTTCGCCGATGCCGATGCCATCCTGTCGGACCTACTCAAGCAGGCTCCCGACCACGTGCTGCTCCGTGAGCGCTTGGCCGAGGTCCGCGCTGCCCGCGCCGATGCCGAGGCCGCCGGAACGGTCGAAGAGCCGAGCTTTGATCCGCCGACGGACCACGCGTTCGACATCGCGGCATCGCTGGATGCGCTCGACACCCTCGACCCCCACGAGACGACGGCCCAACCGAAGATGGCATCGCCGAGCCAGGAGATCGACGTCGACCAGGTCTTTGCCAAGTTCAAGGAAGGCATCAAGGCCACAGTGGACGATGCCGACGCTGCGACGCACTACGACTTGGGTGTGGCCTACAAGGAAATGGGCCTGTTGCCCGACGCCCGAGCGGAGTTCGAGCTGGCGAGTCGCGACCCGCAACGCGCCTGCATGTGCCTCTACATGATGGGCGCCATCTTCATGCAGCAAGGCGACTTGTCTGGAGCCAGCGACTACTACCTCAAGGCGCTCGAAGCCAAGATCAAGACGCCCGACCAAGAGAAGAACCTCGAGTACGAGCTATCGCTCGTCTACGAGAAGCGCGGCGACACCAAGGCCTCGCTCTATTACTTGCAGAAGATCGCCAAGCGCGACCCGAGCTTCCGTGACGTGGGCGCGCGCATTCGTGCACTGGGTGGCTCGATGCCCCTCAGCGATTCGGGCGACGAAGATCTCGACGCCGCCTTCGATAACCTGTTCGGTTGAATCGAGCGCCTCACGCGAGGTTGAATCGAGCGCCTCACGCGAGGTTGAATCGAGCGCCTCAGGCGAGATGCTCGACTCAACTCGTCGATGAACCTGCGAGTCAGCGCACTTCGACCGGCGGGACGGGCGGGATCTTGAACTCGTCCCAGGCAGGCGTGACATTGTTCGTGAGCAGCTCGCTGACTGTCGCGCTGTCGCCTTGGCCGGCCACCAAATTGCGCTGATTCCAAAGGTAGATGGCGGGCGAGCTGGTGACGCTGCCATCCGCGTTCTTCACGATCGTCGTCATGTAGAGCTGCGAGGCCGGGTATTTGGCACTGCCGTTGTCGTTGATGGGTCCAGGCGAACTGCGCGTCGTGGAAAAGATCAAGAAGTAATACGTCTTGCCATCGCCCGTCGCATAAGTTGGCGCCCATTTGGCCCAGGAGTTGTAGAGCGACCCCGTCGTCCCCTCGCAAACGGCGTCGTTGGCGAGCAGACGCACGGGCTCCGGCGCGCCACCGGCCGGCACGACGTAGATCTCGCTCTCGGCCCGATAGTAGACCTCGGCCGCGACTGCAGGAATGCGATTGAAAGCGACCAGCGAATCGTCGGGTGCGTAGTCTGGATAGTATTCGAAGAAGCCCGGGCTGCTGGCGCCGGCCAACGGAACAGCGTTGCCGCCCGCGCCGGCAGCGAATGGCACCGTGTACAGATCGATCTTCGACGAAACCGTAGCCACTCCGACGCGACCGTCTTTGGGTACGTTGGTCGAGGTGTAGACGATGCTCGAACCGTCGTGGCTCCAGTCGGGCAGAATGGGGGAATCGGCATCGCCCGTACGAGCCACGACGTCCCAGCCGGTGCCCCGCAGATTGACGACCACCTGGTTCAGCGGGTCACCCGGATTCACGTAGTCGGCTGGGTCGACGCGCGAGAGATCGAGCGGAGCTGCAGCGTCGGCCGCCAGATCGATCCAGATCAACTCGAGCGGCTGAGAACTGAGCGCCGAGCTGTCGTAGATGCGATAGAGGTTGCCGCCGGCGTAGTCGCGGTCGGTCCAGGTCGTGACCATGCGACGCGCGCCGGGATCCCAATCGCCCTTCGAGAAGGTCGTCCCTCCGAGCCACGACATCTGAATCATCGCCGCGCCCGCGGGCGTCAGGTAGTCGGGAGAGGCTCCACGCGTCTCGGCTTCG
>JBBQHO010000235.1:0-5439 GCA_038324055.1 Polyangiales bacterium | reverse complement strand
CGTCCGCCGGGGCATCCCGGGCAGCCTCGTCCCCGTCCGCCGGGCATCACGCCGCCTGCTCCGGCGCCTGCTGCGCCCACGACCCCTGCTCCGACGAAGTGAGAATCAAGGAACGTCGCTGCCGACGGCCTCTTCCAGCGTCAGGCCTGCGTCACGTCGACGTTCCGAGATGCCCTTGGCCATGGCGCCAGGCAACGACGGGCCCTGGTAAACCAGGGCGCTGTAGATCTGGACCAGGCTTGCGCCCGCTTTGATGCGGGCCCAGGCGTCTTCGGCGTTCTCGATGCCGCCGGCCGCAATCAGCACCAGCCTGTTGCCAGCACGGCCGCGCAATAGGCGCAGCACTTCCAGCGCGCGCTCGCGCAGTGGAGCGCCTGAAAGCCCGCCGGCGCCGATGGCTGCGACCTCGTCCTTGGACGACCGGAGAGCGGAGCGCGCGATGGTCGTGTTGGTGGCGATGATGCCGTCCAGGCCAAGGTCGAGCGCCAGATCCGCCACGGCCAGCACGTCCTCGTTGCTCAGATCAGGGGCGATCTTGACCAAGAGGGGCACACGACGCCCCGGTACTTCTTGGTCCAGCGCCGTGCGAACGGCGACCAGGATGGGTCGCAGCGAGTCGACGGCCTGCAAGTCGCGTAGGCCCGGTGTGTTGGGCGACGAGACGTTCACCACCATGTAGTCGGCAAAACGACCGAGCAGGCGCGCGCTTTTTTCGTAGTCGGCTGGTGCGTCCTGGGGCGGGGTGGTCTTGGTCTTGCCGATGTTGATGCCGAGCACGACGTTGCGGCGCGGGGTCTTGGCCAAGTGCGCGGCGGCGCGCGCCGCGCCGTGGTTGTTGAACCCCATGCGATTGATCAGGGCGCGGTCTTTGGGCAAGCGAAAGAGGCGCGGCTTGGGATTGCCAGGTTGTCCTTCGGCCGTGATCGTTCCCACTTCGACGAAGCCGAAACCCACGGCGCCGAGTGCGCGAAAGACGTCCGCGTCTTTGTCGAAGCCCGCGGCCAGGCCGACGGGCGACGGAAACTCCAGCCCGAGCGCGCGCACGGGGAAGTCACGTCGTCGCGCGAAGAAGCGAGCCAGGAGCCACAGGGCGCCCGGCAAAAGCTGGGCGAGACGAAGTCCCCAGACGATCAGCTTGTGCGCGGCTTCTGCGCTGAGCAGGTAAAGAAACGGCCGAAGCATGCGGTAGAGCACGGGGCCCATTACCACGGCCTCGCGGCGCTTGCGCGGCTGTTCCGCGTCTGGGAAACCTGAGCCAGATGGCTCTGCTCGACGTTGGCTCCGTGGCTCCCGATTTCAGCTTGCTCGACGAGAAAGGCGCGTCCCACCGCTTGTCCGATTTGTGCAAAACTGGGCCTGTAGTCGTCTATTTCTACCCCAAGGACGATACGCCCGGCTGCACGGCGGAGGCCTGCAAGTTTCGTGACGACTACGAAGACTTTACGGGCGCTGGCGCGCAAGTGGTGGGCATCAGCAGCGACGCCGCCGACGCGCACCAGGCCTTCAAGGCCAAGCACGGTCTGCCGTTCACGCTGCTCAGCGACCCCGGCGCCGAGGTGGCGCGCTCGTTTGGCGTCAAGAAGCTTCTCGGTCTGTTGCCCGGACGCGCGACGTTCGTCATCGACAAGACGAGGGTGGTGCGGCTTTCGTTCTCGTCGCAGATCAACATGCACGCGCACGTGAGCGAGGCGCTTTCCGCGCTGCGCGCCTTGAGCTGAGCCCTGCTCTCCTTTTTTACTGCGCTCAGCCGGTCTCTCGGCGTTCGCCGGGGAGATCTTCGCGCGGGGGAGGCAAGGAGGACACGTGAGCGCGTGGCCTTCTCGAGGCCTGCGCATTCTCCAGTTCGAGCAGGCGCGTCGCCAGCTGCACGAGTCGTGCTTCCAGGTCTGCGACCTGCTCTTGGAGAGCCAAGGTTTGATCGGGCAAAGAAGTGAGCGACGGCGGTTCTTCGACGCGCGCCTGCGCGTGCCAACGGCCGTCGATGAATTCGTAGGCCGTGCCGGTTCGGGCCGGCTTTGCCAGCAGCGCGCGGGAATCGCTGACCACGCTGGAGTCATCGACCAGCTCGGCCAAATGCCTGAGGATCGCCTCGGTGCCGAGCACGAACGAGCTGAGCGGAGAAAACACGTCTCGGTCGATGGGGTGATAGCGCACCACCTCGAGCGTCCAATCGCGACCATCGTGGACGATACGGCGAGGCGTAGGGCGGGCTAGCGGAATGCTCGACATGGGCGGTTCAGTGAAGGGAAGCGTCGGAGATGCTCACGGCGCCTGCGGGCAGCGGTGTGCAGTAAATCGGCAGATCGGCGGGCGTAGGCGGAACGATGATCACGGCGTCGTAGTCACCTGGGCTGCAGACGGGCGCTGCAAAGCTGAGGCGCCTGGGCTCCTCGGTGCTCGAGCCGATCGGATCCGGCCCCGGGAACTCCGACGGGGCCAGCGACGCCTGCGCATTTTCCATCCAGCTGGCTGAAGGCGGCGGGGGCAGGGCAGTGGGGGCATCGGCCGCGGGCGTGTCATGCGCAAGCGCTTCATGCATCGGAGCGTCGTGCTCCAGCGCAGTGGTTATGGGCCCCGCCCAACCCGGTGTGGCCTCGGGTGCAACCAGGGCGCGGATGGTCTGCGTACCCGGCTCGGAGCTCGGCCGCTCACTGGCAAAGACTCGGTCCTGCCGCGTCGGCTCTTCTTCTTTGCTGAAGGTCGGAACGTACGAACTGGAACGGAACGTGAATGGACTGGGTGCGGAATAGGGCCGGACGGATTGTCGATCTTCGGCCGGGGGCGCGGCCGATGCCTCGGGGGGGCTTTCGGGACTGGCTAATTTCGCGACTAGTGGCTCGTCCGCCCACGGCTCCGAGGCCGGCGGCGCCTCGCTGGACGGGCGAAAGATCCGCTCCCTTTGCTGCGGGACTTCGTTGAGTCGCGCAAGTCGGCGCGCACGCTTGAAGCGTACCTTGATCCAGGTTTCACGCAGGGCGTAGACAGCCAATCCGGCGGCGCAGCTCAAGCCCAGCACGCCCAAGGCGCTCTGCAGGCTGAAGAAGAACCAAGAGGACGCGCTGGCTACGCCGACGGCCACGGCCGAGGACAGTACGAACAGTTCGCTCATCGGATGGGCGGCGCGATGATTGCAAAACTCCGCTTCGCAAGCGACGCACCACTCGTCACTGGTTTGATGCAGCGAACAGACGCTTGCGCCGCAGGCGTGACAGCTCGCGCCAAAGGTGGGGCCGTAGCACAGAGCGCAGGGGAAGATCTCGGGGCTCGGATCTTCGTCCAGCGCAGCGGGCTCGATGCTGCGATCGTAGAAGTTGGGCTGCTCGCTCTCGGCAAAAAAGCTCTCTTCGATGAACTGTTCGGGCACGCTGGTGATGCGCGGCGCGTAGAGCGGGGCGATGGGCGCGCTGATCGATGGCAGTGCTTGCGCCGGCGCATCGGCGTAGTTTCGCGGCGCGGCCGAGCTGGAGAGCACCAGGCGCTCGTTTGGCTGGCTGCCCGGCGCGCGACTGTCGTAGCGAACCGAACCGGGCTGGCTCGACTCGTGGCTCGCAAAGCTCGAGCTCTGGGGCAGACTCTCGGGCGTGGCTGGGTCGAGCGGGACCAAGTCCAAGGTACCTTCGGCACGCCGGGACGTGGGGCCGGGAGCGCTGGAGGTGGGGCTCGGAGCGGCGGACGGCGGATTGAGGTTGAGCAGGTCAGGACGCTCTGAAACGAACGGCGCCGGCTCGTAGCTCGTGACCGCAATGGTCTCGGTGGGCTGCAGGCGCGAGGGCCGCGCGGAGTCGACGAAACTCGCGTAACTCGGCGGAGCCGAAAAGCCGCGATCACGAGGCGAGAGCGACGCCGGCACGTTCACCGAGCGCGGCGCGACGTCGAAAATATTCAGGCGCCGGTTCTTGGTCGCGTCGTGAACGCCCTGCAAATCGCGCCACATGGCGGCAATCTGCACCTCCGAAAAATCCAAGTACGAAGCTGCTTCGGATTCGGCCAGCTCGCGCGGTCCAGTGCGCGTCTGGTCGTGCTCCAGCAAATGAGCCATCTGATCGGCAAAGCGCAGCGTCTGCACCATGGCCGAGATATCGAGTCCGCGCTGATGCGCCAGCGCCGGCTGGTGGTGCAGCGCAATCACTTCGGGGATGGGCGACGGAATGTTCCAACTGGCCAGCACTTGGCCAGCCAAGATCGCGTGATCGAAGCCAAGTAGCTCGCGCTCGGCCAGGTAAAGCGAGTCAAAGGGGAGCTCGTGCGACTCGACCAATGCCGTGTACTCGGCCTGGCCGTCGTCCAGCATCATCAGCTGCCCCAGATCGTGGAGCAGGCCGATGGTGAACAAGTCGTCCTGCGGCAAGCCGAGGTGGATCGCGAGGTAGCGGCAGAGTGAAGCCACGAGGGATGCGTGCTCTTGCTTGCGCCGCGTGATGGGCGAGGGCTTGCCAAAATGGTCGAACAGCGCTGCGCTGGTCGCGATCTGGCGGAGTTTGACTTGGCCCAGCAGCGCGGTGGCGTGGCCCAAGGAGGTGCAGCGGATGCGCAGGCCGTAGCCGGCCGAGTTGACCAGGCGCAGCACCCGCTGCGACAGACCGGGGTCCATCTCGAGCACACGCACGACTTTGTTGATGTCGGCGTCGTCGTTGCGGGTCAGCTGTACGAGCTTCTGTGCGGCGGCGGGGAAGGGGCGAGCGCCCATGACCCGGCCAGCCATCGCCGCCATGCTGGCGGCTGCGGTTTCGGCGGCTTGCTCGTCGTCGAAGTCGCCAAACCACAGCCCCTCTTGCAGGCTGAAACCGGGCGAGGGCGGACTGGAGGGCGGACCGAAAGCCTTGGCGCCTTTCACGGCGCCTCCGCCCCCGCTGGCTTGCGATCGAAGGTAGCCGTCGTGAAGCGAGTTTGGGTGAGGACGACTTGGGCGCCTTGGCGCGTCGTCGAGTTGACGACGATCGGGGCCATCAAGTTGACGGTGGCAGGTGCCGCTGGGCTGGCGCTCAGCACCACCAGCAGCGCGAGCGTCTCGACGTCGTCGAACTCGACGCCTGCAAGCTTGGCGATGTCGGCCACGGGCACGTCGGGATAGTCACCATCCACGCGCGCGGCGTTGAACAGCGGAAAGGCGATGGCGGGTGAGCTGACCGACTGGAGCCAAACGATGTGCTGCGCACTCGGATGCGGCAGCCAGGCAAAGCGAGTTTCCAGCGGAAACCCCACCATGCCGCCCGGCATTTCGATCAGAGATTCGTCGGGCACTTCGATCTCTCCAAAGCGTGTAGTCTGAAGCTTCATACGATCCCTCCGCGAGACAGCTGGCCTCGGATCAAATGGACGGCCTGGGCATGCAGCTGGCAGGCCCGTTCTTGAGTGACTCCGAGCACGTCGCCGATCTCCATCAGATCGCACTGCTCTTGGTAATAAAGGCCGAGAACGACCTGGTACTGGTTGGGTAGG
>JBBQHO010000234.1:0-5507 GCA_038324055.1 Polyangiales bacterium | reverse complement strand
CGCATCAGCTCGTGTCCGGGTCGATCGACGACCCAGGCGTCTTCACAGATCTCGAAACCGAGGCGCACGCCAGCGACGTCGAACACCAAGTCGCCAATAGGATAGTTCTTGCCGTCGCGAACCAGCTCACGCACGAGGCCTCTCGGCCATGGCCGGAACCAGCGCGGCTCGTAGTGCAGACCGTCGCCGGCCAAGTGACGCTTTGCGGCAAAGCCGCACAGCTGCCCGTCGACGACCAAGGCCGCCGCGTTGAACACTTGCCCCTCGAACGAAAGCGGTAAGCCGAAGGCGACAACCAGGCCTCGCGTCTCGGGGACCAGCCGCTCGAGCAGCCGAAAGGCCTGGTCCCAGGTGTTCGGCCACAAGAACGTGTCTTCGCAGCCGTAGCCGCTGATGCAGAGTTCCGGAAAGCACACGAGCCGCGCGCCTCCTGCACGTGCTCGGTCGAGGGCAGCGCGCAGGTTGGCTTCATTGCCGTCCCAGTCGAGAGGCGTTTGATTCAGCGAGATGGCAGCGACCGCGAATGGTTGCACGATGCCAGGAGCAGAGCAGGCAGGGGCTCCGACGACCAGAGGCTTCGCCGCCCAGGACTGGGCTCAATCCGTCGTGGAAGCGGCCCGTGAAAGCGCGCTGCCGAGAGCGCTGCCTGGCCCTTCCCTCGACTGACAAAGCCAGGTCAAGTTGCGCATGCGAATTTTGTTCGTCGGCGGCACCGGCATCATCAGTTCGGCTTGTGCCTCGAGGGTGCTCGAGCTGGGCTACGACCTCGATCTTCTGGTTCGCGGCCATTCTCAGGAGGTCCGGCCATTTCCAAAGGGCGCCAACATTCTTCGCGCCGACGCGCGCAACTTGGTCGAAGCTCGCGCAGCGCTGGGCGATAGACGCTACGACGCAGTCGTCGACTTCGTCGCCTTCGTTCCCGAGCAGATCGAGAGTGATCTCGAACTCTTTCGCGGTCGGACCGAGCAGCTCGTTTTCATCAGTAGTGCCTCGGCTTACAAGAAGCCCGTCGACCGCTTGCCCATCACGGAATCGACGCTGCTGGACAATCCGTTCTGGCCCTACTCTCGCAACAAGATTGCCTGCGAAGAACGGCTGATCCGCGCCTACCGAGAAGAAAAGTTCCCGATCACGATCGTGCGGCCCTCCCATACCTACGATCGCACTCTCTTGCCGTTCGAGCCCGATGGCCCGACCGTGCTCTGCCGCATCCTGCAGGACAAGCCCGTGGTCGTGCACGGCGACGGCACGTCGCTGTGGGTGCTCACTCACCACAGCGACTTCGCCGTCGGCTTGGTCGGTCTGCTGGGGCATCCGGCAGCGCTGGGCGAAGCCTTTCACATCACCAGCGACGAAGTCTTGCCTTGGAACGAAGTCTACCGAGCGATCGGGCGAGCGGCGGGCAAGGAACCAAAGCTCGTCCACGTACCCAGCGACGCCTTGGCGCGCGTCGACCCGGACTGGGGAGCCGGAGTACTGGGTGACAAGTCGCACAGCGTCATTTTCGACAACAGCAAGATCAAGCGGCTCGTGCCCGAGTTTTCCGCCCAGATCCCTTTCTGGAAGGGCGCACGCGAAATTGTCGCGTATTACCAGAGTCACCCCGAACGGCTGGTGGTCGATCCCGCCAGCGACGCGCTGCTCGACGAGCTGTGCGCGCGATTTGGCTGAATCGGCAAACGAGAGCCTTCAGACGCTTGCGCCCCGCCTAGAGGCCCAATCGCGACAAGTTGCGGCTCGTTTCGAGCACCAGCTGCTCTCGGTCGCGGGGCGCGCCCGCGAGCTCAGCAAGTGCAGCTCGCCCCAATGTCGCAAACGGGATGGCCTGAGACCGCCGCCGAGCGAGCAACTCGACGGCGGCCAAGAGTTGCCGTCGAGCCTCGGCTGAGGCCTTGCCGGATTCGATGTCGGCGCAGATGCCCAGAACCGTTTCGGCATCGGCGCGCGCATCCGAGGTCAAGAGACCCAAGCTGTCTCGCGCACGATCCAGCACTTCACCGAAGATCACGCGCGCACCCTGGTACCTGCAGCGGGTTCACGAGTCTTCAGGCGAATAGCCCAAGTTCGAGGCCAGCCAACGCTCCGATTCCCCCAGCTCCAAGCCAAGGCGCTTCGAATAGTCGTCGAGCTGATCGCGACCCACGCGTCCCACGTTGAAGTATTTGGCCTCTGGATGCGCCAGATAGATGCCGCTGACCGAAGCTGCCGGCGTCATGGCCAAGCTCTCGGTCAGATCCATGCCGATGGCGCGTGCGCCCAAGAGATCAAACAGGGCGAACTTGGGGCGGTGGTCGGGGCACGCTGGGTAGCCGAACGCCGGACGAATGCCCCGAAACTTTTCGGCAATCAGATCGTCGGTCGAGAGTTGCTCGGTCTCGTAACCCCACTCCTTGCGAGCGCGGGCGTGCAGGTACTCGGCAAACGCTTCGGCCAAACGATCGGCCAAGGCTTTGACCAAGATGGCCGAGTAGTCGTCCAACTCCTTCTCGAAGTGACGGGCCAGCTCTTCGGCTCCGATGCCGGCGGTGACCGCGAAAGCGCCGATGTAGTCCAGGAGTCCGGTTTCACGCGGCGCTACGAAGTCCGCGAGGGACAAGCAAGGATCGTCGTCGCCGCGGCTGTTCTGTTCGCGCAGCATGGGAAAGCGAGCGACCTCTTTGGAGCGTGCTTCGTCCTGGAACAGGACGATGTCGTCGCCCTCGGACCACGCGGGCCAAAAGCCGTACACGGCGTTGGCGGTGAGCTGCTTGCCGTCGATCAATGTCTGGAGCAACGACTGGCCATTGGCGAACAGCTCGCGCGCCGCTGCGCCGTACTTCTCGTCGGAGAGAATGCGCGGGTAGCGTCCAGGCAGCTCCCACGCCGTGAAGAAGAACGACCAGTCGATGTAGGGCACCAAATCGGAGAGCGCTACCTCGAGCAGCTGCTTGCCGCCGATGAAGCTCGGTTTGGCCAAGTCCTCGGCCTTCCAGACGATCTTGCTGCGACGCGTCTGCGCGACGGCGTAGGGGGTGAGCGGCCGTTTCTGCTTGCCGCCAAAGACCTCGCGTAGGCGCACCTGGTCGTCGCTGTTCTTGGCCAAGAAATCCGGGCGCTGCTTGTCGTCGAGCAGCGCAGCCACGACGTTCACGGCGCGCGAAGCGTCAAGCACGTGAACCACCGGCACGCTGGCCTCCGGAGCGATTTTGACGGCCGTATGCTGCCGACTGGTCGTGGCGCCGCCGATCAGCACGGGCAGATTCACGCCTCGACGTTTCATCTCGCGGACAACTCCGACCATCTCGTCCAGGCT
The DNA here is from genome assembly GCA_038324055.1 of Polyangiales bacterium. Classification (GTDB taxonomy): domain Bacteria; phylum Myxococcota_A; class Polyangia; order Polyangiales; family Polyangiaceae; genus NIC37A-2. The sequence continues at coordinate 2,215 of JBBQHO010000234.1, read as the reverse complement.
GGGCGTGATCAAACCGGACAGGCCGATCATGTCGACTCCTTGAGCGATAGCCTCGTCGATGATGCGCGCGGTCGGCACCATCACTCCTAGGTCGACGATTGCGTAGCTGTTGCAGCCCAGTACGACGCCGACGATGTTCTTACCAATGTCGTGAACGTCACCCTTGACCGTGGCCATCAGCACCTTGCCTTTGGCTGTCGAGCCATACTCGGCCTTCTCGGACTCCATGAAGGGCTCGAGGTAGGCGACGCCCTTCTTCATGACGCGCGCGCTCTTGACTACTTGGGGCAAGAACATCTTACCGTCGCCGAACAAGTCGCCGACCACGCTCATGCCATCCATCATCGGACCCTCGATGACGAAGATCGGTCGACCCAGCTTCTGCCGCGCCTCTTCGCAATCGGCCTCGATGAAGTCGACGTAACCGTGCACCATGGCGTGGGCGATCCGCTTTTCGACCGTCTGCTCGCGCCAGGCTAGGTCGAGTTCACGTTTCGTGCCGCTGCCCTTGACCTGATCGGCGATGGCGACGAGCCGTTCTGTAGCGTCTTCGCGTCGGTCGTAGAGCACGTCTTCGACGCACTCCAGTAGCTCCGGGGGGATGTCTTGGTAAACGGCGAGCTGCCCGGCATTGACGATACCCATGTCGAGCCCGTCCTTGATCGCCTGGTAGAGAAAAGCCGAGTGCATGGCCTCACGCACCACGTCGTTGCCTCGGAAAGAGAACGACAGGTTGGAGATGCCGCCGCTGGTCAGCGCGCCCGGTAGGTTCTTCTTCACCAGTTTGATGGCCTCGATCAGGTTGATAGCGAAGCGATTGTGGCCCTCGATACCCGTCGCAACCGCGAACACGTTGAGATCGAAGATGATGTCGCTGGGCGCGAAACCCACCTGCTCGACCAGAATCTTGTAGGCGCGAGCGGCAATCTCGTACTTGCGCTCGGTGGTGTCGGCCTGACCTGCTTCGTCGAACGCCATGATCACGGCAGCTGCGCCATACTCGCGCACCTTTCGCGCGCGCTCGATGAACTCGCTTTCACCTTCTTTGAGACTGATCGAGTTGACGATGGCCTTGCCTTGTACGCATTTGAGGCCGGCCTCGATCACCGACCACTTCGAGCTATCGATCATGATCGGCACGCGGCAGATCTCCGGCTCGGCGCCCACCAGATTCAAGAACTTCACCATGGCCGCCTCGCTGTCGAGCATGGCTTCATCCATGTTGATATCGATGATGTTGGCGCCGCCGCGCACCTGCTCGAGCGCTACTTCGAGGGCTGCGTTGTAGTCCCCATCCTTGATCAGGCGCGCGAACTTCTTGCTGCCCGTCACATTGGTGCGCTCGCCGACCATGATGAAATTGGTCTCGGGTCGGACGACCAAGGTCTCGAGCCCGCTGAAGCGGCTGAACGGCTCCGGGGTTGGTATCTGCCGAGGTTCCAGCTCTCGCGTCGCCTTCTCGATGGCAGCGATGTGGGCTGGCGTCGTGCCGCAACAACCACCCAGGATGTTGACGATGCCGCTCTCGGTGAACTCGCGCAGAAGCGCGCTGGTTTGCTCGGGCAGCTCGTCATAGCCCGTCGCGGCCAGCGGATTGGGCAAGCCGGCGTTGGGGTAACAGCTGACCAACGTCGGCGCGAGCCGGCTCAGCTCGGCGATGTAGGGGCGCATTTCGGTCGCGCCCAGCCCACAATTGGCCCCGATCGAGAACGGACGCGCGTGCGCAACCGAGTCCCAGAAGGCCTCGACCGTCTGCCCCGAAAGTGTGCGGCCACTCTTGTCGGAGAACGTCACGCTGATCATCAACGGCAAGACCACGCCCTTCTCGCGCTGGACTTCTTCGATGGCGAACAACGCGGCCTTGGCGTTCAGCGTGTCGAAGATGGTTTCGCAGAGCAGCAAGTCTACGCCACCCTCGATTAGGGCACGCACCTGCTCCATGTAGGCGACCTTGACCTCGTCGAAGTTCACAGCCCGAAAACCGGGATCGTTGACGTCGGGTGACAGGCTGAGCGTGCGGTTGGTCGGTCCGATGGCGCCCGCCACGAAGCGAGGCTTGTCGGGTGTCTTGTCGGACCACTTGTCGCAAGCCGCCCGGGCCAAACGCGCCGCCGCGACGTTCAGATCGAAGCACGACGATTGCAAATCGTAGTCCGCTTGGGAGATGCGATTGGCATTGAACGTGTTGGTCTCGATGATGTCGGTACCAGCCGCC
>JBBQHO010000233.1:0-5533 GCA_038324055.1 Polyangiales bacterium | reverse complement strand
GGAGCGGGCTCATCGGGGCGGAAGTTGGCTCTTCTCACGCGCGCACGGAGCGCTCGAGGTACGAGTCTTTGGGCCGCGCGCCCGCGGCGATGCCAAAGAGGATTCCGACTTGGATTTGCTGGTGAATCTTGCGGGAGGCCGTTCTTCAAGAGGCCGTGGCCCTCGGCTAAGCATGGCCCGGCTGACCGCCCTTGGGCGCACTTCAATCGTTTCAGTCGGAGCGGGAAGCAGCGGAAAGGATACGGATTTGCGGGTCCTCGACCAACCACTGGGCCTGCCGGAAGGGCATGAACTCGAGCTGCATGTGAACGACGACGATCTCGGTGTCGAGGAGCGGGCCGCTCTTCACGAGGCGATAGGGAAACGAAAGCGCAGGCCGTCCCCCGAAAAAGCGCGTTCGAAGCGGCTCGAGAGGCCCTGACCGGCTGGCTCGAGGCCCATCTTCAGTTGGGCAACGCGCCGCCGCAGCCCAAGGCGCGCTCCGGCGTTCCCGTCGCCGTCCCTGCCGTGCTCGGCCTGGTCCTCCAATTACGCTGGACCCGCGCCGCGCTCGGCCTCACCCAAGCACAAGCCGCCAAGCGCGCTGGGGTATCACAACAGCAGATCGCTCGCCTCGAGCACCCTGACGCGAATCCTACGATCGAGATGATCGCTCGCGTCGCACAGGGCTTCGGGCGCGCGCTCAGCGTCGAAATCAAACCCCAGACCAGCGTCCAGCGGTTGGTGGTGAGCGCGGGGCGTCCACGCCGCACCAAAACGAGCAAGGCACGCAAGCCAAGCCCTCGCCAAACGGCGTGACGCCCTCGCGAGTGGGGCGCCCATCGCTACGGGCACGTCGGTCGACGACGCGGTGGCGCGCTACTTCAAGGACCACGCGCGGCTTCGCCCGTTGACCGGCAAGACCTACGCGAAGTGGTCCGACAAGTTCAGGGCAATGGTGTTCGGCCAACGGCGTCCGAAGCGTCGACACCGTCACCCTCGCGCGGCTCGTGGCCTTTCGTAGCCACCTGGCCGGCTCGCCAAAGCCCGGGGCAAAGCCGACAGGCAAGCGAGGCCCCAAGCGGGAGACGGCCGCCCCACGGGCCGCCAGCGCGGTCAACGTCGAGATCCGCTCGATCAAGGTCGTGCTCGGCTACCTGCGCAGCGTGGGGCTTTTACCCAAGCTGAGCCGCGACGACTTGACCGGCGGTCTTGCCGGTCCTCGAGGTCGAGCGCGACGCTCCCCAGTTCCTTCGGCCTCCCCAAATCGCGGCGCTCCTACTGGCAGCCTATGCCCACGACGCAGAGACCTTCAAGTCAACGCGCGCCGAGCACGCGGGGTGGGGGAGAAGGGCGCCACGCCGCGTTGCGATGTCGTCGAGCCGCTCATCGTCGCCGCACTGCTCTCGGGCATGCGCTTCGGCGAGCTCATCGGGCTCGACTGGTCCGAGGTCGACCTCGAGGCGCGGGAGATCCACCTGAGCAGCCGACCCAAGACCAAGCGCGCGCGAACCATCTCGCTCGAGGTGTCGCCGGCGCTGGCGCAGCTCCTCGCCGACCAGGCGCACGAAGGCGACCGCACGGGCCTTGTGTGGGCGCTCACGGCCGACCAGGTGAAGGCGGCGTCTCGTAGGCTAGACCGCTACGGCGCTCCCGCAAGCTGGTCCTGGCAGACCTTGCGACGCACGTGCGGGACCTATCTGACGAACGCCCCTGGCATCTTCGGCGCGGCGTCTGCCTACCGCTCCGCGTGCCAGCTGGGGCACTCGGTGACCATCGCGGAGCGGCACTACCTTGGCGTGGTGAAGGTGCCGAAGGAGGCGACGACGCTCGAGGCCGCGATGGGGCGTGAGTGTGGTCCCTAGCTTCGGAATTCCAGCTTTTTGGGCTCCCATTCGGCGAACGAGCCGTCCAGGTTCGCTCGCGGATAGTAGAGTTCGGGAAAGTCGTATCGGGGTGCCTCTGACACCACGAACGGACTCGATTTGTTCGAAGCACTCATAGCTTCCGGGCCCCATTGCGCGGCCTGAAGAATGTGAAGTGCTGCCGCGGCGGATACTAGCGAACCAAGTGTCGCTCGTGAGAACGAACCTTCGCGATCATGCTTCACCGCATTGTAGTCGTCGTACCAGGTCAGCGACCGCGTCGGGTTGGCAGGCGTCCAACTAGCAAATGGCGAGAGTTCACCAAAATCCCGGTAGTCGACCAGGCGAACCCGCCAGACTCCAAGCCGCAGTGGCTCCAGAAGCTTGACGTAGTCGCAAGTCGCCATGCGATTTTTCGTCACCCCGTTGGAAACGAGAACGCCCTTCCAAGAAGCCTCGATTTCGGTGCACAGCAAAATCAGTAGTTCGCGCAGTCGATGACCGAAGGCCCCGGCATTGGCCGAGGCCGGCTCAAGAACACGAAAGGCGTCTGAGACGTAACCGAGCAGATTGGTAGCGGCGACGATCGAGGAGACGCGCTGCGCCACCTCGACGGTCGGACCACTCGTAGCCCAGCCCGACACGCCCAACCCGTAGCCCTTGAAGAACCCTCTCCACACGCGGGGATGGTAGGTTCCGAAACTCAGTTCCGTTTGCACCAACCCGCAGGCAACACCGCCGTACCGTTCGCGAATGAACTCCTTGGTGACCGACAGTCGGTCGCCGTGGTTCGTCGCGGCGTCTGCCCCAGGGACACGACCCACCCTTTGGTCCTCGTGAAATGGCGGTCCTCGGTCGCCTGTAACCAAAACAGGGCCCGCGTGCAGGCCCTGAATCGTTCCGTAGTACCCCCGGCCGGCGGTCCAGAAGCACAGCGCGTCCGGGGGGCCATCGGCGTCGTTCATCGCAAGCGCACCCTCGGCCCTCGGCCCTCACCCCTTGGGGGGCACCTGCATGAGCCGAAGTTGGCCACTCTTTTCCGGGTTGCTGGGCACATACACTTCGACGTCGGGCGCCACTGCAGTGTCCAGATGCTTTCGAAAATCCCGAGGGTTTTCAGTAACGATGCGGGTTGCCCTGGAGGCGACCGCCGTCGCACATATCAGCAAATCATACTTGATGGCTCCGCGCTCGGCACCCTGCGGGCGCTGCGTCAAAGCCGTACCAGCCATCGTCGAAGCTACAAGTGCTGCGTCATGGCCGAACTGCTCGACGCGTAGCTTTCCCATTTCCTTGACAAGCTTTTCCAGCTCCCGTCCCGCGTCGCCGGTCCTCGACAACTCGGCGACGACCACCGCTGGAATAGCCAGCTTCCAGGTCTTCTGCATCTCTGTAAGCGCATCTCGCACGCAAGAGCGCTTGCGGTCGTTCTCTACTTCGTCGGCAGACTCATCCTGCTTCGACGTCAGAAGCAGAATGAGAACGCTCGTGTCGAGCAGCGCCAACGGTCTCACTCGTCGAGCTCCCGCAGCCAATCCGTTGCCCGTACCTTCACGCCGCCTCTCCAGGCCTCGCGAGCCGCATCGACAACGGTCATGAATTCTTCATCGGTGCGATCGCTTGGATGCAACCTGAGGAGTCGATACCTCGCATCGGCATCTTTTGTGGTGATGGTAGTTTCGTACTCGGCGACCGCAACCACTCGCCGTTGAAAAGCGCTCGCCGCCTTGCCGGGAAGAGCCTTGTCTTCCGGATCCATGCGTAGCTCGAGAAGTGCGCCGTCGTCGAGGCGAAGCTTCACGAAGGCGCCTCGGTCCGTTGCTGCCATCACGCCAACAACCGTCCCGTCCATCTCAACTGCTACGTCAAACGGAACCGGAACCGAATCAAGCGGCGTCGCAACAAACAGCGCCTTCGCAATCTTGCCCTTCTTATAAAGCGAGAACCGAACCGAACCGATGGTGCTACCGGCATCGTGGAGACGCCTGACAGCTCGTCGGATTGGCGGCGAGGCATCCTTTGCTCGATTTTTAATCTGTCGACGCGCTTCCTCGACAATGGGCCCGGCGGAATAGTCTCGAATGCGAAGGTCGTAGGCGGCCGAGCCGGTACGCAACGCAGTGAGCGACGGCTGCGGCAGCTTGACGCCGCGGCTGTCGGCTATCTCCTCCACAAGCTTCGTGGCGGCTTGGAGCAGCTCTACGAGGACCCGCACGGGCAGCTCAGCAGGCGACAGGCCTTCTCCGGCGATCGCAATTTCAAAGCCAGGCCAGTCGGTGGGCTCTTTGGTGTCGCTCTTCGCCATGGCTCGTTTTCCAAAGATTAGTCTAGCTCGGAGCGCCATGGCTCGGGCAAGCTCCTGTTAGAACCGCCAAATACAAGGGCTTCCTGAGTTCAGTGTCCTTTCTCCGCTTTTCCGTCTGCGACATGACGGAGCCTCCGCCGCCGCTGGGCCACGTCAACCGACCACGGTTGCCACAAAAGCTCCAGCAATTCGAACACCGGCTCGCGCAGCTGGACTTTCCCTCTCGCTCGTGGCGAATCGCTGGTGCCCATTGCGCCCCACTCTAACCCCGGCGCCGGCAATCGACAGGCCCCCGGTCGATGATAGTGCGGGCTGCGAAGCGTTGCATTGCGTCGGTCAGTTTGCTGTCTCATCTGAACTGAAATCCGGTTCGGTTCTTCCGCGTCGGGACACTCCGATGGGACAAGCACATAGAAGGAACGAAGACAGATGCCAAACATGGATGAACTCGAAGAACGCGCGGCGCGATACGTGGAGAGCTGGAAGAAGCAGAACGTAATCTCCGTGGCCCCCGGCGGGCGGGTACACGGCCTCATCTTGAGAGGCAACAACTTCGGAAGTGAGGGCTACCGACTCTTTGCGAAAGATACAGACATCGACGATGTCGACTACACCGATCTCGGTCGGCTGGTACTCCTCCTCAATCGAACTCTCGCTGCCCAAACGAACCAAGACCATGAATGGTTTTGGCGATGGACAAATTGCGTTCTGCAGACGGCCTTCCCGGAGAAAGGACCGATGGCGAGGCCGCTCATAACCGGTGACGTCTTCTTCAAAAAAGCGGTCGCCACATTGATAAAGCATGAGAAAGATCACGTCCTAGCGGCGCCTCTCGCTTTTGCTGTTCTGGAAGGCCTTGTGCGTCGCCTCTGCTCAGATTTCGTGGGGCTCGATGGCTCCGTGAAGAAGGCGTTCCAGATCAAGAACCGCGCCTACGGCCCCGCCTCGAACGGAAAGCAGATGAATTCGATCAAGGTCGGCCTCCAACTACTGAAGCAGGTAATGGGCGCCGCATGGGCCTTTTCCGGCATGGAGGCCTTGTTCGACGACATCAAAAAATCCGAGGGTCAGTTCGCCTCGAAGGCAATAGGCGATTGGAGGAACAACATCATGCATGGAGAGGGCTATTGGGAGCATCGCCTACCCAAGGTCCTCAACGTCATCTGTCTCATCATTATGTCGCAGTTTTCTGCCGACCAATATCGCTCTCTGCGCCCTTTTGCTCGGCACATGTTGGACGATCCTAGCACTACTGCTGAAGATTCGCGCCGAGAAGATCATGCGTAGCGCTGCGTGAGTTCGGGCGATGACAGAGCGGGCATCGCGGAAGCCATGCGACGAGCACTCGCGCAAACGCGAGGCGCAGCGACGTGATGGAATGAGG
>JBBQHO010000232.1:0-5533 GCA_038324055.1 Polyangiales bacterium | reverse complement strand
TGCTCGGCGGTTCCTGGAGTCAACACCGCGGCCATGTTGGACGAGCTGAGAGAACTCTCGTAGCTGTCCGAATTCGGCGGAGCGCCCATATGGTAGCGGATCATGGGGATGCCGCCGGCGTTCCAGTAGGCGATGGCGCGGTTGCTTGTTCCAGTGGGATAGAGGTAGTCGCCGCCCAGGATGGCGGGGGCCTTGCCGACGTTGGTCGTGTACCAACTGATGTCGTTCTGCGGGTTGCTCCAGCTGGTCTCTTGCTGGCCGGACAGCACGTTCTCGCCGTAGATGTCGTAAAGGTAGCAAAGCAACTTGCGCGCTTGCGTGGTGGCGTTGGGATTCACCGGAACCACGCCGCACTCCGATCCGCTCGTGCCGCCCGTGCCGGCCCCCCCCGTATCACCGGCGCCACCTGAGCTGCTGCCACCGGACGTCGAGACCCCGCCCGAGCCGCTCCCTGCCCAAGCCCCACCGCTGCTGACGCCCCCGCCAACTCCAGTACCGCCGGCAGCGGTGCTGCCTCCTACGCCAGAAGAAGTCGGCGAGCAGACGCCTTGGCTGCACATGTCGCCGACGGAGCAGACGAGGCCGCACCCCCCGCAGTTGTTCGCATCGGCCGCCAGATCGAAGCAGCCAGTTGCGCAAACCGTCAGGGCCACGTCGCCGCAGTCATTGACGCCGTCGCCCGTGCCTCCGCACCCCGAAGTCGCGGCCAATAGAAGAAAGATCCTCTGCCAAAGGAAGCGGTTATTGGATTTCATGAAAAATGCTCCTCGCACTCGCACTCGGCCGACGCGATTCGGTCGGCCCAATTCACAAGGGTGATTGGCGGTCGAGACCTTCAGACGCAGCCCGCATTTTTGATTTGCCTAGCTCTCTGCGTATCTTGGGTTGGGCCGGCTAGGTCTCCACATCAGATTGGCCATGCGAAACCTCGTGAGAGCAGTTGGGCACTTCCGCGGCCGGCTTTTGGCGCTAATGCTGCTCGGCGTCGCGCGCGCTGAACAGCCGTCGCCGACTCGACTGATCGTCAGAGGACAAGGGGACTGTCCGAGCGAAGCGGCGGTGACCGCGAGCCTCCGGCCGCTGTTGCCTGATTGGGAAATCTCCCCTGGCGTCCAGATCGACGAGTCCGCTGATCACACGGTTCTTTGGGCGCCGGGCATGCTTCACATCGACGGGCAACCTCAGGTCCCGCCGGCGGCCTCGCGTGACTGCCCCCGCGCGGCAGAAGATCTGGCAGTCGTGATCGCCTTGGTGCTAGCGCCCCCCAGCGTGGCCGCGCCGCCAACTGCACCGGAGCCGCCACCTCTCGAGCCACGAACGCTCCGCACTCCTGCATGGCGAGGTGCAGCCTTTGCGTCACTTGGCCTTCAGGCCAGCAGCGGGGGGGCTACCAGCGCAGCGCCACATGGGGCTGTCGACGTGACGTGGGAAGGCGAGCACTGGGCGTCGCCTTTGGCGGCTCTGTAACTGCTTCTCAGACCCTCGAATTCTCGTCGACCAGCGCGCCCGACGGTCGGGTTGAGGCGAGCCAGCAAGCTACATTCCTGCATGCGTCGTTTGAGGGCTTTTGGCGTTGGGGCAAGTTGACCAGCGTCTGGTCCTTGGGACCAGAACTCCAAATCTCACGAATCGCAGGCGACTCGCTGCCTCTTACGGCCAGCACGACTCTGGCGAATCTTGGGGGTCGGGTAGGGCTGGGACTGCGTTGGCCCCTGGGCAATCACGTCCAACTGCTGGCGCAGGGCGTCCTGGGGCTATTTCCACACCAGTACGATCTTCAGGTCGAGAACCTCACGACCGCTGAGCGGGAAACCATTGGAAAGACTGCGCTTTTTTCGCCGCGCGCCAGTTTGGGGTTGGGATACCGCTGGTAGCTCGCCCCAGAGCGCATTTTGTTTGAAGCTTCGGGGCGGTCACCACCCTGAGCAGATGTGATTGTGTCGAGAGTCAGCCTGAGTCCGCCTCCCGACGAGCATTTCTCATCGGTCGGTAGCGAGACACCGGAATCTGGCGTGCGAAATAGACCCCCTGTTGCCCCCTTCGACGTCATCTATGCAGAACGGTTCGCGCAAGTAGCGCGCTGGGCCCGCGCGATGGGCGGTTCGAGCGCGGACATCGAAGATCTTTGCCAGGAAATTTTCATGACGGTGCGACGTAAACTGCCGGAGTTCGATGGCGCCAACCTACCGGGCTGGCTGTATCGCATCACCGAACGGGCGGTCCGGACGCACCTCAGAAAGGCATGGATCCGCCGCGCCTTTTTTCTGTCCAGCGAGGAGTGGCGCCGCGTGCCCGAGCGCCGTCCCGATCCAGCCGAACACCTAGCGGCCGCACAGCAGCGACAAGCAATAGAACGAACGCTCTCTCGCTTGAGCTTGAAGAAGCGCACCGCGCTGATCCTATCCGAGGTCGAGGGCATGACCGGCGAAGAGATCGCCGAGTTTGAAGGGGTCCCTGTCGCCACCATCTATTCTCGGCTCCACTACGCCAAGCGCGAGTTCGTCGAGCTGAGTCGAAAGGAGAGTAAAGCATGAGCCTCTCTTCCGATGACGAAGCCAAGCGCTTGCTGAGCGCGCTCCAACCCCTTGGAAACATCGACGCCATGCAGCAGAACGTGTTGCGTAGGCTCGAAGCCGAGCCCCCGCCTGCCCCGTGGTTGGCGCGCCGCAGTCGCACAGCAGCTTGGGCCGGCGGCCTGGGATTGGCATTCACTGCGGTCGCTGCGACAGCGTTCTTCGCTTCGTCCACCGGGCTCGAACCGTCATCGGCAGCCTTCACCCAGGGCGAGCGCCATGTGGCCAGCCCAGCTCTGCCTGTGGAGCAGCCCACCGCTGCGCCCGATGCACAGCCAGCCAACAAAGTTCGGACTGCTGCGACACCGGGCACACCGGAGCCACGCAGCGCGCCGCCTGTTGCCGCTCCGGCCCGCACGAGCGCCGCCACCGGATCCACCGCGACTGCCGGCAATCTCATCTACCAAGCCGCAACTGCGCTGCGTCGCGATGGCAACCCACGCGGCGCGCTCGAACTTCTCGATCGGTACGCGCGCACTTCGCCTTCAGCGGGCTCGTCCGAAGAAGCCCAGGCGCTGCGCATGGAGGCCTACTACCGCTTGGGTTCCCCTCAGGCTGAGCGCCTGGCGCAGTCCTACTTGAAGAGCTTCCCGCAGGGTCGCTTTCGTCAGAGCGCCGAGAACATCCTGAGCAGTCGCGCTCGAACGAGCACCAGTCCAAAGGCGCCGTGAGGGCGCATCCGGGGCGGGTTTTTGGCCTGGTTGGCCTGGTTTTGGCGAGCTGCCAATCGTCCGCTCTTTTGGGTGGATTCGAAAGCTCCAAAGCGGACGGAGCTGACGGCTCGCTTGGTGGGCAAACGTCGGCGAGCGGAGGCACCGCTGGCGCGCCCGCGCTTTTCTCTTGGGCTGCCCATTTCGAGTCGGCTGATCTGAGCGAGTTCGACACGGATGGTGGCAGTCGCTTTCGCGAGCAGGGCAGCCTGGATGTCAGCACCGCCCACGCTCGCACAGGTGATTACGCGCTGTTGGCCGAGATCAGCGGTGTCTCCGACGAAGCCTTGGCGTGGTTGCAAGTGCCCAATCGCTCGCGCATGGGCGCGTGGTACCTGATCGAGGAGAACTATCAGACCAACTATTGGGTCATCCTCAAGCTCGGCGCGAACGGGACCACCACATTCACCAACGTGTTCGATATCGATCTCGCGTCCGTTGCGACAGGAGAATACTGTCTGGTGCTCTGGGAGCACGGCAAAGACGAAATCTTGCGCTCTTCGGCCACTTTGCGCACCGGCGGCTGGTTTCACCTCGAGGTGGTGTTCGAAGCCTCGACGAACGGAGACGGTATTTTGCGGGTCCTGTTGGATGGCCAAGAGGTGATGAACACAGGTCGGCGCACGACCATCCCCGCTGCCGACGGAGTGACGGTCGCCTTTGGCAGCGTGGCCTACGCCATCGACCCGCTCCCCGCCCAGATTTGGCTGGACGATCTGAGCGTCGAAGAGCTCTCCGACGACGAGCGTTGACTCCGCTCGGTCCAGCAGCGGCCGCTGGTCGCCTGCTCTCTACGCCCCCAAGCGCAATCTCAAGCTCCTGAGCGATTCATAGACGGCGCAACATTGAGGCAAGACGATGCGCGCCGGCGCGGGCGCGGCTGGAGTCAGTTTTTAAGGCGCAGCACTGAGGCAAGACGATCCGCGCCGGCGCGGGCGCGCCTGGCGTGAGTTTTTAAGGCGCAGCAATGAGGCAAGACGATCCGCGCCGGCGCGGGCGCGCCTGGAGTGGGTTTTTAAGGCGCAGCATTGAGGCAAGACGATGCGCGCCGGCGCGAGCGCGCCTGGAGTGAGTCGAAGGCGCAGCATTGAGGGAACACGATCCGCGCCGGCGCGGGCGCGCCTGGAGTGAGTCGAAGGCGCAGCACTGAGGCAAGACGATGCGCGCCGGCGCGGGGGAGCCCGCAAGCGGCGCGGGCGTAGGTTGAGGCGTGCCGGGTGCGGCGAGTGCATTCGGGCCGGGGCACCAACCGAACGTCTCCTCGCCTTCGCGCATTGCAGCGAAGGAGTTGGGCCGTTCGTTTTTTGGTGGTCGTCTTCGAGGCAAACTCGCGACCGAACGTTCTACGCAGCGCGTATCTTTCGGTCGATTTCCGCGATTTCTCTTGACGGCGATTCGCGGCAGCGTCGCAGAAGTGTCAGTGCCCAGAGAAAAGGTCCAGCGTGAAGACGTCGAGCGGCCGCGCTCGCGCGCGAGCGGGCGATCAGATGAGTTTCAAGCTGTTCGGTCGCGCGTTCGTGTGCTGGTGCGCCTTCAGCGAGGCTGCGAAATGCAGGGTGTAAGCTAGCGACCATGAATGACTTGCGAACGCTTTCCGATGCGGAGTTGGTCGAGTCGTTGCGTGCGCTCGAGTCCCAGCAGCGCGGGACGATGGCTGCGATTGTTGGCCATCTGATCGAGATCGAAGAGCGCCGATTGCACCTGCGGCTGGGCTATTCTTCGCTGTTCGACTACTGCCAACGCGCGCTAGGGCTCAGCGAAGACGAAGCGTATCGGCGTATGACGGTTGCGCGGCTCGCCAGCAAGTGGCCGGCGATTGTCGACGGGCTTGCAGATGGCAGCTTGCACTTGAGCGGCGTGACGCTGCTGAAGCCGCACCTGCGCGCCGACAATTGCGGCGAGCTTTTGGAGATGGCGCGCGGCGCGAGTCGGCGGCAACTGGAGCGGCGGCTGGCAGCGCGCTTTCCGCAGCCTGATTCGGCTGAATTTCTGCGCGCGCAGAAGGTGAAGCCACTTTCGGCGGAGCGCTTCGCGCTGCAGCTGACCATCGGCGAGGCGACGCGCGTCCGGTTGGAGCGCGCGCTGGATTTGATGAGCCACGTGAATCCTTCGCGGAGTTTGGAGGCCGTGCTCGACCGTGCACTGGAGGTTCTGGTGCAAGATTTGGAGCGTTCGAAGCTCGCGAAAACGAAGCTCGCGAAGCTGGAGCGACCTAAACTGGCCGAGCCGAGGCCCGCGAAGGCGGCCAAA
>JBBQHO010000231.1:0-5537 GCA_038324055.1 Polyangiales bacterium | reverse complement strand
GTCGCCTTCCGGGTAGATGTAAGTCATCGAGCGTTCTTCGACGTCGGCAACCTCGAGCTTCTCGCCCGAACGGATGTTGCGCTCCAGGACGTTGCCGGTCAGCAGATTCTTCATGCGCGTGCGCGTGAACGCCTGGCCTTTGCCGGGTTTGACGAACTGGAAGTCGACCACCACGTAGGGTTGGCCGTCCTGCATCAACTTGACGCCCTTTTTGATATCACTGGTGTCCATCTGGCTCTCTCTTCGTGCTGGGGGGCCGGGGTGTTAGCCAGCATCCTGCGTCCGTTCAAGGTCCAGCCGGCGGAGGGCGAGAATTCATGGCTTTTTTCGCATAAGCAGCGTTTGATTCTGGCTCCCGGACCCCCGAAAGCACGATGCACGAGTACGACCTGGAAGAAATCAAGCGCGAGATCGTGGAGGGCCGCTCGCTCACCATCAAGACCAACAATCTGGTGAACGCGCTGTCGGCCGACCTCAAGAGTATCGCCAAGCGGCAGCAGGGCTACGAGCGGCGCATGTTCCTGCACTCGATCACGACGTACGTCGTGGCCGTAGTGGTGATCCTGGGGCTCACCAAAGTGGCGTTGGACGCGCAAGTGGACGCCGTGCGCGCCGAAGGCAAGACAGCAGCCGAGCGCTTGGTCGAGGTCGAGAACGAGCTGTCACTCTTGCGCGACCGCGAAGAAGCGCGGGGCCGGGCCAGCCGCGAATCCGCGCAACTCTACCAGGTGATGGAGTCGGGGGATCGTCGCAAGATCTTGCAGGCGCTCCCGGCCGTGGCCGCCCTCGAGCTGTCACCGACCGAGCGCTCCGTCTTCGAAGAGGCCGGTCGCAAAGCGCGTCGCGAACTCTCGATTCAGAGCTATCAGGCTGGCATCGAGCATGCACGCGCCGGCCGCTATCACGAGGCAACGCAAAGCTTGCGCGAGTCCATCGATCTGGAGATCGACTCGCCGCATTCCGGCCAGGCGACCTACGAGCTCGCACGCGCCTACCGTGCGCTCGATCAACAGCGAGCGGCCATCCCGCTGCTGATGGCCCTGACGGAAGCCTCGACTTCGGTCGACGTGCTGGACGAAGCCACGCTGTTGCTCGCGGAATGCCAGGCGGATGTCGAGCTCTACAACGACGCCAAGGCCACTCTCCGCACGTTCTTACGGCGGTTCGACGACAGCCCGCTCAAGAACGACGCGCGTCAGATGCTGTCCGAGCTCAACATGAAGCACTAAGCGCCAAGGCCCAGCGGCCGCGCCGCGAGACCGATGAGCGGGGCGCTTTCCATGCCGCGTTCGACGACGTCGCGAGCGCGCTCGACCGAAGCGCGCAAGGTCAGACCCTCCGCTATGCCTGCCGCAATAGCCGAGGCCAATGTGCACCCCGTCCCGCGAAACGGCAATCCCAGGCGGCGCGTCCGTTCGAGCCAGAGTTCCTCGCCGTCCAGGGTGCGCAAGAGATCGACAACGGTGGATCGATCGGGCGCTGCATCGACCAGATGCCCGCCCTTGATCAACACAGCGCTCGCTCCCCGCGCCAAGAAAAATTCGGCCGCGCGGGCCATATCCTCGGGGCTCGAGACGGGTCTTCCGCTGAGGACCGCAGCCTCGGGCAGGTTGGGCGTGACGAGCGAGGCTCGTGGCACCAGACGCTCCAGCAGTGCAAACCGGCCTTCTTCGCCCAGGAGTTGGCGGCCGCTCGTGGCACTCAGCACAGGATCGAGCACCAGCCGCGCTGCAGATCCGAGTCGCTCGAGCCGGTCTGCGAGAGCGTGCACGATGTCCACGTTGCACAACATGCCCGTCTTGACGACGTCGAAGCCGAGTTCGATCGCCGCAGCATCGATCTGCGCGCCCACGACGCTGGCAGGCATGACCACCACATCGCTCACGCCCCGACTGGTTTGCACGGTGACGGCTGTGACGGCCACGCTGCTGAGGACGCCCAAGCGACTCAACGTGGCTACGTCGCGGGTCACTCCCGCGCCCCCGGTAGGGTCCGTACCACCGACCACGAGGACGCGCGGCGGGAGGTCAATCTCCTCGATTTTTTCGACGGGCCTGGCCATGATTGCCCGCTACCAGACTTGCCACGGCCCAACCAGTGAGCGAGAACCGGGCGCGAGCGACGCGGCCCCTTGGCGGAATGGCAGACGCGGGAGACTTAAAATCTTTTTCCTTCGGGAGTCCCGGTTCGATCCCGGGAGGGGCCACCAGCAGCTGCGGCGGCAGCCGCGGCATCGGCAGGTCGAACCGCAGAACTCATGACTTCGTTCACCTCTCCGCAGCCTTGCCCTTGGAACGTGCTGATCGTCGAAGAAGACGCCGACACGAGCAAGCGCTGTAGTCACGCCATCAGCACCCACATCACCACCAGCGGACGAGAGCTCGCGCGACTCTCGGTCGCGCGCACCGTGGCCGACGCTCGCGTCCAGCTACTCCGCGCCGAACGACTCGATTTGGTTTTGCTCGATCTGGCTCTGCCGGACGGCTGGGGGCACGAGCTGATTCCACTCCTGCGCTCGCGGTTTCCCGAAGTCGAGCTGATCGTCCACTCGACATTCGAAGACGACGCCAACTTGTTTCGCGCTCTTGCTTTGGGCGCCAGCGGCTACATTCTCAAAACCACCGACGAAGCCGAGTTCCTGCGTCTGCTGGCAGAGCTCGATCGAGGCAGGCCTGCGCTCTCGACCACAGTTGCGCGTCGCCTGCTGCGCACGTTCCGGGACGCCGGTCCCCAGCCTGAGCCCCCGCTGACACCCAAAGAGTTCGAGGTCGTTCAATTTCTGGCTCGTGGCCTCACCAACGCCGAGACCGCGTCCTGCCTCGGCATCTCCGCTCATACGGTTTCTTCCCACGTGAAGAGCATCTACCGAAAGCTCCAGGTCTCGACCCGCGCCGAGATGACCGGCTTGGCGCAGCGCAGCGGCTGGGTGAGCGAAATGACCAGTTGAGCGCGAGCGCCAACTCGACCGCTTTGGCGCAAGTAGCCGAACAACCGGCCGGTATCCCCTGATCAGGGGATACGAGTGCCTGCGTTTGTAGGTAATTTGCCAGCCGCTCATAGCTCGTTTGGCCAGGGAGGCGAGGGGGCTGGGCGTCCAAACCGGAGATACGAATGAAGAAAACACTCACGAGACTCGCGCTCGGTGCCTTGTTGGCATCGACCGTGGGTTGTGGCGCAGGTCCGCGATACATCGCGGCATCGACCGCCTCCAAAGGTCAGGTGAAGTTCCTGCACGTCAGCAATGGCGGGCAAGACCAGGGGATCGTCAAATGCGACATGGCCGAAGACGGCGATCTGTCCAACTGTCGCGACGTCGCCGTCGTCCTGGGGGAAAACTGATGAACACTCGCAAGCTCGGAGCTCTGGCTCTGCTGTGCGCCAGCGCGCTGATCACCTTGAGCGGTTGCACGACGCGTAGCGTGGTGCGCTTCGAGGACCACCCGGCCCAGAAAACGACCTATGTCGAGACGATTCGTCACGACAACTACTACTTCTCGCAATCACTGACGCACGAGTTTTGGCTGTGTGACGACGAAGCTTCGAAGCTGGTCTGCAAGCCAAGCTGCGACGGCAAGACGGATCTCGTCTGCCCGTCCGACGCCGCCAGCGTTTCTTTCTCGACGAAGTAAAAAGGAGACGCAGACATGAAAACCTCGAAGCTCTTGCTCCTCGGCTGCTTGGTCGCCTCCAGCCTGGCTGGTTGCGCACCGCCCCGCAAAACTCTGATCGGTCAAACCTTCATCGGCGAAGACCGTTCCTTCAAGATCCTGATGAGCGCCCCCCGCGGCGAAGCCGACGATCCGATGATCGATCAGTTCATCCGCGTCTGCACCCTGCGCGACGCCAAAGAAGTCGACTGCAAGGACACGCTCGTACTCGAAAACGTCCGTCCGGGCTCGCTCTACTGAGTCGAGGAGAAAAACCAATGCGTATCATTACCAACACCGTTCTCCTCGGTATCCTGCTGTCGACCATGGCCTGCGCCACGCAGCGCCGCTCGGTCACTCACATCCGCGTGGACAAGGACAAGGCCTATCTCGCTTACGCGGAATGGGACCAAGGCATGCTCACCGGCATCACCGGTAGCAATGATCGCTCGCGCGTGAAGCGCTGCGTGATCAACACCGACAACACCCTCAAGTGCGAAGAAGATGCCGACGTGAATCGCATCCTGAATCCACAGGAGGACAACGGCCCGGCGCCCGCTCCCCAGAGCGCGACGCCCCCCGCCGAAGCCGCGCCGGCCGAAGCCGCGCCGGCCGAAGCACCCGCGGAAGCCACGCCGCCGAAAAGCTGAGTTATTTCAGCTAATTCACCGAATGAGCATCGAGGTTTCCTCGGTGCTCATTCGGCGTTTTGTGTCGGCAGCGAGGACCCTCTGAACTCCGGGCCGCGCTGGCCGTCTCTACGGCGAGAGTCCTGTCTTCGATGGCGCGCGCCCCTTTGCATCCCGAGGTCCAGGCCTCCCCCATCACGCTCCGTGAAGCGGAGGCTCCGGCGCGTCCCTGGACCGAGCAACCCATCGCGCCGCCGCCATCCAGGCTCTCGTCAGCTCCGCCTTCCTCCAAGACGTCGCGCGAGTTTCGACGCCTGATCGACGCCTTTCATGACGGCGTCACCATCCTCACCGCCCAAGGGTTGGTCTACGCCAATGACGCCTTGAGTGAGCTATTTGGCTACGCAGACAAAGTCGACTTTTTCGATGAGCGACCGCGACGCATTCTCACGCGGCACACGGCGGCGGGCGATCGCCGACCCGTTTGGGCTCTCTTGCTCCGCGTTTTGCGCGGCCACGACAGTCACCTCGAAGACGAGCGCACGATCTTGACCGTGCAAGGCGAGCGCGTGATCGTTCGATTCTACTACGACGCCATCAGCTTCGAAGGCGACCCAGGCGTGATGATCACGGCGCGCGACGTCAGTGGCGACCGCGCCCTGCAGGAGAAGCTTTCGCGCGCCGAGCGCATGGCTTCGGTCGGCACTTTGGCCGCGGGGGTCGCCCACGAAATCAACAACCCGCTCGCCTACGTGACGACCAACATTGCTTATTGCGTTGAGCGCATTCGCTACATCGAAGCGCTGCTCGAAGGCCAAAGCGTGCGCATCGAGAGCCCTGAGGCGCTGCGCGCCATGCTCAAGCCCATGGCGCAAGCGCTGAGTGAAGCGCATCAAGGCACGACCCGCGTGGCGACGATCGTACGCGATTTGCGCGCGTTGACGCGCGAAGACAGCGAACTGGACGCGCCCGTGGATTTGCCCTCGGCTTTGCGGACCGCCATTCACATGAGCGAGAGCGAGTTCCGCTACCGGGCGCGACTGATCGAGGAGTTCGACGGCGCTGGCGTCGTGTGGGGAAACGAGACGCGGCTGGTCCAGGTGTTCCTCAACTTGATCATCAACGCCGCTCAAGCGTTCCGTTCCGACGATCCAGAGAACAACTGCATTACGGTACGCGCCTTTTCCGAGGGTACGCGCACCATTTGCGAGATCGAGGACAACGCTACTGGCATCGCAGCCGAGAACCTCGATCGCATCTT
>JBBQHO010000230.1:0-5545 GCA_038324055.1 Polyangiales bacterium | reverse complement strand
ATTTTGTTCATCCAGTCGAGATCACCGTTCCGGACCCGCCAGAGCAACGCGCCATCGCGCATATTCTCGGCGCGCTAGACGACAAGATCGAGCTCAACGCGTGCATGCGCTCGACGCTTGATTCTGTGGTGCGAACGCTGTTCCAGACTTGGTTCGAAGGCTTCGCTCCCGTTCGCGAAAAGGTCGCAGGTGGTGATGTTCGCGTGCCTGCCCACCTCGCCGCGCTATTCCCCGAGCGTTTGGTCAGTACGGCCGTGGGCCTGATCCCGGAAGACTGGATTGTCGCGCCGCTCAGCGACCACATCGAGGTCACGAAAGGCGTCAGCTACCAAGGCGATGGTCTGGGCACTCAGGGCGTGCCGCTCCACAATCTCAACTCCATTTTTGAAAGCGGCGGCTACAAATACAAGGGCATCAAGTACTACGCCGGCGAATACAGGCCCCGCCACATCGTCCGGCCTGGCGACGTCATCGTCGCAAACACCGAGCAGGGGCACGACCGATTGCTCATCGGCTACGCCGCAATCGTTCCGAAGCTCTTCGGGGATTTCGGAATTGCAAGTCATCACGTCTTCCGAGTTACCATCAAGTCGGGCAGCCCGTTTCGACCGGCCTTTCTCTGCGCGATGCTGAACTCGCGCCGCATGCATGATGTGGTGAGCGGTTACGCGAACGGGACCACGGTGAACATGCTCCCGGAGGATGGGTTGCGAATGCCGCTGGCAGTTGTTCCGCCGCCGCCTCTGATCGAGGCATTTGAAGCACTGGCGCACAAAAGCCAGCAGCGCCGGGAGGAGATGGTCGCCGAATCACGGACCCTCGCCGCGATCCGCGACGCGCTGCTGCCGAGGCTCATCTCGGGCGACTTGCGGGTGCCAGATCCGGAGACCTTCCTCGACAGAGTCGGCGCATGACCACGGCCGCCGCATCACCCTTCCTGATGCATGGCGCGCGCGACGCGATGTCGGCCGGCCTCGCTCACATCGAGCAGCAGGTGCTCGGCATCGAGAAGGCCGTCGCAGAAAATCCCGGCCTGGCCTTCGATCTGGCCAAGACGCTGATCGAAAGCGCCTGCCGTGCCATCCTCGATGAACGTTCGGTGAGTTACAGCACGAAAGACGACCTACCTCGGCTGTTTAAGTCTGCTGCTCGTGCAATCCCGATGCTGCCAGCCTCGGCGAGCTCGGCAGCAACCGTCAGAGCAAGCCTGGAACAGACGATCAGTGGCTTGCATACTGCGGTCCAAGGCATCTGCGAGCTCCGAAACCAGTGCGGGTTCGCCTCTCACGGATCCGGTGAGCCGAGGCCGGCGCTGGAGGCCGTTCAAGCACTTCTCGCAGCGGAGGCAGCCGATGCCATCGTCGGCTTCCTGCACCGAGTTCACCGGCAGGACCGGACGCCAACGACTCCCCCTGGGCCTCGCTTCGACACCAACACGGCTTTCAACGACCACGTAGACGAAACCTACGGCCCTATCAGGATCTTCGACTCCGATTTCCGCGCCAGCGAAGTGCTGCATCAACTTGAGCCGGAAACCTACCGCATCAGCCTCGCCGAATTCGGCACAAATGAGGACGCAACCGGCATGGAGACGTCACAGTGACTCGCGGGCCGATGGCCGAGGCACTCGTGTCCCTCCGCGCTCGCATGCCTCCGCTCGTGCGGGAACGCGAGATCCTCCGCGTTGCAGCGACGATCCTGCATCCAGATCCTGCAGCGGCGATGGACCGGGCGCGCCGCGAAGTTCTGGCCTGGGCGCAGAAGCGCTGTGGTGGGCAATTGCCGCAAGCGGCCTGGGAGGGTCAGGGCTTCGACTTCCTGGCGGGCGGACGCACGACGCTTGGCGTTCGCCTGCTGGAAGAAGGCACAGACCTATGGGCGCTGCGCGGCGACGATCCCGACAAGACCATCGCTGCGCGCACCTGGACGACGGAGGTTGTGACCGGGCGCGGTGCCGACGGCGTACCTCGGCTCAGCCTACGGCTTCTCGTCAGCACAGGTGAGGACGAACTGAGGATTGCCCCGCATGTGCCCGGCCTGCTGCAACAAGTCGCCAAGCACTGCGGATTGCGCGTCGGCGGGTACGACGCATCCCCTGGGGCTTTGCACGTTCAGTCAGCCGACGACTTCGACAAGTTTATCGCGATGTTGGAATCGCCCAAGCGGCGGCTTCCAGTTATCGTCGCAGCGGGCGACGAACGCACCGCCGATCCAGATCGGCCGCTTATCCAGGCAGACAGGCTGGCACGTGCGACACTCGGCCTTGCGCATGTGGTCGTCTTGCCGGCCGCTGCGACCTACAGTCTCTCCGATGCGGTCGGGAATGCGCGATCGGTCTTCCATGGTGCCGTTCGTGTCTACATGCCTGGCTTCGACACGGCCGCGGATCCGTACCAGCACCGCCTCATCCTCGCCGACACTGTCCGCCGAGATCCGGAAGCCGTCCTAAGTGGTTTGCAGGCTCTCGCTGCGACAGCGAGCCTTCGTCGGACCCGGCTTGGCCATGATGTCGTGCCGTTCGCAGCTGTACGAAGCGTGGCTCTGCGCGCGGAGCAGGAAGCCCGAACAAGCGCGGGCGCGAGCGAGGCCGACCAGCTCGCCGCAGCGAAGAAGAGCTTGGAGGCCCTTACCGCGGAGCGCGACGTGGCACGCGCGCTCGCCGACGAGAATTTCGAAGTCGCGCATCAAGAAGAGGAAAGGGCCAAGGCGGCCGAGGCTCGGCTTCATGGTGCGCTCGCTCGCATTGAGCAGCTGAAGGCGGCGCTGACGAGCCGTGGTCAGGATCCGGATTCAGGCATAACGCTACCCGAAACGTGGGACCGGTTTGCCGACTGGTGCGATGAGGCGCTCGTCGGCCGACTTGTCCTCGCTCCTGTAGCGAGAAGCGGGATAAAGAAAGCCGTCTTTGCCGATGTCGGCGCAGCTGCGCGCTGCTTGCTCTGGCTATCGGAAATTTGCCGTGACCGGCGGATGAATGGCGGCGGAAGCCTGTCGAACATCTCCATTGAGCAAGGCATCGAGAACTCGCCGTGCGGTGCCGACACCTTCAGGTTCGACTTCCACGGCGACAGGCTTGAAGCGGACTGGCACGTCAAGAGCGGCGGCAACACCCATGATCCCGTTCGGTGCCTCCGGATCTACTACTCCTGGGACGAGACGACGCAGCAGATCGTCGTGTCGAAAATGCCGGCGCATCGCCGGACGGGTGCGACCTGATGGCTGGCTTCTCGGAATCCGTTGTCGAGCAAGCCGCGCTCGCTTGGCTGGAAAGCGGCGGCTGGCAGGTCGTGAACGGCGCAGACGTTGCTCCGGGCGAAGCGGGCGCCGAGCGATCCAGTTATAGCGACGTCGCGCTCGAACGTCGCCTGCGAGAGGCTCTCGCGCGCCTCAATCCAAATCTGCCCGCTGAGGCTCATGAAGATGCCCTGCGGAAGGTCTTGCGTCCCGAAGGGGCCGAATTGCTCCCGCAGAATCGATTGGTCCACCGGCTGCTCGTCGATGGCGTCACGGTAGAATATCGTGAGAAGAGCGGTGACATACGTGGTGCTCAGGCTCGCTTGCTCGATTTCGACACTCCGGAGGCCAACGACTGGTTGGCCGTCAATCAGTTTACCGTCACCGAGAACAAGCACACGAGGCGCCCGGATATCGTTCTGTTCGTCAACGGACTACCACTCGCAGTTGTCGAGCTTAAGAACGCTGCTGGGGAGAACGCGACCGTCTGGAGCGCCTTCCAGCAACTCCAAACCTACCAATCCGAACTGCCGTCACTTTTCATCACCAACGCACTGCTCGTGGCGACCGATGGCGTGCAGGCACGCGTCGGGGCAATCAGTGCCGGCCGAGAGTGGTTCAAACCGTGGCGCACCATCGCCGGCGAGGCACTCGCTGATCCGCATCTGCCTGAGTTGCAGGTCGTGATCGAGGGCTTGTGCGATCGTCAGCGCTTTCTCGACCTGATCCGAGACTTCATCGTGTTTGAGGACGATGGCGGCCGCATCGTTAAGAAGATGGCTGGCTACCATCAGTTTCATGCCGTGCAGGCAGCCGTTGTCGAGACCCTTCGCGCGGCGCAGATGGGCCGAGCGAGCGCGGAAGGCAGTAGGCGCGGTGGAAAGCCTGGTGATCGCAGGGTTGGCGTCGTCTGGCACACGCAGGGCTCCGGCAAGAGTCTGACGATGGCGTTCTACGCCGGGCGCATCATCCGTGACCCTGCAATGGCGAACCCCACAGTCGTCGTCCTCACCGACCGCAACGACCTTGATGACCAGCTCTTCGGAACCTTCTCGCGCTGTTCTGAACTGCTGCGGCAGCCGCCAACACAGGCCGATTCACGCGCCCATCTGCGGGAGGTCTTGGCGGTGCAGGCAGGCGGGGTAGTCTTTACAACCATCCACAAGTTCATGCCGGAAGAGAAGGGCGATAGGCATCCGATCTTGTCCGGTCGCCGGAATGTCGTCGTCATCGCCGACGAAGCCCACCGCAGCCAATACGACTTCATCGATGGCTATGCCCGCCACATGCGCGATGCGCTGCCTCATGCCTCCTTCATCGGGTTCACTGGGACGCCCATCGAACTGCAGGACGCGAACACACGGGCCGTTTTTGGCGACTACATCAGCGTTTACGATATTCAGCGTGCCGTCCAGGACGGGGCGACAGTGCCGATCTACTACGAAAGCCGACTTGCGAAGCTGGCTCTGGACGAGGAACAGCGCCCGAATATCGACCCGGATTTCGAGGAGGCTACCGAAGGCGAGGAAGTCGATCGCAAGGAGAAGCTGAAGTCGAAGTGGGCTCAGCTTGAAGCGGTGGTCGGATCCGAAAGGCGGCTGGCTTTGTTGGCCAGGGACGTTGTCGAGCATTTCG
This sequence comes from Polyangiales bacterium, assembly GCA_038324055.1. Classification (GTDB taxonomy): domain Bacteria; phylum Myxococcota_A; class Polyangia; order Polyangiales; family Polyangiaceae; genus NIC37A-2. The sequence goes on along the minus strand of JBBQHO010000230.1, from coordinate 676 downwards.
AGAAGCGGCTTGAAGCGATCGACGGCAAGGGAATGGTCGTGTGCATGAGCCGGCGCATTGCCGTCGAGCTCTACAGAGAGATCGGGAAGCTCCGCCCCGATTGGCTCGCCGAGGAGGACGACGCAGGAGCGATGAAGGTCGTCATGACCGGCTCAGCTTCCGACCCGGTGGATTGGCAAGCGCACATCCGCAACAAGCCTCGACGTGAGGCATTGGCCAATCGCTTCCGGGATCCGAAGGACCCGTTCCGGCTCGTGATTGTCCGGGACATGTGGCTCACCGGCTTCGATGCGCCGAGCCTTCACACGATGTACATCGACAAGCCAATGCGTGGGCATGGGCTGATGCAGGCGATCGCGCGGGTGAACCGCGTGTTCAAGGACAAGCCGGGTGGCCTGGTTGTGGATTATCTCGGGTTGGCGCAGGAGCTGAAGCAGGCTCTTGCGACTTACACCGAAAGCGGCGGCAGCGGCCGCACCGCGCTCGATCAGGCTGAAGCCGTCGCGCTGATGGTGGAGAAGTACGAGGTCTGCTGCGACCTGTTCCACGGGTTTGATTGGTCCAAATGGACTACCGGAAAGCCGCAGGAGTGCCTCGGCCTTCTCCCGCCGGCTCAGGAACACATCCTGGCGCAGGAAAATGGTAAGGAACGCTTCGTTCGTGCCGCCCGCGAAGT
>JBBQHO010000229.1:0-5632 GCA_038324055.1 Polyangiales bacterium | reverse complement strand
GCATCGAGGGCCGCCACGCAGGCAGCCGCGCAATCGGGGCCGTAGATCATCGAGTACATGGCGCCGATCGGGTTGGTGAGTGGCAGCACACCCTTGGATACGGACTTGAAAAAAATCAGGACTTCACCATCGCGTGGTCCGTAGATGGCCGGAGGGCGCAGGATGACGCTGGGGACCTCCGTGGCGGCGAGCAGAGCCTTTTCTGCAGCCAGCTTACTCCGTCCGTAGGCCGTAACAGGCTCGGTTTCGGAACCGACGCGCACGGGCGCGTGGTCGAGGCCACTCGGGCCACCGACGGCCTGGCTCGACACGAGCACGAAGCGCTTCAACGTGCCGAGTTGCTTCTTGGCGGCGGCGATCAGGTTCTCAGTGCCTTCGGTGTTGATGCGCCGAAATTCGTCGGCGCTCTTGGCCTTGACCAGACCAGCCGCGTGGATAATGCCCGTGACGCCCTCGGCTGCCTTCAGCACGCTCGCCTTGTCCTCGACCGAACCGGGGGCGAATTCCACGTTCGATAAAGTCTGCAGGAACTTGGTGTTCGAGGACGAACGCACCAGCACGCGTACGTTGTGGCCGCTCGCGGAGAGGTGTTCTGCGATGTGCGAGCCCAGAAATCCGCTCGCGCCAGTGACGAGGATGGTCATAGGGGCTTTTCGTAAATACGGTACGTCTTGTAAATCTTGCCGCCCATGAACTTGATGGCCAGGTTCACCGGAGCGTTGTCCTCGAGCGTCCACGACAGCTCGCCCCAGTTGATGCCGAGACGCTGACCGCTCTTGGCGAGCTCGGCGTACATGAAAGTGGACAGTGCGCCGTACTTCTTCATGCCGCGGTACTTCTTGCGAACGCCCAGGAGGGCCAAGCGCGCTTGCGTCGAGCCTTTGACCTTGAGGCCCCAAAGCAGCTTGATGGCGCCGGTGGGGAGCAGTTTGCCTTGGAGCCCGCGCAGGTGCTCGTTCAAGTTGGGAATGGCGATCGCGAAGGCGGCGGGTTCGCCGTCGATCGAGACGATGTACGTCAGCTCAGGCACCAAGATGAGCTTGAACTCGTCGGCCAACTTACGCAGTTCGGGGCGGGTCATGGGGACGTAGCCCCAGTTCTCGCTCCAAGCATCGTTGAAGATGTCCATCACCAACTCGATCTCTTCGGTGATGCGCGATTTGTCGAGATGGCGGGCCGTGACCTCAGGCAAGGCCTTGATCTGCTCCGACGCCTTCTTTGCGCGCGGAGGCAGGCCGCCGACGACGTACTTCCAGGCGTAGACGTCCTTGGCCTTCACGAACCCGGCGGCCTCGATGAGGGCTCCCTGGTAGGCGCGATGATGCGGCATCATCACCATCGGCGGCATGTCGAAGCCATCGACGAGGCAGCCCATTTCTTCGTTCGAGCCCAGCGACATGGGCCCGAGCAAGCGGCTCATGCCGCGACTTCGCGCGAAAGCTTCTGCGCGCTCGAGCAGTGCCCGAGCGACTTCTGCGTCGTCGATCGTGTCGAAGAAGCCAAAGAAAGCAGTCTTCTCGTGATAGCGGTCGTTCCAAGCGCGATCGATCTGCGCCGTGGCGCGCCCCACGCACTGGCCGTCCTTGTATGCCGTGAAGATCGTGCCTTCGGCGTGTTGGAAGAAGGGGTTCTTCTTGGTGAGTCGACCCTTGATGTCGAAGTCGAGCGGTCGGACGAAACAACGATCGTCTGCGTACACACGGTCGACGACATTCAAGAAGTCGTCGAGCTTGCCGCCCAGGGGAATTTCACGAACTTCGACGCTCATGGCTGGCTTTCGGTAAAGGGGATCAGGAGATGACGCCGTACTTCTTGCCGACCTTCTCGAAGGCTTCGAGCGCCCGGTCGAGGTGGTGACGTTCGTGGGTGGCCATGTAGCTGGTGCGCAGCATGGCGCTCTTGGGCGGTACACCGGGTGAAATGAACGGATTGGTGTAGATGCCGTACTCTTCCAAAAGGTCGCGCCACATCAAGATGGTGCGCAAATCTTGGCGAATGTAGATCGGAATCACTGCGGTCTCGGTCGTGCCCAGCTCGAAGCCCAAAGCGCGGAGCTGATCGCGCATGTACGTGAAGTTCTCGTGGAGCTTCTCGATGCGCCACTCCTCTTCCTGCATGACCTCGAAGGCGGCCATGGCCGCCGCAAGATTGGGGGGAGCCGATGCAGCGGCGAACATGAAGCTTGGCGCGAAGTGGCGAATGTAGTCGAGGACCTTGCGCTCACCGACGAGGTAGCCGCCGATCGAGGCGAAGGACTTGGAGAAAGTGCCGCCGATCAAGTCGACCTGATCGGACAGGCCGAAGTGATGCGCGGTGCCGCGACCACCCGGTCCGATGACACCCAGAGCGTGGGCATCGTCGACGAAAATGCGCGCGCCGTGCTTCTTGGCAACGGGCACGAGCTTGTCCAGGTGAGCGATCTCACCCTCGGCGCTGAACACACCGTCGGTGATGACGAAGGCGCCTTCATCAGCGCCGATGCCGCCCAGCGCCTTGTCGAGGGACTCGGCGTCATTGTGCTTGTAGCGGATCTGGCGCGCTCCGCTGGCCATGCCGAGGCGGACACCGTCGTAGAGCGACGCGTGCACGTTGCGATCGATGACGGCGACCGAGTACTTGTTGGACAACAGCGCAGAGAGGCTGGCGATGTTGACCTGGTAGCCGGTGGTGAAAACCAAAGCGGATTCCTTGCCGAACCACGTTGCCAACTTGCCCTCGAACTCCTCGTGCATCTTCATCGAGCCGTTCACGAGCCGTGAGCCGGTCATGCTGGTGCCGAAGCGGTCGATGGCGTTCTTCGCCGCCTCACGCACCTTGGGGTGTGTCGTGAGGCCGAGGTAGTTGTTCGAGCCGAGCATGATCACGCGCTTGCCGTTGATCTGCGCCTCGGGTCCATCGTTGAGATCGAGCGGCCGGAAGAAGGGGTAGATGCCGCGCTTGCGCGCGTTATCGGCGGCGGTGAACTTGAACGCCTTGTCGAAGACGTCCTTGCCACCAATGGTGGCCAACGAGCGACGTTCTTGCATGGACTCTTCCATGTCGGCGGAGCCTTCGGGCGCCGGCTGAGCCGTCTCGTCGTCGTCAGCCGTCGGGCTGGGCGAGGTGTGGACGCGCACCCCGTTGGACGAGCCGTTGGAGCTGGTCTTCTTCGGCGCCACGGGACGGTCCTCGTCGAGCGCTGGATCCACGTTGGGCAAGCCGTAGCCGTCGCGCAGGATCTTCCAGGCACCGGACAAGCGCTGGGGCGCATCCATCAGCCCTTCGGCCAGCCGCATGACGCGATCGTCCGTTGCGTAACGCAGCACGGCGGGGTTGTTGAGGGCACGAGTGCCCTGTTCGACGAGTTTGCTCTTCCAGCTCATGAAGGCTCCAAGCTCCTGGCCCCCGATGCCGCGAAGCGCGGTCTATCGGTCGCCCGAAAGCGCGGCGAAGCTAGCGCGGGGGCCCGGGAAGGGAAATCGCTCGGGCGCCTTTCTCGTCGATGGGGGTGCGTAAGCCGATACGCCGCTCGAGCGAGCGAAAGTCGGGGTCAAACGGGCGCGCCGCCAGCCCGATCGGGCCAAGCATCGTTGCCCCAGACGTCGAGTTCGACGTGGTCGAGAGAGAGACCGGCAGAAGGCGCCGTCATGCCGAGGTCGAATCGACTCAGTGAAGACAGCGCGCGTGAAACGGCCCCTGGTGCCAAACGGCGTCGGCCGACGTCGACCAACGTGCCGACGATGATGCGCACCATGTTGTATAGGAATTTGTCGCCTTCGACTTCGATGTCGAGGCAACGCGGATCGCTCGCGACAGGGCTCAATGTCACGCGCCGGATATGACGCACCGTGGTCGTCCGTTGATCGCCGATATTGCGGAAAGCGGCGAAATCGTGGAGTCCCACCAGTTCGCGCGCCTCGCTTTCCATCAGCTCGACGTCGAGGCGTTGCCCCACGCGCCAGGCACGGTCCGTCAACCAGGGGTCTTCGACTTGGCTGCGCAAGATTCGATAGCGGTACCTTTTCCACTGAGCATGCTTGCGGGGATCGAAATCGATATCTACGCGCGCCGCGCGCAAGATGCCGATCGAGTGCGGCAAGCGTGTCGTCAGCGCCAGGACCCAGCCGCGCGACGCGATTTGCTTGTACGAAGTGAAAGCGACTGGTTGACAGCGCGCATGCACGCCGCTGTCGGTCCGACTCGCGCCGACGATACGCGTCGCGGTCGGATCGATCTCGGCGATGGCGCGATCGATGGTGCTGGCGACGGTTGGCGCGTTGGTCTGCTGGGCAAAGCCGCAGAAGGGCGCGCCGTCGTAAGCGACGAGCAACAAGATGCGCGACAGCACGGGATCCACTTTGGGCTCTCGGTCGCTCAGTTCGAAGCGCCCGCGCCACCACCGGCACCACCCAAAGCGTCCTCGGAATATGCAGCGGTAGCGCAGCCCTTGGGAACGGCCTCGGCACGCCAAGCCACGATCTCGGCAGAGTTCGGCCCGTCATTCGTGATGGGCATGGGCGGGCAATCGGGGGTGTAGCCCGGCGACTCGCAGCCCAGCGCCAAGCACGCGACGACAGTCGCCAACGAGAGCAGCAAGGCGAGAGGGCGGGGATGACTTGGAAACCTCATGACTTGGAGACCCCCCTCATTTGGAAACGAAGTTCAGCGGCACGCTAGCGTCGACGCAACCACCTTGGGGGGCGGGGTACTTGCCGGAGCGGAAATTTTGAAGCACGCAGGAAGTGACGCCTGCATCGCCGAGCGTGTCACCCGAGATCGATGCACCACAGACGGCACCGGTGGGGCTCAACTTGAGGGCAACGCTCATCTTACCTTCGAGCGCGGAGTTCACGCGCAACGCACGCTGGTAGCAACCACGCGCCTGACCACCACGAGCCGCGAGGGCGGTCTTCAGATCGGCGCCGGCCGTCCCCCCGCACTTGCTCGAACAACCTGCAGGACCACTCGGCTTGGAGCCAGTGGCGGTGGCGGGCTCGTCTTTCTTCTCGAGCGCTGCCAACTCCTCGTCAGAGGGCGGCGGCGGAGGGGCTTCGTTCAGTGCGGCTGTGGTCGCGGCCGGAGTTGGCAGCTTGATCGTTTCTTCTACGACGGATGCCGAGTTGCCCTGCGAAATTTTCCAGAAGACACCGCTGCCTGCAGCGAGCAGCAACAACACACCCAGAACAATGAGGCCCGCGCTACTCTTCTTGGTGGGCGGCAACGACTCCGACATGGTGCGAGTCTAGCCAACCTCGGTCTCCTCCGCGAGACCGTAGAAAGTCGCAGCCGAATCGCCCCAAGCGCGCTGTTTCACTTCCACGAAACCGGCGTCCTCGCGCAGTGTCAACGGACGCTTGCGCGGATGTCCGACCACCAAACGTCCGTTCGCGGTGAGCAGACTGCCGTCGAGCAAACGTGCCAAATGCCTCTCGGCCTCGTCAATCGCGGTCCAAGGTGGATCCGTCAGGATCAGCGCGAACGGAGCGGAGCGCAGAATCAGCTTCTTGGAGGATTCGATCGAACTGCCGATCAGCACGACACGCTCGCGCACGCCGAGCGCATCGGCATTCTGCAGGATGGCCTTCTGTGCGGGCTTGTCGTTCTCGACGAAGACGACGCGCGCCGCGCCGCGCGACAGCGACTCGAAACCGAG
>JBBQHO010000228.1:0-5651 GCA_038324055.1 Polyangiales bacterium | reverse complement strand
CTCGTCGGTCGCAGCCAGCAGGTTCAAGTTGTGGCTCTTGCCTGTGCCCAGTGGCGCGGCCCACGTCGTCCCGGTCCCTCCTTCTGGTGGATCGGCAACACCCGGCGGCGTGGGACTGGTGATGAAAGCGCACGGCGCATCAAAATCGAAGTCGTGCCAACGCTGAAAGCGCAACTGGAGCGCACGGGCGAGCACGCCCAGACCCCAAGTGGCGTGCGTGGTGACAGGTGTACCGGTTGAACCCGAAGTCGTCGCCTTGCCGGTGATGCGGAGCGCAGGCGGCGGGTTCTTCACCTCGAGCGCTGAGCCGCTGTCTTGCAGTTCCGCGCGCGTCAGAATTGGAATGCGTCGAAACGATTCCCAGTCGAGCTCGCCCTGCCCCAGATTCGCGAGGCGCGCCGCCCAGAACGGCACGTGTGCGCGGGCGTGCTGGAGCAAGCCGTCGAGCTGCGCGAGCTGCTGGGCATCACGGCGCTCGCGAGTGTCGGTCTGTGTACGCGAAAGCAGACGAATCAACTGGCCGGCCGCTTCGGGCTTTTGGCCGAGCAACACGCTTGTGATGCCGGGAATGGCTTGAATCTCAGACATTTTGGGCCAGCAGCCGTCGCCGCATTCCAGTGAGCGTGAAGTGACGAATAGGCAAACGTTCTGGTGACAAGGACGGGCTGTCTGAAGATACTCCATCTCTCGAAATTTCTGCACGGCACCTCGCACGGACTCGGCCGCGCTCGTGCTTCAGCAGAACAGAACCATCATGAAACTACCCCTTCGTATTGCTCAACTTCTGCTCGGCGCCGGCGCCGCGTTTTCTTTTGCCGCTTGCGGCGACAGCACCAGCTCGGTCGACAGCGACGCCGGCGGAGCTGGCGGCGACGATTCCTCCAAGACCTGTGACATCCCCGGCGGCAGCGAGTGTACCGCCAGTGCCTCGGGCCGCATCTGCCCCGACGACGGCGGCGCCGCCGTCGAGTTCACGTGCGCCAGCGGCGAGGTCTGTGACGACGGCAAGTGCAAGGGGCAGTGCGAGCCCGGCGACACCGAGTGCGTGGGCGACAGCGTCCAGCGGGTGTGTACGGCGGACGGGAAATCGTGGGTCGAAATCCCCTGCCAGGACGGCAACGTCTGCTCCAAGGGCACATGCGGTCGCGAAGACGGCCTCGAATGCATGCCCGGCGCGACAGAGTGCGACGGCGCGGGCACTCAGCGCACCTGCTCGGACAAGGGCAAGTGGACCGACGAAGAATGCCCGGGCCAGACCGCCTGTAGCGAAGGTGTCTGTCGCGGCAGTGTCTGCGCAGTCGGCGCCACCAAGTGCGACGAGACGACTCTCGATCTGCCCAGTGGCGTCTTCGCCGAAGGCGCACAGCCCAACTTCAGTGTGATTTACACCTGCACAGATGGTGAACACTGGGAGGTCACGCCATGCCCCGAGTCTGTCGACGAAAACTACGACTCCATCTGCACCTATAGCGGTCTCGATCAGGCGACGGTCAACGCCTACCGCACGTCCGCTCACAGCTGGCTGATGCAGTACTTCGGCGCCGGAAACAATGGCCTGCCGACTCCTACTCCGCCTGCACTTCCGGCCGGCGCGCAGGCGGCGTGCACGGTTCCAGACTGCGATTGGCAGCAAGCTTTCTTCGAAACGCCAGCGCAAACCCGCTATTGCGGCACGCCTGACGGCGAAGGCACAGAGTACAAGTCGTTCACGCAGTGCGAAGGCTTTGCTCCTTACTCGAACTTGACGGCGCAGAACTACGACTGCAAGGGCATGACGGCCTGCAGCGACTACGACGGCGCATTCAACGGCTGCTCGCCTGTCGACTGCCTACCTGGAGAGCACACCTGCAGCAGCGAGACGTCGTATTACGAGTGCGATACCTACTCGTTCCAGTTCAGCGAGAGCGTCTCGTGCCCCAGCGAGCCGGGCGCATGTGCAGAGAGCGGCGCAGCGCCCAAGCGTAAGGTCACTTGCGATGGTGAGCCCGTGCTGACACAGGTCCTCCCTCCCACGGCGCTTTGATTCCAAGGCCAAGTCAGAGACGAAGGGTCGCCGCGAGGCGGCCCTTTTTCATTGGCCCTCACGGGACAGAGAAATCAGGCTCACCCGCGGTTCGCGCCGCCAGTGCCGGCGCCTCTTGCTCCCAGTCCTCGCGCTCTGTACGGAAGATTCTGACCGGGCGATCGGCTGACGAGTAGGCGTCTCCGCTGAGCTCACGGCCGCCGACCGAACTCTGAACCAAGTGCAAGACGCGTTCGTTGTCAGCGTAGATGCGCCGCTCGATGGCTTGCACATCCAAGTGCGCAAACGCCCAGTCGTAGACGAGCTGCGAGATCTCGAACGCGAGCTTTCCACCTTGGTAGTGGGACTCGCCAATGGCAATCGTAGGCACCATGACTGCGCGTTCGGGCTCGACCAGCAGCTTAAAGTAACCGACGGGTACCTGGTCACGCCGGTGGATAACCGTGAACAGGAAGCGCGTGCGATTGTCGGCCGCCTGGACCATCCTGGGCCAAGCGATCTCGGGCTTGCCGGGCGGCGACCAAACGAACTGCGAGACCCGCTCGTCACTCGCCCATTTCACGTAACTCGGCACGTCGTCGGGGATGGCGCTGCGCACCTCGACGCGCCGCCCCACGAGCTGCACAGGGGTGCCAGGGGTCCAGGTGACCGAAGGTGACATGAGGGTTGGATGATATCACGGTGTTCCCCGAGGAGGTCGCATCCAAGGTTCCGCCCACGCTTTTTCACTGGGCCCAGGCGCAGGGCTAACGGTTGAAGGAGCGCCAGTCTTGCCACGTCGCGGGACGGGCGATAGCTGGGAGGCTTGGAACGCATTCTGATTGTGGGCGCCACCTCGGCTATCGCCGCTGAAGTGGCTCGCCTCTACGCGCAGCGCGGCGACCGTCTGCACTTGGTGGGCCGCACGGAAGCGAAATTGGTGACGCTGCTGGAGAGTCTGGGCGAGGCTCAAGTGACGGCCAGCGTCGCGGATTTTACGCGTTCGGATTCGAGCGCGCTCGACGTTGCCACTTGGCTCGCCACGTTGGGTGGCATCGACCGCGTGCTGATCGCGCATGGTGAGCTCAGCGATCAGCTGAAAACCGAGCGCTCCTTCTCGGAAGCCGAACGCTCCATTCAGGTCAATTTTGTCAGCGTCGTTGCTCTGCTGGTGCCGCTGGCCAACCATCTGGAAGCACAGGGACACGGCAAACTCTGCGTCATCACTTCCGTGGCCGGCGAGCGGGGTCGACCGCGCAACTACACGTACGGCGCGGCCAAGGGCGCTCTAAGCCTTTACCTGCAAGGACTGCGGAGTCGCCTCTACGGCACGGGCGTGAGCGTGACGACCATCAAGCTGGGGCCCGTCGACACGCCGATGACGGTCGATCACGAAAAGACGGCCTTGTTCGCACGGCCCGGGGACGTAGCCCGAGCAATCGTCCGCGCCATGGATCGCGGGCGCGCGGATGTGTTCGTGCCCGGCTTTTGGCGACCGATCATGCGCGTGGTGCGTGAAGTGCCGGAGTGGCTCTTCCAGCGTTTCGGCTTTCTCTCGGGGCGCTGAACCACAGGACAAAGGCGTGTAAGCTCCGCACGCGATGGCCGACACGACCTACCAAGCCTCTCCCCACCGCTACGACTCGATGCCCTACGCACGCACGGGGACGAGCGGCCTCAAGCTGCCCAAGATCTCGCTGGGGCTCTGGCACAATTTCGGCGGCGTCGACGCCTATGAGACGGCGGTCGCCATGCTGACGCGCAGCTTCGATCGCGGCATCACCCATTTTGACTTGGCCAACAACTACGGCCCGCCTGCCGGCAGCGCCGAAGAAACGTTCGGGCGTGTGCTCAAGAGAGAATTTGGCGCTCACCGCGACGAACTGGTCGTCTCGACCAAAGCCGGCTGGGGTATGTGGCCTGGGCCGTATGGCGACTTCGGTTCGCGCAAATATCTGATCGCCAGCCTGGACCAGAGCCTCCGCCGCCTCGGGCTCGACTACGTCGACATTTTCTACCACCACCGCCCCGATCCCGAGACGCCGCTGGAGGAGACCATGGGTGCTCTGGATCAAATCGTGCGGAGCGGGAAGGCGCTGTACGTGGGCATTTCCTCGTACAACGCCGACCAAACTGAACGCGCGCTGGGCGTGCTGAAAAATCTAGGTACTCCCTGCCTGATCCACCAGCCCTCGTACAGCATCCTCAATCGCTGGATCGAGCCGCGCTTGGTGCCAACGCTGGCAAAGAACGGCGTGGGTTGCATTGTCTTCTCGCCGCTCGCCCAAGGTCTGTTGACCAATCGCTATCTGACAGACATCCCCGCCGACTCGCGCGCAGCCAAGCCGCACGGCTTCTTGCAGCGTGAGCAAGTGAGCGACAAGACTCTTGCGCAGGTGCGTGCCTTGGGAGAACTGGCCCAAGAGCGCGGTCAAACGTTGGCGCAGATGGCCGTGGCCTGGACGCTGCGTGATCCGACGGTCACCTCCGCCCTGATCGGCGCGAGCCGTGTCTCGCAGATCGACGATGTTCTGGGTGCCCTGGATGCTCCAGAGTTTTCGGCCCAAGAACTCGCTCGCATCGACGAGATCGCTCCGGTGGGGTGAGAGTTCTAACTATTCGGCGGCCGTGACTTGGTCACGAACGGAGAGAAATCGATCGAGTTCGGCTCCCAAGTCCGGGCCTTCTGCGATGAACTCGAGCACCATCTGCCAGTGCATGACTGCTGCCGTGGGCAGTGACACGCCGTAGCGCTGATGCCCCGAGGCGACGCGGCTCCGCCGCAACATCGCGTGAGCCTGCTCGTCGAGCAGCGTGCTCTGGTCGCTGACCACCCGCGCGGCCAAATCTGCGACTCGATTGAGCTCGGCGGTTCGATATCTCTTCGCGAAAGCAACGGCGAGTCGATTGGCGACGTACTCTTCGTGCCAGGCGTCGTCCGTCAACAGACCGAGGTCGTGTCGCCACACGTGGAACATCTCGTGCGCAATCAACGTCGGTGCAATGGTCCACCAGAGGTGCGCTGCCTCCCTGTCGCTCACACCCCAGAGCTGCGCGTGAAACGGCAACACCTCGCTTGGCAGACCCTCGACGTCCGGATAACGGATGACGCCTCGCTCGGGGTCGAACAGGCAAAACGGCTGATGCCACGGCTCGAGGCGGGGCGCGGGCGGGGCTCCGACCTGCGCTAGCTCTGCATGAAAAGCTCGCGCTGCATCTCGAACATGATCATGAAAGCCTCCGCGCGGCTGCCACAGAGCAGCGGTTTCGCTCAGAGGCTCGACCTCGTAAATGGCGCCTGCCACCGCGTCGACGATTTCGAGCAAGATGCGCTGCTCGGGTGCTGGCGTGGTCAGCGACGCGATCTCGCGATGAATGGACACTCTGATTCGTTCGAGATCCGTGGCGCACTGGTCGATGGCTGCGCTCTCGTGCAGCAAGCGGCGAACCTCGGCGAGTGGAACGGGCGCGGACGAAAGAAGCTCCGAGAGCTCGAGCCTTTGGGACGTGCTGGCCGTTTGCCGAAAACAAGCCAGAGGGTAGGTGACCTTTCTGTCCGCCAGGTCGGGACTGAAATCTTTGCCGAAGATGTCGCGTACGTCGTCGACGATCTGAATCAGACAGGCAAGGCTCTCGCCGATACGACCAT
>JBBQHO010000227.1:0-5696 GCA_038324055.1 Polyangiales bacterium | reverse complement strand
AACGACCCGCGGTTCGCCACGCGCCTCGGCGATAGCCGGCCGCACTACGCGTTCGACGAATTCGTCAGCGGCGCTCCGGATGACCTCGACCTGCAGTTCCTCTTTCGACTCGAAATGGGCGTAGAGGCCGCTCTTGGAGAGGCGCAGCTCTTCGGCCAATCGGCCGATGGTCAGGCCCTCGAGGCCGACCATCGAGCCCACCTGCACCGCCCGCCTGAGGATGCGTTCCTTGGTTGTCGCGGCTTTCGTCACGATCGGCAATTAGCACGACCGTTCGTCTCTATCTCTTAAAAAAAGAACGGTTGTTCTTTTTTCCGTGGTCGGCCGCTGACACTGCACAGACGCGAAATCGACAGCAGGCACCTAAAAGCACAGCCGGCACCGAACAGACAAAACGAGAACGGCCCACGCGCTCCCCAGAGCAACGCAGGCCTGTTCGACCGAAAGAACGCGAAATGACGCCGCTCAGCTCACTTGGAGTGAGGAGGCATCTTCTGCTCTTTGAAGACGACGTGCTGACGCAGCACGGGATCGTACTTCTTGAACTCGAGCTTACCCTGCTGGGTTCGCTTGTTCTTGGTCGTGTAGTACGTGAAGCCGGTGCCGCCGGTGGAAACGAGACGGATGTTGTCGCGCATGGGAAACGCGCACTATCACGGCCCCGGCCGGCGAGCAACAGATTTGGCTCAGCCTCAACCAATAGACCTTGACGAACCTGGGGCCTCATGGCTGACTCCCCGCCCCTTCGGAGCCCGAGCGGCCTCTCGAGCGGAAAATCTTCAAAGCTCCCCCCGGAGCGCGAGCTCCCCCGGAGACCCCCGACATGTCCAAGCGTACTTTTCAGCCCAGCAACACGAGCCGTCTCCGCACCCATGGTTTCCGCAAGCGCAACAGCACCAAGGGCGGCAAGAAGGTTCTCAAGAACCGTCGGCAGCGCGGTCGTTGGCGTTTGGCCGTGACCGCTTACCAGAAGTGAACGGCGAGCCATGCGGCTGAGTCGCGCTCGAAGGGTTCGCAAGCGACCCGAGTTCGAGCTGGCTCAGCGCGAAGGCCGCCGAGTCACCTGCCCGCACTTCATTCTGGTGATTGCGCGTTCGACTTCTGCCTCGATCGGCGCGCGCCTTGGTATCACGGCGTCGCGCAAGCTGGGCAATGCGGTCAGGCGCAATCGCATGAAGCGCATCGTGCGCGAGGCCTTTCGTCGCACCGAGGCCTTCCTGCCGCCGGGCTTCGACGTGATCGTGATCTGTCGACGCGACGAAGCGCTGCTGAGTGCGCTCGATGTCGAGCGCGAATGGCAGCGTGAACGCCCCAAGATCGAAAAAGCGGCGGCAGCGCTGGCCGCGAACTCGCGTTTGGCGAAGCAGGGCTCGCCATGAAGGCATGCTTTGCGCTGCTATCGCGTGGCTTTACGGCCTTTTTGATCGGTTTGATCCGCATCTACCAGAGCGTCATCTCGCCGCTTCTGGGACAGAACTGTCGTTTCTCGCCCAGCTGCTCGCACTACGCGGTCGCCTGCCTCTCGACGCACGGCCCGCTCCGCGGTAGCTGGCTCGCCGTGCGGCGGATCTCGCGCTGCCACCCCTTCAATCCCGGCGGCGAGGATCCCCCGCCCCCGGCCGTCGCCCGCTGACTGGACGGCACACTCCCCTCTTCCGACATCGAGCCCACGGCTACTGTCGGCCACTCTCACCAAAGACTTCCCGACCATGGAACGCGGCTCACGCATCCTCGTCTTCATCGCACTGTTCGCTTTGATCTACTTTGGCTTCTCGCGCTTCGGCGGCGACAAGGCCGAGTTCCAGCCGGTGCAACCCGAGACCGTCGTGCAGCCGGCGGATCCGCGACCGACCGAGCAACTCTGCGACCTATGGACGCCAGAATTTCGCGCTCAGTTGTCGTCGCGCGGTGCGGTGCTCAAGCACTTGGAGCCGCTTGCCGCCAAATACAGGAAGCACGACATCGCGCTGGACCTGGTGACGACTCCCGATCATCCGCAGCTCAGCCCGCTCTACACGGGGCTGCGTCCCACGAGCAACAAGCCAAACGCCGAGACCGCGCTCGTCGCGGTCGACATCCAAGATTATGCGCTGACGGCGTCCACCAAGACCAGTTGCACATTCGAGTACCAGGACTCGCGCGCGCTCATCAAGAAGACCTTTAGCGTAGCCCAGGGCGCGCCCTACGGTCTCCAGGTCGCGCTGGAGGTAAAGAACGTCGATAGTGTCCCGCGCGAGTACGAACTCGAGACCAGCACGACGGCCTACCTGACGAACGCTCAGGTCGAGAGCAAGATGTTCCGCACCAATCCGCTGACGACGCGGGTCGAGTGCTTCGGAACGAACGGCGATGCTCGCCGCGAAGGCGTCGACGATTTCGCCCCCGGCGATTTTTCCGACGAGAAGCGCTTCGTGAAGTCGGCACACAACGCCGGAGATTGGTCAGAGCCAGCCGGCGAGGCCTCGCTCATCGCAGTCTCGAACGCCTACTTCACCAACGCCATCGCCCCCGAAGCGGGCCCCACGAATCCCATTTGCCAGCTGCAAGTCGAAGAGCGCTGGAACCGCGCCGCCGGCACCAAGGGTAGCGACCCGCAGGCCGCAGCGCTCTACAAGGCACGGCTGCTCTACGCGCCCCGCCTGCTCGCTGCAGGCAAGACCGAGACGTACCAGTTCAAGGCCTTCATCGGCCCCAAAGAGCGCAAGGCTCTGACGGCTTCGGGCGACCGCTTCGACCCGGTCATCGATCTGGGATTTTTCTCGATCATCGCCAAGGTGCTGGTCGCCTTCTTGCTCAAAGTCTACGGCGTCATTCCCAACTGGGGCGTCGCCATCGTCATTCTGACCATCACCGCGCGCGTGCTGTTGTTCCCGCTGTCGGTCCCGTCGATCAAGAACATGATCAAGATGCGGGAGCTGAAGCCGGAGATGGACAAGCTCAACGAGAAGTACAAGGACGACCCGCAGGCCAAAGGCCTGGCGCAGATGGCCTTGTGGAAGAAGCACGGCGCCAACCCGATGCGCGGTTGCCTGCCGCAGCTAGCCTCGATGCCGGTCTGGTTCGCGCTCTACACGACGCTTCAAACCGCCGTGGAACTCTACAATATTCCGTTCCTCTGGTTCCCCGATTTGTCGGAATCGGATCCGTACTACATTCTACCGTTCGTGATCGGTGCCGTGTTCTTCGTCCAGCAGAAGCTGACCCCCATGCAGGGTGGCGATCCCGCGCAACAGAAGATGATGATGTACATGATGCCCGGTATGTTCACCGTGTTCATGCTGTTCTTGCCCGCCGGGTTGGGCGTCTACATGTTCACCAACAGCTTGCTCGGCATCGTCCAGCAGCGCGTGGTCGAGGCCCAAGCCAAGCGCTCGGTCAAGACCAGCCCGGACGGCGTCATCGAAACCGACGGCGTGAGCGTCGCGGAACCGAGTTTGCGTGGTTCGGACAAAAAGTCCCCCAGAAGCTCGTGAGCGCGCCGCGCCACATCAACCAGGACCTTCGGAGTTCGCCAAAAAGTACGACGACTCCGCTCCACAAAAGACAAGGGTGAGCCCCAATGACCGATCAAGAACTCGCTTCCAATCTCTCGGTGAACGCGGACGACGCGGACGACTTCGACGAGAACCAAGACAAGGCCGGCGGCAAAAATGGTTTGCGCGGCGAAGTCATCGAATCCAGCGACGACAAGATGACGCTCGCTTTGGAATTCGTGACCCACGTCATCGAGGACATGGAGATGGACTGCACTGTTCACCTCTGCCGTCCCAGCGCCGACAGTCCCGACGAAATCAGTATCGAAATCGTCGGCCGCGATTCGGGCCGCATTATCGGCAAGAAGGGCCAAGTCCTGCAGGCTCTGCAATTTCTGACGCACCGCGTCGTGAACCGCCCCGGTGAAGAGAAGCGCCATATCTTGGTGGACGCGGAAGGCTACCGCGGCCGTCGGGACGAGAACCTGGCGTCGATGGCCCGCAAGCTCGGGCGCCAGGCCCTCGAACTGGGCAAGATCATCACCTTCGAGCCGATGAATCCACGCGATCGCCGCGTCGTGCACATGGCTCTGGCCAAGTTCGAAGGCGTGATCACCAAAAGCGACGGCGAAGGCGACGATCGCCGCGTGCAGATCATCCCAGTCCGTCGCTGAAAGTGCCGGTGGAGGGAAGGGCATGCCCCATGCCCGCGTAGGGAAGCCGGGGTGTCTCTGCGCCCCGCGCGGGGCTCGAGCTTCGCTCTTGCTCTGGGCGCGAGCTTGGGCACACTCCGATGCCGCCTCTTCGAAAGGATTTCCCATGTTGCGTAAGCACTCGACTGCTCTGTTCTCGTTGACCCTCTCCTGCCTCGCGATCGCTGGCTGCAGCAACCCCAGGGCCGTTCGCGGTGACGAGGTCGAAGGTCTGGACGACCAAGCCATGGGTACGGGCCTCGATCGACGCGACTTGCAGAAGCTGCTGTCCGAGAACATGTCGGCACTGGAGACCTCGGCGGCGGTCAAGCGTTGGGAGACCGAGAGTCAGCCCAAGCTCAGCGTGCTGCCCTTCAAGAACGAAACCAGCGAACACATCGACAGCGCGCTCGATGCTCTGATCAGCGACGTCGAGACGACCTTGATCAACGCCGGCCACGTGACCGTGATCAGCCTCGAGCAACAGCAAAGCCTGATGGCCGAGATCAAGAAGCAACAAGGCGACGGCTTTGATCAGGGACAAGCCTCGCAATGGGGCAAGCAACTCGGCGCTCGCTACATCATCACCGGCAAGGTCTTCACGACCGACGAGATCATGAACGGTGAACGCCGCGTGCAGTACTATATGTTCATGCAGGTGCTGGAGGTCGAGACGGGCCAGATCTTGTTCCAGAACAAGGCTGCGTTGACCAAGGCGATCATCGGAAACTGACGCACGATGCGCGCGCGTGAGGCCGGATCGCGAAGCGTGCGTCACGCATGGCTGGCGTTGTGGTGCTTGGCCTTGTCCAGTGGTTGCGCGGGACACTCCGCCAAGACGCTCGAGGCGCGAGCAGCGCTCGATGCGGCGCAACCCCAAGAGGCCCTGAGTCTCTACAACGAGGCACTCGGGGTCGCGACAGGCAAGGACTTGCCCGACGACACCAGCGGCGACACCTCGCTGTTGATCCTCGATCGCTCGATGATCTTGCAGCAGCTCGAGGACTATCAGACGTCGTCGCGTGATCTCGAGCTGTCCGACAAGCAGATCGAGATGCTCGATTTTTCGCGCGGCGCAGTCGACGACATCGGCAAGGACCTATTCTCCGACGACGTCGGACCCTACAAGGCGCCGCCGTACGAGAAGCTGCTCGTCAACACCGTCAACATGGTCAACTACCTGGCGCGCCACGACTTGAACGGCGCGCGTGTCGAAGCCCGGCGCTTGGCCATCATGCAGAAGTACGTGCGCGAGTCGGAGAATGCTGCCGTCGCCATGCTCGCACCGGGCAGCTACTTGGCCGGCTTCGTGTTCGAGCGCTCCGGCAAGCCCGAAGAAGCGCTGCGCTACTACGATGAAGCCCTGGAGTACGGCGAATTCCCCTCGCTCGTCGAACCGATTGTCCGCTTGCAAAAAAGCGCGTCCTACGACAGCGAACGGATCCGCAAGCTACTCGCGGGCCAGCCGACCGCGCACACGGCAGGCGCCAACCCCGAGGCCGCTCCCGCTCCCGCCCCGCCGGACAACGAC
>JBBQHO010000226.1:0-5727 GCA_038324055.1 Polyangiales bacterium | reverse complement strand
AGCGATGAGCGTCAAGAACTCAGGGATCGCTGCCCTTCTTATAGGACTTAGCGGGGTCTTATGGCTGTCCCTTGGCCTAGTGTTTGCGGCTCCTGCAATTTGACCCGTTTTCTGGGTGACTGGTGGAGAAGCAGCCGGTACTATTGCGAAAAATGGCGAGTCTGAAGCTCCCCCGGTTTGTGGGCGGACGAGAGCCCCCCGTGCCAATAACTTGTGAGACGGCGCCCAAATCGGGTTTGTTGTACCGTAGCCAGGGTGGCCGAGGACAAGAAAGCCATGCCGAAAACACATGACCGGGGCGAGGCTCCGGCTCGCGTGGATGGGTACTGTACTTACACGTGCCACAATGGTCGGGGGGACACGAATGGCTACGCCGTCGTCCTGATCTATTCTTGGGGAGGACAGAGCGCTCCGATTTGCGATATCGATGATGGGCTAGCGTGTGAACAATGAGTTCTCAAGGAGAGGCCAAGGGTCGCGCTGAGGACCTTGCGAAGGCGCTGGCACCGACGGTCGGCGTAGCTCACATGTGTCGCACAGGGGAAATAGCGAAGCTTGAGAGAGCGAGTGTACTTGAAGCACTTGCGCATTCCGTCCTGTACTTTCGGAAAGCAAACAAAGTTGAGTTGGCGGCGAGCATCGAATCCTTGATTGCTTCTGTCGAGAATGGGGGCGACGTCGCCCTGTCGGGCGCCGAGGTCTTATTGTGCGTAGGTCGGGCGTACTCAACTGGCGGACGACCTTTGGATGGTATCATTCCCCTCGATGGCAGTTCGAACAAAAGCCTTCCCAGCGAATAAGCGTGGATGTTCTTGCCAGTTTGCTAGTCGCACCGCGCGTTGAAATCGTGCAGTGATGCCGGACGTCAGCCTCCTGGAGCGGAACGGATTGCGAAGCGTATGAGCGCTTCGTGATAGGCTCCTGTCTAGCGGACGGCAGCCCTCCCAATGCGTGCTTTGGTGCGGGTCGTGCCGCCTATATTGAGTGCCTGTTGCACGGATCCGGCGATCGTCAAGATAGTTGCCGCCTGAAACATCACGCGGCGTGATCCGCGAGCAGTTGTGATATCTTGGTTTGTTTGGTCGGGTTTAGGATGACCGCCTCGGGCGCCGACCAGCTCCGAGTCCCTCGACTCCAACGTGTCGGGTTGCGGCGACGGGCGGCCACGTAGACCTCTCGACGCTGAGCCAAGATGGCGTTGTCTCGCCCCTCGTGCCGCTGCGTCGGCGACACGAAGCCAGCCGCGCTGTGCAGGTGCCGCGTGTTGTACCAGTCGACGAAAGACTTGACCCATTCCATCTGGCCTGCTGGGCGTTTCTCGGACCGCCGCCAGCGAGAATTCTGCCCTTCAAGGGTGGCCGAGATGTTCATCACAGAATTTGGTTTCTATGACGGCCGACGTAAAAGCGGCGCACAAATAGGGCGCCTCAGCCTTCACCCAGCTTCCGTGAACGTCTGCCAGGCGCCGTCGAACAAGCGCTCGTGCGGCAGGTAGTTGGCTCGAACAGTCCGCGATGTACAGGCCCAAGTAGAGTTGGGCGGCGCCCCCGTGCGGCATACGCGGTCCGAGTCGCCACTTCGAGCGGTTCGACCCCGTTCAACCGATGGCTTTAGTCCTCGACAGCCAGCAAGTCACCGACCTCGAAACGTCGCCAGATGGTCAGGTGGTCTACGTGCGGGGTCGCTACATCTGGCGCATCGGAAGCAAGCTGCCGCGCTACGGTGGTTCGCCGCAAATTGCATCGCAGGTTCCGTCCGAGCCCGCACTTCGATCCAACCACATGCTTGTTGCCCCTACGCATTAGGAGCGGCGCCCCTCCCGTCGGTTCGTTCGTGCTCAGGCCGGAAGGCGCTGGTCATACTCCACGCGCAGGCGCGAGAAGAGGTCCCAGTGGGGTGCGGGTTGGGTCTCGGTGACGAGCGCAACGAGGACGTCGAGGTGCGCGTGCCAGCCGGCGGAGACGTTGAGGAGGACGTCGCGAGAGGGCGCGCGGCGGTGCACGATAGTGAGGCGCACCTGATCGTCTTCTGCCGTCAGCTCGAAGAGCACGTCGCTGGCCGCCCCCCAGCTGATCAGCAGTCGACGGGGAGCCTCGATCTCCAGCACTCGGCCGACCATGCGGTGTTCCTCGTCGAAGCCGGGTGGCCTCATTCCTGGCGGGTCCGTCAGCTCGTCGTTGCGCCAAACGAACTCGAACGAACTGCCAGCTTTCGGCTCTAGGGCGCCCGCCGCCAGCCATTTGCGGCGTAGTTCGCTGTCGGTGAGGTAGGCCCAGATGCGTTCGATGGGCCCGGGCAGCAGGCGCTGGATGGTGAGGACGTCGCCCTGGAGTGCGCCGTAGGTGGAGGTGGTGGCAAGCTGGGTCATTGGTGGTCCTTTGTGATGGGGTCAGCGTTTGGATTTGAGTGGGGGGCGCGCGCCTGCCTTCGGCTTGGAGGCGCGCTTGGAGCTCGCGGCAGACTTGGCGTCGTCTTCGCGCAGCAGCTGTTCGAGCACGTCGAGGCGACTCATCCAGAAGCGCTCGTAGAAGCCGAGCCAGTCGTGCGCTTGTGCCAGCGGCGCAGGCTCGAGGCGACACACATGCGTGCGGCCGCGGACTTCGCGTCGGATCAGACCTGCGCCTTCGAGTGCCTTGATGTGCTTGGAGGCGGCGGCCAGCGACATGTCGAAGGGTTGAGCGAGCTCACTGACTGTGAGCTCGCTGTGGGACAGGCTCCGCAGCATTCGACGACGCGTCGGGTCACCAAGCGCGCGAAAAACGGCATCCAGAGCGGGATTTAATTCACCCATTTGGTTGAATATAGAGCCGCGTCTCAGATTGTCAACCAAATGGTTGAATGGAGTTCGTGTCCGTGCGCGCGTCGAGGGCGAACGCGGGATGACTTCACTCGCGCGCGTTGGACGAGCCAGGTCAAAATGTGGCATGGACGCCGTGACCATGAAAAAGCTCGACGTCTTCTACTGGATCACCACCGGTCTCATCCTGTTTTTCATGCTCCCCGGCGCGGTCATGAACATCATGAAGACGCCCGACTGGATCGAGGTCTTCAAGCTCCTTGGGTACCCGGAGTATCTGCTCCCCTTTTTGGGTGTAGCAAAGCTGTCCGCCTGCATTGTGATCGTGCTGCCGTACTTCGACCGCCTCAAGGAATGGGCCTACGCTGGGATCGTCTTCGACCTAGTCGGCGCGATCTATTCCGCGCTGATGGTCAGCGGTTTTGAACCAGCCCTGCTGCTCATGGTGGTGGTCGTAGGCGTCGTATTTACGTCGTATTGGCTCTGGCACAAGCGGCAGAACGTGAGCACGAGCAGCCCATGACGATGCCCCTGCTCCGCGCCTCAGAGCACCTCCACGACGTCAAGTACGAGATCCGTGGAGCACTCGCACGTCGTGCCGAAGAGCTCGAACGGGAGGGCTACGACATCGTAAAGCTCAACATCGGGAACCCCGGTGCGTTTGGCTTCCGTATGCCCGACACGATGCGGGTCGCGATCGTGCAGAACCTGCATCAAGCTGATCCCTACTCCCACCAGAAGGGCATCTTTCCAGCGCGGGAGGCCGTGGTGATGCAACAGCAAAACCGGGGCGTGATGGAGGTGACGGCCGAAGATGTCTTCATCGGCAACGGCGTCTCCGAGCTCATCATGATGACCATGCGCGCGCTCCTCAATCCAGGAGACGAAGTGCTGGTGCCGAGCCCCGACTATCCGCTGTGGACCGCGTCCGTCGTCATCCATGGCGCCAAGGCCGTGCACTACCCGTGCCGTCCGGGCCAAGGCTTCGTTCCCGATCCGGATGAAGTGCGGGCCCTCATTACGCCACGCACGCGAGCGCTTGTCGTGATCAACCCCAACAATCCCACGGGCGCCGTGTACCCAAAGGACGTGCTCACGGCGCTGGCGCGCATTGCCGAAGAGCATCACCTCGTGCTCTGCGCAGACGAAATCTACGACGAGATGCTCTATGAGGGCGCCGAGTACGTGCCGATGGCGACTTTGGCCCGTCAGACCTTGTGCGCGACCTTCAGCGGCCTCTCCAAAATCTACCGCGCTTGTGGTTTGAGGGTCGGCTGGGTCTCCTTTTCCGGCGAGCGTGCCCACGCCAAGGACTATCTCCAGGCCGTCGAGCTGCTGGCTTCACTGCGCCTCTGTTCGAATGTACCGGGTCAGTTCGCCGTGCAGACCGCGCTCGGCGGCCGTCAGTCCATCTTCGATCTCACGCGCAGTGGCGGTCGTTTGTTCGAGACACGCCGCGCGATCCTGGAGGCGATCGACAAGAGCCCCTTGCTGACGGTGGTGCCTCCGCGCGGCGCCATGTACGCGTTCCTACGCGTCAACAAGGAGCGGCTGCGTGGTGACTTCGACGACCAGGCATTCGCCCTGGATCTGCTCGAGAAAAAGCATGTGCTCATTGCCCCCGGCTCGAGCTTCAACGTGCCCTACAAGGACCACTTTCGCGTGACCCTGCTTCCCGAGCCTCGTCAGATGAAAGACGTCATGGATCGCATGAATTCGCTCCTCGAGGAGTACGCCGAGGCCTGACCGTTCCAGCAGCCCCGAGGAGGTTCCCGGGGCATGTCGGATAAAGCGTCCGTTAGAACTGCTTGAAGAAGTTCCACGACTCGATGGGGATCCAGTTCGGATTGCCGTCGACGTTCGTGTGCCCACCGCCGAAGGTGCAGACCCGCGTCGGATGCTCGGGATCGCAGTCCGCGAAATCGTAGCAGCTGTACCCGCCGCTCGAAGTCGGGATGCTGTTTGGCATCGTGCAGCCGTTGTCTTGGGCTTTCTCGATGGCAAGGAACTTGGCCCCTTTCTGCTCCTCTTCGTTGTCCACCCAGGGGCAACGGTCGTCGTTCATGCCCGTCGTCTGCATCCAAGCAATGGGCTCACGTGTCTTCTGAGGCAACCAGATGTTGTAGTTGGCTGGGGCGATGCCCACGGCCGCGCGGATCACCGCCTGATGGTTCGTGGACAACGAGTAGGTGATCATTCCTCCGAAACTGAAGCCCGTCGCGAACACGCGAGTCGTGTCGTAGCAGACGCTTTCGTGGATGAGCGCCATGATGTCATCGAACAGCGCGTGGTCCTTCTCTTGCCAGGTGGCACCGTCAGAAGAGGGAGCCACGAAGATGGCCTGCTCTCCGTCGGCTTCGAGCTCGGGTTTGAGAAAGTAGAAGTCCTGCCCCTCGACATCCTGCCATCTGCTGTCGATCCAGTGTGACGTGTAGAACAGGCGATAGGGCTTGTTCATGTCGTAGTTGCTGGGCATATCGACGTAGTAGACGCGGTTTTGGCCCGAGCTGGAGATCGTGTACTCCTTGGTCGTCAAGGTGGTGGGCTTGCCGCAACCGGCGCTCCGCACAGGGGCGTTGCCCATGGGAATTACGCCTTCCGGCCAGCCACCCGTGCCGTCGCCGCCACCTGTCGCGTTGGGCGCGCCACCCGAGGCCGCGCCGCCCGAAGCAGCACCACCGGTACCAGCCGACGCTCCGCCCGAGGCTGCCCCGCCGCTGCCGGTGACGGGTCCGCCGCCGTCACCGGAACATGCGACCATGAGTAAACTGAGCGCGCTCACCTTGAAATGACTCGTGCCTTGCGGCGCTCCGCAAGCTCGTAGCGTACCGCGGGGAGCGGCTTCATAGCCGGCTTGTCGAGCCGCTCGAACGCCGATGCACGCGTGCCTTCGAGCTTCTGAAACGGCTGCTTGTTCAGCCAAACGAGAA
>JBBQHO010000225.1:0-5773 GCA_038324055.1 Polyangiales bacterium | reverse complement strand
CGCACCATGCCAAAGTCGATGACGACGGCCGAGAGCGGCCGCGTGACGGCCGGATCTCGGTGGTTGTGGGGGTCGAAGCGTTCGCCACCAGCAAGCGGCAGTCGCAGCCAAATGTTGGCTGGCTTGATGTCGCGATGGACCAGGCCCGCGCCGTGCAAGGCCGCGAGCCCCGCGCACGAGTCCAACACGATCTGCCGCAGCTCGAACAAGCTGAACAAGCCGCCCGCCGCGTACTGCTGGAGATCCGCGCCAATCAGCAGCTCGAGCACCAAGAACGGGACTTCTTTGGAAACCCCGCGATCGATGATGTTGGCGACGTTGGGGTGGTAGAGACCGGCAAGGGCCTTGGCCTCCTCGACGAACGACTCGAGAATGCCCGCGCGCTCGGTGTCGCTGGCAGAAGCCAAGGCTTCGACCTTGGGGATCTTGAGCACGAACAAGCGATCGGCTCCGGGTTTGCGCACGAGCCAGACCTTGCCGATGCCGCCTTCGCCCAGAGGTTTGACGAGCTCGTAGCCCTCGATCGTCTCCGGCTCGAGCTTCTTGCGGCTGGGCGGCGGAGGCGGGGTGCGCAACGTAGCTTCGCGCACTGCACCTTCGACCAGCGCCGAGGCGACCGGTCCGAGCGAGGTGAACCAGACGTCGAGCATCGAAAGCTCGCGGGCGCGAATCGCGCGGGTGACCAGGGCTGCGATGCGCGGGGCGTTCTCGGTCGTGGCGCGCGACAGCGAGTCTTCGCCAAAGGCGACTGCCGGATGAAGCGCCTTGACCGGATCGGCTAGGGCGTCTTGGAGCCGCTCGGCGCCGAGCACCAGATTGAGGCACAAAGCCTCCAGCTCGGGTGTGCGCCCCGATGAGCCGTCGAAGCTCGAGAGCGCCGCCGCCAGACCCGCGAGCGACGCTGCTAGTTCGGTGCCAGAGGCGTGGAGTTCGGCGAGCGAGCGCTCGGCTCCCGGTCCCCACTTGCCGCCGGGTTCACCGGAGGCGACTGCCGTGCGGATGGCGTCAGCCAGCTCGCAGCAGCGCTCCAGCGCGCCTTCACGGATCATCGGCAGCGCGGTAGCCAGCTGTTGCAGCATGGCGGGTCGATCGATGACCAGCGCCCACCAGGCCGCAAACGGGCCCAGCCATTCGACATCGTCGACTTCGCCGAGGGCCGTGCCACGCGTCGTATCGACCAAGCGCCAGAACACCGAGCTGAGCGCCGTGCGGAGCGGCGCTGGCAGTTCACGCGATCCGTCCGCCACGCCCTCGAGCTTGCTGAGCCAACGACAGGTGTCGTGAGCGGTCGGGCCGCGGCCGGGTCCCAGCTCGGTGTCGTCGCCACAGGCGTCGAGCGCGTAGCCGCCGAGCCGAACGGCCAGCACTTCGAGCGCGACCAGATCGGTCGCTCGTTCTTGGCCAGCCTGGCGGCGCTCGCGAATGACGTCGAGCAACTCCGTGGGCGAGCGCGCCATCATCTGCCAGGTCTCGCCGAGTTCGGGTTCGGGTACGGCCTCGCCGCGGGGGTGCGTTGCAAGCTGCGGTCCCCACAGGCGCAAGGCCATCGAACGGGCGCAGCCTTCCAGCGCGTTCATCCCAGATGCGCGATGGCGGAGCGAGCCTGTGCCAAGCGTGATTCGGCGCGCCTCTTCGAAGGTGCGCGAGAGGCTTTCGGCGAAGCGAGCGGCACGCGCATCGGCCTCCTCGTCGTCGTACTGCGCTGCCAAATGCACCAGATTTTCGAGGCCCAGCTCGAGGTCCAACGGATCGCGTTCGGCGCCGTCCACCGGATCAGTTGCGGCGATGACGGCCAACCAGTCGCGCCATTCCTCGACCGAGTCGGTACGCGCATGGCGCGCCAGTTGGCGCAGTTCGCTGAGCGGTCCGCGAATCTCATCGTGGTTGAATGAGCCGCGCCACAAAGTGCCCAGGCCACGCGCCAGTTCGCGCGCCGCGACGGCCCCGCCGCCACCCTTGAGGATGCGGGCAGCCAGGCTGTCCCAACGCTCACGCGCGCCTCGAAACAGATATGGAGTGCCCGCCGCTGCTGCCGCCAACGACCAATCCTCGGTCTCCGGACTTTCGAGTACGGCACCCAGCTCGTGGCCCAGCATGCGCAGGCGCTGCGCGGGGAGCGTGGCGAACGCGGTCATGGCCCGTTGACGCAAGACCAACGACTCGCCGCCCAGCCAATCGAGCAGCATGCCTTCCAGGTGCTCGACCGTGCCGGCCAAGAGACCCAGCGCGCGCGCCGCGTGCGTAGAAACGAGCGGTTCCGGATGCAAGAGCAGCGGCTGCAGGATTTGCAGTGTGCGGCCGAGCAATTGCTGATCAACCCGCGGCGGCATGCCTCGCACGCTGATTTCGATGCAGCGCGCCGCAAGCACGCGTCCGCGGAGCGAGCCTCGCGCTGGCTCGGCAACGACTGCGTCGAAAGTCTGGCTCGAGCCCCAAACCCAACGCCCGAGTTCCGGCACTTGCAGGGCGCTCGCACCTGCTTCCCAGATCAAGATCTCCAGGCGCGCTCGCGCTTCCTGATTCTGCGGCAAGAGCAGCTCGTCGCCCGAACCCAAGAGCGGCGCGCAACAGAGGGCATCGACCAGTGGACCCTGCACGATGCGATCGCGCGCCACATTTCGCGCTTCGTCGATCAGGCGAGGTTCCTGAACTGCGCGACCCAAGAGTTCGGACATGGCAACGTTGCCCCGCGCGACGTTCTGCGCACACCACTGGAGCAGCGAACCCGCACGATCGTCGGCAAGCCAGGGAGCCAGTTCCTGGACTCGACCTTGGGCCAGCGCGTCCTCGATCTCTTGAGGGATCATCGGCCCCAGGTTACACGCGGTCCCGTCCAACAAACCAGAGTCCAAGCGCCGCTCGGGCCCGTTTTGCGCGACTTCACTTCCCTACATGGCGCTGTGTCGGCAGCCACAAGCCGACCCAGAGCCAGACGAGCAGGGCCAGGGTGGCCGCCTTCTGGACGGCGGGCAGGCCCGACCAGCGCTCCGCGCCACCCACCGCTTGACGGGCATATTGAACGAAGTTCCATGCGCCAAGGGCCAGGAGCACGTAGCCCGAACGAGCGGCCGCGAGCGCGCCTCGCCGTTTCTGCAGCGCAATGCCCAGCACAAGCCCCAGCAGGCCCGCAGGACCGGTGCAGAGAATGAGGGCGAGGTGCAAGTCGAGCAGCCCGAGCGCGGTGACGACCGGAACCGCGGCCACCCCGAAAGAGCCAAGCAACCCCAGCGCCGTCACGCTGCCCCGGAGCTCGCTGCGCAACGACCAGAACGACGAAGCCAGACCGAGCCCGAGCGCCACCATGCCCAGAACGGCCCACCAGCGTGCCGGATTGATCATGCCCGACTCCGAAACGGGATCGAACAAGTCGCACCAGTAGTGAGCAAAGAAGTCGTAGCCGCGGCCGCTCGCGTCGACCGGGTAGAGAACGATCGCCACAGCCATCGAGAGTACGAAACCGAGAGCTGCGGCCGTGCCGAGTCGCGCTCGCGAGAGCTCAGCTGGGGTGAGCGGCATCACCAGGAGCGGCGCAGGCGAAATAGCCGATCGAGCACACCACTGGTGATGCAGTAGTGCGAACGGTAGGGGGGCTCGTGGTGCTGATCGTGTTGCTCAGGGGACAGAAAGACGCCCAAGCGCTGGAAAACACGCACAACCGCGGAGACCTCGGACGCGTGCGCCCAGGCGTGGATCTGATTGGTGACCACCGTCCACAGGCCCCAGCTCAAGCAGGTGACGCCCAGCAGCGTCATGGCGCGCGACCCCTCAGCGCTGACGAACGGCACCCACGAAAAAGCCACGAGAGCGATGAGCGCGTTGTTGCCGTTTCGCTCGAGAAAGCCATGATTCAGGATGGCGAGGGGATCGCGGTGGTGCTCGCGGAACGGACGGATGAACGCCGAGCCGACGAACGGCCAACTCTCGCGCCCGTAGTTGTCGGCCAAAAAATGCAAGAGGCCCGAGGATGCGTCGGATAGGAACCAGCCCAGAGCCGAACCGAGAAGCAGAAGCAAGATGCCGGTCAGCCCGGGGCTCTGCCGCCAGACTTCCAGCCAACCTGCGGCCTGCACGAACGCGAACGTAACGACGGAAACGAACTCGAGAACCCTGTGCCAACTGAACGCGGGTTTGACCGGAACGCGGATGGTCGAAATGGTGGGTGCCTCTTCCATGCCCTGGTCCAAAGCCTAGGATCACGCGCGGAATCCGTCTACGTGACCCAGCGCGGGACAAGCGACAGCATATTTCCCCGTACGAAACGGCGCGTAGTTCGGATCACGCCCCTGCGGCCGCTAGAACTCGGGCTATAGAAAGAGCCGATGTTCGAAGCCTTCTACCAAAGCAGCTGGCAACAGCCCGGACTGCTGGTGGCCGTCCCCGTCGTTCTGTCGCTGTTGTTGCCGCGCCGTCGAAGCTTCTTGGCTCTTTATCTTTGGGCCGTCACGACACTGGCGGTGGTCGACGCCTTGGCCACGAGCTCCTGGTTGGCCCTCCCCTCGCCCCTGGCAGGCGCAATGGGCCTCGGCTTCGTGCTGCTCGGTGACGCGCGTATTTTCGCGTTGACCGAGCGCTTCGGCGGCGGCGCAGTCGGACTGGCGTGGTTGTGGCGAGCTGTGTTGCTCACCGCCCCCGTGCCGCTGGCACAAGCTGGCTTGATCGCCCTTTTTCCCGAGTTGTTCGAGAATCCACGCCACACGTATCTGGCTTATGAGTGTCTGTTCGTGCTCTGGCTGTCGCTCTACCGCTGGGGCGTCTTGTCGGGCCGGACGCTCGCGCCAGCCGAGCGCAGCTTCGTCACGCTGATCTGCCACTACGCGCTGGGCTACTACGCGCTTTGGGCAGTGGCTGATCTGTGGATCCTCTCCGGAGCCGACGCGGGCTATGCTCTGCGCGTCGTGCCCAACGTTTTGTACTACGGCTCGTTTCCCCTGTTCGTGCACTGGATCAGCCCGTCGGAGCTCAAATGAATCTGCGCACATGGCTAGGCGGCTGCGCCGTTTCGGCGCACTTTTTTTTGGCGTGCAAGAGTGGCGAGACGACGCCTCCCCCATGCCTGGGTTCAGCGCTGGGCGAAGCTCGGACCTCGAGCCAGCCAGCGAGCCCTCCGCCGAGCATCAGTGGCAGTCTGACTTTCGTGTGGGAAGGAAAGCCGCGCGAACTGCTCATCGATGACCTGCTCAGGGCGCAGAAGCCGGTCGAGATCGAGGTCGATGATCCCTACTACAAGCAAAGGAAACGCTACCGCGCGCTAGCGCTCGTGCCGGCATTCGAACAAGGCTTCGGCAAGGGTTTGGCAGAGCTGCGGCGCGCGCATTTCGTGCTCGAAGCCAAGGACGGCTATCAGACGCCCATCGACGGCCAAAGCTTGCTTGTCGGCGACGTCTACTTGGCTTTCGCGGATCTCGATCACCCCTCGTGGCAACCCATCGGACCGCGCGGTGCCGATCCAGGGCCCCTCTACGTAGTCTGGGTCGGACCCGGCCATGGCAACACCGACGTCTACCCGCATCCTTGGGCCCTGAGTCGCGTTGTCGCTTCCCCCGGTCCTGCAGAAACAGCACGTACCGCGCCTCCGGGAGGCTTCGGCACGAACACTTTAGCGCAGGCCGGACACGCCATCTTCGAGCGCCGCTGCTTGCATTGCCATTCGGTCAACCGTCAAGGCGGCAAGTTGGGTCCGGAGCTCAACGTGCCCCAGAATATCCTTTCGTACCGCCCTGAGGCCGACGTGCGCGCGTTCATCAAGAACCCCGAGACCTTCCGCTACAGCGCT
>JBBQHO010000224.1:0-5807 GCA_038324055.1 Polyangiales bacterium | reverse complement strand
CCGAACACGCTGCGCGGCGCGCTGGGCTCGAGGCGGCACTCGAAGACGGGCCCTACACGCCCAATAGGGCCAAAGAACTCGGCCTCATCACGCACATCGGTTTCGAAGACGAGGCCCTCGAGTCGGCCAAAAAAGCGGCAGGCACCGAGAAGAGCCAGGTGGTGTTTGGTCCAGGTTCGATGCAGGCCAAGGGCTCTGGCATCGCCGAGTTGTTGCGTGGACTGGCTGGCGCAGACGAGCGCACGGGCGGGCGTCCGCACGTGGCCGTCGTGCCTTTGGTCGGAAGCATCACCGTCAGCGCGGGCGGCCCGTTCGGAGCGTCGGGCATCACATCCGACGCAGCCGTCAAGACCATCAAGCGCCTGCGTGAGGACGACTCGGTAGCCGCGCTGGTCGTGCGGATTGACTCGCCCGGCGGCTCGCCGCTGGCCAGCGACCTGATTTGGCATCAGCTCATGCTGACGCGCAAAGAAAAGCCGGTGATCGTTTCGATCGGCGGCATGGCCGCGAGCGGCGGTTACTACATCGCTTGCGCGGCCGACAAGATCGTCGCGGCCGAGTCGGCCATCGTCGGCTCAATCGGCGTGTTCGGTGGTAAGATCGTGATCGGTGGCGCGCTCGAGAAGTTTGGTATCACCAGCCATACTTTCCCGGCCAATCCAGAGCCCGGAAAAGGCGCACGGGCCCTCCACCTCTCTCCCCTGACACCTTGGGACGACGCCACGCGCGAACGCGTGCGCGAGAGCATGCAGCGCATCTACGATCTGTTCGTCGAGCGAGTGGCCGAGGGCCGCAAGATGCCGAAGGAAAAGATCTACGCCACCGCCGAAGGTGCCATCTTCTTGGCTCAAACCGGCAAAGCACGCGGCTTGGTCGACGAAGTCGGTGGCCTCACTCGCGCCATCGCCCTTGCGCGTCAGGCGGCCAAGCTGGGCGAAGCCGCCCCCGTGACCGTCGAAGGTTCTGGTGAGAGCTTTCTCGATGCACTGCTGCTCGGCTCGGGCGCAGACGACGACGAGATCGAGGCCGCCTGGCTGCGCTTCGAGCGCCGGCGCGCCGAGGCGCAGGCACGCTTCCCCGACCAAGCGCTGCTCGAGCAGCTGCGGCCCTTCGCTGCAGTCGTCGGACCGTTGCTCGCCGGTGAATCCGTGGTCGCCGCGTTGCCTTACGCGATCACCGTGCGCTGAAGCTCTCTTAGCCGCGCATGGCGGCAATGGGTGAGAGCCGCGAGGCGCGGATGGCGGGAAACAGACCGCCCAAAAAGCCCATGAAGCCTCCGATCAGCATCGAACCCAAGATGATCGGGATCGTCGGCGAGAATGAGAAGGTGATCTCCTGCCAAGTCGCGAAGTTCATCATCGAGAATTTCACGAGGCCCATGCCCAGGCTCGCCAGAGCGCCCAGCACGCCGCCGACCAGCGCCAGGAATACCGCTTCGACCACGAATGCGGACAAGATCGAGAAGCGTGAGAAGCCCAGAGCCTTCAAGGTGCCGATCTCTTTGGAGCGTTGGCTGACTGCCGCGTACATGGTGATGGTTGCCCCGACCATGGCGCCCAGCGAGAAGAAAAAGGTCACCATGATGCCGATGGCCTTGATGAAGATCGAAGTATTCTCCGACTGCTTTTCGTAATAGTCGGTCTCCCGGAAGGCTTGGAGACCAAGCTGCTTGTCGTGCTCCATTGCATTCTTGAAGACGTCGAAGGAGCTGCGCGAATCGAGCTGTACGAGCACCGACGAGGTCACGCCCATGCGCCCGAAGCTGGAGCGCAAGGTATCGGCGTCGACCCACACCTCCGACTCGAAAGAGCTACCGTTCGATTCGAAGACTCCGACCACCTTGACGGGGCGATTCTTCTTCAGGTCGAAGCTCTGGCCGAGCTCCATGCCCTGAAAGCGACCGCGCACGCCTTTGCCGATGACGGCTTCGTCCGTGCCGGGCTCGGCTGGACGGCCCGCGATGATCTTGAGTTCTTTGCGCAGAGCGTAACTCGTGGGCTGCACGCCGCGAATTTGAATGTTGGAGATCTGCCCGTCCGTACCCAGCTTGTCGGCCGAGATCACGACGACGACTTCGCCCGCTGCGAGCGAAGTGACGCCGTCTTTCTTCACACCGGGCGCCGCCAGGATGATGCCCACCTTGGGTTGTTCGATGTTGCTGGACAGCTCGTTGTCGCTGCCTTTGCGCAGCACGATGGCGCGGTCGGGAGAACCGCTGGCGCCGAGCGTGCGTTGGATCCCGTTCGACAACATCAGGCTGGAAGCCAAGACGAACACCACCAAACCAATGCCAAAGGCGGTAGCGATGGTCGTGGTCCTACGGACGAAAAGGCTGCGAATGCTGTAGCTGAGTGGGATGAACATGGGTCAGCCGACCTTTCGGAGCGAGGCGATGACGTTCAGCTTCGTGGCTTGGTAGGCAGGAATGATGGCCGCCAGAAGCCCCAGCAAGAGGGCCAGGACGAGTCCCATGACCATGACCAACGGCGGAATGCGGAAAAACGGGAAGAAAGCGCCCATGTTCTCCTCGAGAAAGCGCCCGATGCCCAGTTCGACAATCGGATAGGAAATGGCCACACCGACGATGCCGCCGAGCAAGCCAATGGTGGCGGCCTCACCCAAAACGAACAACGCCAAGTGCTTGGGCAAAAAGCCGATGGCACGCAAGACGCCGTACTCTTGGGTTCGTTCACGCACGCCCATGGCGATGGTGTTGCCCAGAATCAGCATCATGATCAGCAAAATCACGATGCTCACGAGATCCAGTGCAGTGAGGACGGCGCTTAGCATGCCCAAAAACGACGTGTTGAACGAACGCTCGTCTTGGCTGAGCGTCTGGATGTCGCCTGAATCGAAATGCTGGTCGATGGCCTTGGCAACGTCGGCCGCACGTTTGCCCGGCAGCACGCGGCTGGCGATCCAACCCACCTGATCGGCGGCCGTGGGCATGTTCGTCTTGGCCCACTCATTCATGTACTCGTAGTGAAAATAGAAGGTCGAGCGGTCGACTGACTTGCGAGTGGCCGTATAGATGGCGCTGATCTGAAACGGGAACTCACCCGGATAGATGCTGCCCGTCAGGGTCACGCGATCGCCCACCTTCCAGCCCAGCTTCTTGGCCAAAGCATCACCAACGATGGCGCCGCTGCGATTTTGCTTCCACGCCTCGTGCTCCGCGGGAGTGATCAAGAGTTCGTCGTACACCTTCAAGCAGGCGTCCGCGTCGGCTGCGATCGTGCCAAAGAACTCGTCCGGGTGAGCCGCGTCCTTGGCGCCGAACCAGTTCATCGAGCACGTCTCTTTGACGCCCTCGATTTGCGAGACTTCGCCGTAGTACTTGGCCGGCATCGGCATGATGAAGCTCACCTTGTGGCGAGTCACGATGCGATCCTTGGCGGCAACTTCGGCCGCTACGGTCCAAGCGGAGAGCACGGTGCGCAGCATGATGAAGGCCAAGATGGCCACCGCCACGCCAAACACCGTCATGATGGCGCGAAATCGGGAGCGCATGACGTTGCGCACACCGAGCTCTGCGAGCCTCACGCCAAGACTCCCTTATTGAGCCGGCGGATGACGGTTGCACGTTCGGCTGCAGCCGGATCGTGAGTCACCATGATGATCGTCTTGTTGAACTCGGTGTTCAGACGACCAAGCAAGTTGAGGATTTCTTCGGCGCTGTCGCGATCCAAATCGCCGGTGGGCTCATCGGCCACGATGATGCGAGGATCCGTGACGATGGCGCGCGCGATGGTCACGCGCTGCTCCTGACCGCCCGAGAGTTCACGCGGGTAATGGTGCATGCGGTCGCCCAGACCAACGACAGACAGTGCCGTTTCCGCACGCTTCTTCCGCTCAGCAGCGGGCAGGTTGGTGAGCAGCAGCGGCAGCGCGACATTCTCGGCGGCCGTGAGCACGGGCATCAGGTTGAAGGTCTGGAACACGAAGCCGACGTTCTGCGCGCGCCACTTGGTGCGCTGCGTGTCGTTCAGCTTGCCCAGATCAGCGCCAGCCACGAGCAGCTGACCAGAAGTAGGGCTGTCCAAACCAGCGATCAAGTTGAGCAAGGTACTCTTGCCCGAGCCCGAAGGACCCATCAGCGCTTCGAAAGCGCCTTCCTCGATGTCGAGGTCCAGACCGCGCAAAACTTCGACGGGCTCGCTTCCGCGATAGTAGGTCTTGGTGAGCTTCTTCAGCTCGATGATTTGGGGTTTGCTCTGGGTATCGGACTCGGACATCGATTCGCTTCTTCCCCCGCTTGCGGCGGCGCTCACTGGGCGGCTTCTTGTTGTTTGACTTTTTGGCCGTCGGCCAAGGTCGCAGGCGGCTCCTTGACCACTTGCGTTCCAGGCGACGGGCCCGACGCCAGCTCGAAGCCGTCGCCGAAGCTAGCCCCCAATTTCACTGGCACCATGCGAACCTTGTCGCCCTCGACGACGAACACGACTTTGCTGCCACCGCGCTCCGTCACGGCAGAGCCCGGAACGACGATCTTGGGGGGTGCTTTGAGCGCGGCCTCGTTCAGCTCCTCGGTGAGGAACGAAACGCGCGCCGACATGTCTGGCAGCACGCCTTCCGTCGGGTCGACGAAAGCCACCTTGACGATGACGGTCGCCTTGGAACGGTCGACCAGCGGGGTGATCTCTTTGACGCGGCCGCGAAAGCGCTGACCCGGGTAAGCGTCGAGCACGATTTCCGCGGGCGCGCCAACCTTCACTTGACCCAGGCGGCCTTCGGGAATGTCGGTGTCCACCTGCAGTGTTCCGAAGTCCGCGACGCGAATGCCGCCCATATCCACGGCCATTCCGGCCGGCTGCGGGCCGACGAACTCGCCGACCTGCGGTGGCTTGTTGATAACCGTGCCGCTGATGGGAGCCGTGAGAGTCAGATTGTTGAGGCCTGTCCTGAGCACCTCGACCTGCGAGTTCAGCGCCGCAGCCTCGGCCGCCGCAGCCTCGGCGGTCGCTTTGGCAGCTTTCACGTTTTGGCTCAACGAAGCCACGCGCGACTCGAGATCTTCAGCGCCAGCCGTAGCGATGGCGCCGGAATCCGCGAGCTTCCGCTCGCGCTCCGCCCGAATGCGCGTCTCGTTCAGATCGGCTTCTGCCGTGGCGACGCGCGCCTGAGCGCCTTTGGTCTGCGCCCATGCAGCAGCTACGCGCGCCTTGGCGGCGGCGATGTTGGCCTGCTCGTCTGCCGGATCCAGTTCGATCAAAGGCTGACCAGCTTCGACTTTTTGGCCTTGCACGATGTACACCTTGAGCACTCGGCCGGGAACCTTGGGCGCCACGCGCGAAGCGATCGCGGCTTGCACGTAACCGGCGGCGGTGAGTTGAACGCTGCCCTGCGCTGGCGAAACCGAAGCGATCGATGTCAGTTCGACGGAGGTCTTGAAAAGCGAAGCTTCGACGGTGGGCCAAAGGGCAAACCCGCCGCCGGCCAACGCAACGACGACCCCGAGCCACACCCACTTGGCGTGGCTACCCGAGGGCGGTGGCGCGGCGCGATCGATCTTGAGGGATGCGAGATTTTCTGAGAGGTGGTCGGCCATGAACTGCCCCGCGTGTTTACAACGCTTTTTGCGAGCGAGCCCCTGCTTTTTTGTGAAGTAGTGTGGAGCTCGGACATTCTTTGCAACGGCAGGCCAAGCCACGGGGTGGAGACAGCTGGATTTACAGCTTGCCTGTTCGCAGGGCGGCCACGACCACGTCGACGGCGTCCCCGACTTGGATGCGCTCCTGGCGCCGGTCGTCGCGGTAGCGGATCGTCACTGTCCCGTCTTCCAGCGTCTGCGAGTCGATGGTCAGGCA
>JBBQHO010000223.1:0-5837 GCA_038324055.1 Polyangiales bacterium | reverse complement strand
GCCACGCACGTCGGCGCGTTTGGCCACCTCGTGGACGAGCTCTTGTGAATAGAAGCCGACGCCCAGGTCCTCGGCGACGACGCGACCGATTTCGCCACCGAGCGCGCCGAACTGGCGCGAGATCGTGATCATGGGCTTCTGGACCAGTCCAGAACGGGATTCGGGGACCTTGTCCTTCTTGCGGCGCTCCTGATCTTGAAGCCAGCGGTGGAACTGCTCGTTGACGAGTTGCTCGACGTTGCGCGACATGGTCGGGGGGCCTCCTGGGTGGCCGAGCCGAAGAAGAATCGGAGCGGCGTCGCCCCAGGATGACACCGAAACTACGCACTGTATTCCGCGCATTCCGGGTGCCCTGTCGCTTTCATGGCCAAAAACATGGAATTCTCGCTTGCCGCTAGAACCCCGGCCCCTTGGAAACGCCAAAGACAAGCTGGCGAAACCGGGCGGAGCGTCGAAGGACCACCTCGCCCTGCCCGGCTCGTCTTGACGAGGGGGGAGGGGGGCGCTACCTCCCGCCTCCCCCGTGGCCCGAAAAGGTCCACGCCCTCGACGCTGCCGTCGGGAGGCCCGGGCGGTCTGGCATGGTGCCGACCCTTCCCAGGCTTCACCTGCGCCAGCCAATCAGGAGTCAGCACATGAATCAGAATCCCGGCGTAATCGGTCGCAAGATCGGCATGACCCAGGTCATCGAAGAAGACGGCACCGTCATCCCCTGCACTGTCCTCGAGGCCGTCGCAACGGTCGTCGGCAAGCGCACCCTCGAGAAGGATGGCTATGACGCCATCATCGTCGGTTTGGGCGAGCGCAAAGAGAAGCACACCAACAAGCCCCAAGCGGGCTTCTTTGCCAAGGCTGGCGTGAGCCCCAAGCGCAACCTGCGTGAACTGCGTTGTTCGGCGGAGGAAGCTGCTGCGGTCGAGGTGGGTTCCAAGCTGTCGCTCGATGCCATCTTCCAGGTGGGCCAGTTCGTCGACGTGCAGTCGACCAGCAAGGGCAAAGGATTCCAGGGCGTGATGAAGCGCCACAACTTCGCCGGTTCGCCGGGCAGCCACGGCACTCACGAGTACCGCCGTCACGGTGGTTCGATCGGTACGAACATGACCCCCGGTCGCGTTTTGCCTGGTCGCAAGATGCCCGGTCAGATGGGCAACAAGATCGTTAGCGTACTGAGCCAAAAGGTCGTGCGCGTCATCGTCGAGGACAGTCTGGTGCTCGTGCGCGGCGGCATCCCGGGCCACAAGGAAACCCTCGTGATCGTGCGCGGCGCGATCAAGAAGAAGAACGGCGGCAAGGCCAAGGCCTGAGCCCCGGTCCTTCTTCGAGTTGAACCATGATCGACGCGCCCGAGGCGGCCCCTGAGCTGGCCCCGTGGCGCGTCGAACGCATTTCGTTCGACCAAGAGGGTCTGCTGGTCGTCGACAAGCCCATCCACTTGCCCGTCCATGGCGGCGACGAGACGCTCGAACACAGCGTCGTGGATCGGCTCGGCACGTTCTTGAGGGGCCACGGCCGGCGCGACTACCTGGGGGTGCACAGCCGGCTGGACCAAGAGACCAGCGGCTTGCTGTTGTTCACGACCGACGAAGGCCGGAACGCAGAGGTCGCCCAGGCGAGCGAAAAGCACGAACTTCGTCGCGTCTATCAGGCAGTGGTACGGAGCGACGCGGGGTCGCGGCTCGCAGCCAGTGGCCGCATCGAGCTGTTGCTCGATCACGACAAAGACCGCTCGATTGTGGTGACGCGCGGCGGCAAGCGCGCCGTCACGCATTACCGCGTGCTCGCTCGCCAGGCGGAGCGAGCCTTGGTCGAACTGGAGCTCGAAACCGGTCGCACGCATCAGATCCGTGTGAGCCTCGCGCACATGGGCTCACCCGTCGTGGGCGATCGGCTGTATGGCGGCGATGCAGCTTCCCGTCTGTTCTTGCATGCGACCGAACTCTCGGGGGGCCCCCTGCCAGGACCTGTCCAGAGTCCAGCTCCGCCGAGCTTCGAGCGGGCGCTGCGGGGCTCGGTCGAGATGTCTGCCGTAGAGCTCGCAGAGGCCGTCGCCGATGCGGCTTGCCTGCGAGCCCCCTTGCTGGCGCACACCAGCACCTTTCGACTGTTCAACGCCGACGGCGACGGCGTGCCCGGTTTGGTCGTCGACAGCTACGGAAAGTCCGCTGCCGTGGGCATCTACGACGATGCGCTGCTGCCCCTGGTGGAGGCACTCGTCACGGCTCTCCAGCGTCTCGGGTATCTTGCCGCTTTCCTCAAGAAGCGCGTGCGCCGCGACCTGCGCGCCCAAGATGCCAAGCAGCTCGCGCCGGACGCCCCGCTGTTCGGTGTACCCGAGAACGCGCAAGTCGCCGTGATTGAGAACGGTCGAGTTTTCGGCGTTTCGCTGAGTGATGGTCTCTCGACGGGTCTGTTCGTCGACCAGCGCGACAACCGGCAACGCGCGGTCGGCTGGGCACGCGCCGGCCGCATGCTCAACTTGTTTTGCTACACCGGCTCGTTCAGCGTCGCGGCCGCGCAAGGGGGAGCTCGCACCGTCAGCGTCGATCTTTCCGGGCGTGCACTGGCCCGCGGTCGCGCCAATTTCGAACTCAACGGCCTCCTGCTCGAGGGGCACCAGTTCATCAAGGAAGACGCGATGAAATACCTTGCTCGAGCAGTGCGCCGCGGTGATAGCTTCGATCTGATTGTGCTCGATCCGCCGAGCTTTGCGACTGTCGGCAAAGGGACCTTCAGCGTGAAGGGGCGCTACGTCGAGGCCGCAGAACATTGCCTGCGACTGCTTGCACCGGGGGGGCGGCTGTTGGCGGTGACCAACCACACCGCTACGCCGCGCCTGGCTTTTCGGCGTATGTTGAGCGAAGCCGCGGAGCTCGCGGGCCGCAAGCTGGTCTCGCTCAAAGACATGTCTTCCGGGCTCGATTGTCCGGATGGCCCCGAAGGCCCGTGGCCCAGCAAAAGCCTGCTCGCAACCGTCCCATGAAAAAGAGCAACAACCCCTACGTCGCCGACGCGCGCACCATCGAAGCAAAAAAGCGCGGCTATCCGGCGCGCAGTATCTTCAAGTTGGAAGAAATCCAGAAGAAGATGCAGCTCTTGCGCCGCGGAATGCGCGTGCTCGATCTGGGCGCAGCGCCAGGCTCGTGGAGCCTGTACGCCATGCAGCAAGTAGGACAGGAAGGACGAGTCCTTGCCGTCGATCTTTCGCAGATCACGCAACCGTTCGGTCCCAACGTCACTGTCGTCCAAGGGGACGCCTTCGACTTGGGGAGCGAAGTCCTGGCGCGTTACGCGCCGTATGACGTGGTGCTCAGCGACATGGCGCCCAAGACCAGCGGCGTGAAGATGCGCGATCAAGCGGCTAGCTTCGAGCTGTTCGTGCGCGCGATGGAAGTTGCCCAAACCTTCGGCAAGCCCGACGGTTGCGCCTTCGTCGTCAAAATCTTCATGGGCCCAGAGTTCAGCGAGGCCATTGAACTCGCCAAGAAGACCTTCAAAAAGACCAAGGTGGTGCGTCCGGAGGGCACGCGCCCCAGTAGCAAAGAAGTGTTCTTGGTGGGTCAAGGATTGCGTACCGGTGGCTTCGTGAAGCCGCCCCGCGACGCCGCCGCGACCGCTTCCGCCGCGACCGCTTCCGCCGCGACCGCGACTACCACCGCCGCGACCGCCTCAATTGTGGCCCCGGTCCAGCCGCCCGCGGAGACGCCGAACGAGCCACCGTCTGCGCTGGGGCCCGCACCCGGGTCAGCGCCAGCGCCAGCGTCCCACGAACCTCCGAAAACTTTCCCGGCAGACTGAGGCTCGGGTACGCCCCGAAGGGCGATGAAAGTTCGGCAAGTACTGTGGGGTGCCGCCGGTGGCACAGCGCTTGGCTGCGCAGTCCTGGGCTTGGGTCGAACCCGCATCTCAGCTGCATTCAGGCCCAAGATCACGGCGCCGTCGCCTCCCATGAGCCCGAGCGGCGGCGGCAAGGGCATCGCGCCCGCCCAGAACACGTTTCCCATTGCTTCGGGCGCAGCAGTTGCGGTCGCAAGCCTTTCCGGCCCCGTCGGCGATGGCATGGCGCCTCGTGGCGCGCAGTTCGGAGGCGCGACGGCCGCAGCAGATGTGGCGCATGCGCCCCCTTTGGTCGGCAACGCAACCGACCTGCATCCCGACGCGTTGCTGGGCGCTTTGGCCAAAGAAACGCGCGTCTTCGAAAGACCAAACGCCAAGAGCCGCGTCCTCGGGTTGGCGCGAACGGGCGCTTTGCTCCGTCGTGCCGTCGAACCCGCCGGCACCAACGGCTGTAAAGATGGGTGGTATCGGGTCGAACCCGAAGGCTACGTCTGCGTTGGCAAGACAGCGACGCTCGATCTGGAGCATCCGGTTCTGCGAATCTCGTCCTATCAACCGGACCGCTCGCGGCCCATGCCCTACATTTATGGCCGGAGCCGCTACCCGACGCCGCCACTCTACACTCGGTTGCCGAGCCGCGCCGAGCAGGCACAGGTCGAGCAAGATCTGAGTGGTCACCTGGCGAAGAACCTCGGCGCCGGCTGGGCCCAGCATGCAGACACGCCTCCGCCAGAACTTTTGGCTGCTGGCGAGCGCGTACCCCGACCGTTCGCTTACCCGCGGCTCGAACGCGACTTTCTGGGCGGTCGAGCGCTGGTGAATAGCGCTTTTGCCTTCATCGACATGTTCGAGACCGATGGTCGTCGCTATGGGCTGACTGTCGATCTCAGCATCTTGCCTCTCGATCGGCTGAGTCTCGTCGAGGCCAGCGAATTCGCCGGCCAGGTGCTTCCCGAGGGAGCGGATCTCCACCTGGCCTTTGTGCGTTCCGAGCGCGAGCACGTGTACGGGGGCAATCCTGAAACAGGAGCGCTCGCCATCATTCGCCCAGCGCGCTACCGCGAAAGCTTCGTGCTCAGCGGGCGGCGCTTTCGTGTGTCGGGTCAATCCTTCCTGGAAACGACCGATGGCCAGTTCTTGAAGGACGGAGAACGACTCGTTCGCATCGAGCCGCGCGCCGCCATGCCCAAGTGGGCGACGGGCAAACGCACCTGGATCGACGTTTCGATTCTTCGTCAAACGCTTGTCGCTTACGAGGGAGCGCGCCCCACGTTCGCGACGCTCATTTCGACGGGTCGCGACGGGCTTGGCGATCCACTCACCACCCATTCGACCGCACAAGGCGTGTTCTTGATTCACACCAAGCATGTGACGGCGACGATGAGCGGCGACACCGCCGACGACGAGTTCGACCTGCGCGACGTGCCCTACGTGCAGTACTTTCATGAAGGCTACGCGTTCCACGCGGCCTTTTGGCACGACGGTTTCGGCTCTCCGCGCAGCCATGGCTGCATCAACCTGTCGCCCGCAGACGCGCGCTACTTGTTCACTTGGACCGATCCCCCCGTCCCCATGCGCTGGCACAGTGCGCTCTCGCGTGAAGGCACGCTCGTCTACATCCACCCCTGAATCGCGCTCAGCGCCCGCGTGCCCGCGCTCGCATGCGCCCGCGTGCCCGCGCCCGCCAGCCCCCGAGCACGCGCCCGAGCGCGCACGCGCCCGAGTGCCCGCGTCCCCGCGCTCGCATGCGCCCGCGTGCCCCCGCCCGCGCCCGCCCGCCCCCGAGCACGCGCCCGAGCGCGCGCCCGAGCGCGCGCCCGAGCGCCGGCTTTCGACTCCTGCCGCATTCAAGTGCCGCGCGGCTCGCGCTTGCGACAAATCACTGCCGCATTCAAGTGCCGCGCGGCTCGCGCTTGCGACAAATCACTGCCGAATTCAAGTGCGGCGCGGCTCGCGCGGTTGCGACGAATCACTGCCGAATTCAAGTGCGGCGCGGCTCGCGC
>JBBQHO010000222.1:0-5859 GCA_038324055.1 Polyangiales bacterium | reverse complement strand
GATGTCGGCGTACTTGATCTCTTTTGCGAGACCATCGAGCGACTGAACCTTCACAAGCGCCGCCGTGAGCGTCGTCTTGCCATGGTCGATGTGGCCAATCGTACCCACGTTCAAGTGGGGCTTGTTACGTACGAATTTTTCTTTGCCCATGACTACCTCTGCTGAATTGCTGGCGCTTGCTTGTTGGTTGAAAGTTAGTTCCGCACTCTTTGGCGGTGTTGGCTGAGGACTCTCTTTGGAGCCACTGGCCGGAGACTTGTTCATCGTCGGTGTCAGCCACCGGTGACCCGAGTCACTACCTCGTCCTGGACGGAGTTCGGTACTGCTTCGTAGTGCGCAAAGTGCATCGAGTAGGTCGCTCGGCCCTGCGTCTTGCTTCGGAGGTCGGTGGAGTACCCGAACATCGTCGCGAGGGGAACCTCTGCATCGACGATTTGCGCTCCCGGGCTGCGTTCTTTCACGCCCGTCACCCGGCCTCGACGCGAGTTCAGGTCACCGATGACGTCGCCCATGTTGCCATCGGGCGTGACGACCTCGACGCGCATGATCGGCTCGAGGATGGCCACCCCGGACTTCTTGGCTGCCTCCTGGAAGGCCATCGAACCGGCGATCTCGAACGCCGGGCCCGAAGAATCGACGTCGTGGAAGCTGCCGAACACCAGTTCAGCGCGGACGTCATAGATGGGAAACCCAGCCAAAATGCCACGCCCGGCGGCCTCTTTGATGCCCTTGGCAACCGAAGGAATGAACTCCTTGGGAATCACGCCGCCGACCGTCTGGTCCTCGAAGACGTAGCCGGTACCGCGCTCGCCGGGCCCGATGTTGATGACGACGTGGCCATACTGACCGTGTCCGCCCGACTGGCGGATAAACTTGCCTTCGATCTTCTCGACGCGCTTCTTGATGGCTTCGCGGTAGGCCACCTGAGGCTTGCCGACGTTGCACTCGACTTTGAACTCGCGCTTGAGCCGGTCGACGATGATCTCGAGGTGGAGCTCGCCCATACCGGCGATGATCGTTTGTCCAGTCTCTTCGTTGGTGAAGGTCCTGAACGACGGATCTTCGAGGGCCAGCTTCTGCAGGCTGACTCCCAACTTATCCAAGTCCCCCTGGGTGCGCGGCTCGATGGCAATCGAGATGACCGGCTCGGGAAAAACCATGCGCTCGAGCAGGATCGGGTGCTTCTCGTCGCACAACGTGTCACCTGTGCGCGTATCGCGCAGGCCGACCACCGCGTAGATGTTGCCGGCCATGCACTCTTTGAGCTCTTCGCGCTTGTTGGCGTGCATGCGCAGGATGCGTCCGATGCGCTCTTTCTTACCGCGCGCGCTGTTGAGCACCTGGGTGCCCGACTGCAGGGTGCCCGAATACACGCGGAAGAACGTCAGGTTGCCCATGAACGGGTCGCTGGCGATCTTGAACGCCAACGCCGCAAAGGGCGCGTCGTCCATGGCTGGGCGCGTCAGCTTCTTGGTCTCGTCGTCTGGCAGTGTGCCCTCGATGGCCGGTACGTCGACGGGCGACGGCAAAAAGTTGACGACGGCGTCGAGCAGCATCTGCACGCCCTTGTTCTTGAAGGCCGAGCCGCAGAGCACGGGGACCCAGGCGAACGTGCAAGTTGCCTTGCGAATCGCCGCGTAGATCTCACTCTCGGTGATCGCGCTCGGATCCTCGAGGAACTTGAGCATGACGCCGTCGTCGACGTCGGCACAAGCTTCGAGCAGCGCTTCACGCTTTTCCAAGCACTTGTCGCGCAGCTCGGCGGGGATCTCCGACCAGCTGAACTTGGCGCCGAGTGAGTCATTGTCGAAGATCGCGGCTTGCATGCGAATCAGGTCGCAAATGCCCACAAACTTCTCTTCTTCGCCGACCGGCCACTGAACGGCGATCGGACGCGCCCCAAGACGATCGCGAATCGAGTCCAGGTTCATCTGGAAGTCCGCGCCCGTCTTGTCGAGCTTGTTCACGAAGGCGACGCGCGGCACGTGGTAGCGATCGGCCTGACGCCAAACCGTTTCCGACTGTGGCTCAACGCCGTTGCCGCCGTCGAAAACGGCGACTGCGCCGTCCAGCACACGCAGGCTGCGCTCGACTTCAATCGTGAAGTCCACGTGGCCAGGCGTGTCGATGATGTTGATGCGGTGCTTGTTCTCGACGTTCGGACCGTAGTCCGTGGTCCAAAAGCAGTTGGTGGCGGCGGAAGTGATCGTGATGCCACGCTCCTGCTCCTGCTCCATCCAGTCCATCGTGGCGGCACCCTCGTGCACCTCGCCGATTTTATGCGAAATGCCCGTGTAAAAGAGGATCCGTTCGGTGACGGTCGTCTTGCCCGCATCAATATGGGCCATGATGCCGATATTGCGGGTTCGCTCGATGGGGAGTTCGCGGGCCATGGGGTTGTCTTTTCGAGTGCTTCGGACGCCGGACAGACGAAACCCCTCCCAGGCCTCTTCCTTCTTCGCTTTTTGAAGAAGGGCCGACACGAATGTCGGAGTTCCCGGAAGGGGTCGGGGTACGCAGTATTTCCCGATGCGCTCAGTGGCGGCAGGGGGCGAACTCGATGGTCCGCGACTCGTAACCCGATCCTTATGTCAGAATCGTCATGCTCTCTCGAGATCTCTCCAGGGTTGTTGATGCGAGCTTCGGCGCTCGAAAAGGGTGCCGCAATTTGACCCAAAAACGCTTCCGCGCAAATGCGCAGAAAGCCGGACTCTCTCGAGACCGGCCATCGTGCTCACCAGCGGTAGTGGGCGAACGCCTTGTTGGCGTCGGCCATC
This sequence comes from Polyangiales bacterium, assembly GCA_038324055.1. Classification (GTDB taxonomy): domain Bacteria; phylum Myxococcota_A; class Polyangia; order Polyangiales; family Polyangiaceae; genus NIC37A-2. The sequence continues at coordinate 3,082 of JBBQHO010000222.1, read as the reverse complement.
TTGTGCGTATCGTCTCTCTTCTTCACGGCCGAGCCGCGGAGCTGAGATGCATCGACGATCTCCGCCGCCAGACGCTCACGCATGGTCTTCTCACCACGGTTGCGTGAGTAGTTCACCAGCCAACGCATGCCGAGAGCAACGCGGCGCTCGGGACGCACCTCGACGGGCACCTGGTAGTTAGCACCGCCAACGCGACGACTCTTCACTTCCAGCTTCGGCTTGATGTTGTCGAGAGCCTTGCGGAACACCTCGAGCGGCTCTTCCTTGAAGCGCGTCGAAATGATGTCGAAGGCACCGTAGAGGATGCCCTCCGCAGTGCTCTTCTTGCCGCCGATCATCAACGAATTGATGAACTTCGCCACGAGCTTATCCCGGTACTTGGGGTCCGGGGTGATCTTCCGCTTGGGTACTTCGCGCCTACGAGACATGTCTGAATCCTGTACTGCCGCTCAAAAAGTGGTCGATTAGCTCTTGGGGCGCTTGACGCCGTACTTCGAGCGCTTGCGATTGCGGTTCGCCTTGTTGGTGCTGCTGGGACCCATGGCGCCAGACGCATCGAGCGTACCGCGAACGACGTGGTAGCGAACGCCGGGAAGATCCTTCACGCGACCGCCGCGAATCAGCACGACGCTGTGCTCCTGGAGGTTGTGACCTTCACCGGGGATGTAGCTGATGACTTCCATCGTGTTGGTGAGACGCACGCGGCACACCTTGCGAAGCGCAGAGTTCGGCTTCTTCGGAGTGGTCGTGTAGACGCGCACGCAAACGCCACGCTTCTGCGGACAGGAGCGGAGCGCGGGAGAGTCGGTGCGGGCCTTCTGCAACTTGCGGCCGTTGCGAATCAACTGCTGGATAGTCGGCATGATGAGAGGAGATAGCTTCGAAAAAAGTGGGGTAGCGAGAGAGTGCGGAGTCCGCGGCGGCCCGGTCGTCGTTGGACCCGGGCTTTCTTCCGATTTGTGGAGCGCGCCCTCCAGAAGAGGATTTCGCTTCAAATTCGGCCACCCGCGAGACCCCGGACACGACTCGAGAGCGTGACCCCAGGCTTCAGGGGAACGCGAAGATACTTGCGGCGGGCCCTCTGTCAAGCGTCGCTCCTGATCGCAAAGCCCGATTTATTGGGGTCCTGCTCACTTGCCCAGGGCTGGAAGAGACGTGGCCGCGGGCTTCACGAGGGCCAGTGCGCGCTTCTGAGCATCCGTTCCGGGCGGAATCCGTTCAAAACGAACCGGCTGGCTGCGGAGGGAAGCGTGCAAACGGTCCAGGTTTGTCTTGTCGGCACTCACCAGCGCGAGCGCTCGACCCCCTTGCTTGGCAAATCCATACAACGAAGTCGAGTTCAAAGGCTCGAGGGCCGGGCTGTAGAGGATCACGTCCGCAAAGAAGCCCGGTTCCCCCAGCAAGAGGGAGCGGCCAAGCTCGTCTCGACCCTCGAGGGCCACGAGCAGAACCGGAGCCGACTGGACGTAAGGACCATAGCCCTTCTTTAGGTCGCGGAGCGCCCGCCGAGCGAGCGCCTCGCTCTGGGCCGACGGCGCCGCCACACAGACGACGAAGCGCTGCTCGACCTCAGCAGGTTCCCAGCTCTCGCACTGTGCCTTGTTCGTGGCGAACAACAGCAAGACCTGGCGCGCATCGGTCGCGCCGCGCGGCGCGTGAATCGAGACGAACTCGCGTTCGGCAAGCGAGACTTCCTCGAGTGGCGCGAGGCTCGTGTCATTCGGGTCGCGTGACTTGCCGCAACCTTGGCAAGCGGAAATGGCGAACGCGCTGAGCAATCCGAAAACGAGGCCGGCAGGGCTTTCGAAGGGCTTCAACCGAATGACCTCATGCGTGTCGGAGCGTCCCACGAGTGTGGTGAAACGCCTAGTTGGCGTTGCACGACGCAGCGGGCGCTCCGCAGTCGACCGTCGCCGTCGTCCTCGAAGGAGTCGGAGCAACGACTACATAGTTCCGGCGTTGCGCACCTGAACGGACCGGGCCTGCAGGTGGGTTTGCTTGTACGCTCCCTGAGCGGGTGCAAGAATCGAAGAACCTTGTCCCAGGCGGCCATGCGAACTCTGACTGACGGAAGCGTCGAACTACACGCTGGGCGTGTGCTCGGGCGGTACGAACTCCTCGTACCGATCGCTTCCGGAGGCATGGCGCAGGTCTGGGCCGCGCGCCTGCGCGGAGCGCGGCAATTCCAGAAGATCGTCGCTATCAAGACGATGCTGCCCAAGCTGAGCGAGGACGCTCAGTTCGAGCAAATGTTTCTGGACGAAGCATCGCTCGCCTCTCAGGTGCGGCACCCCAACGCGGTCGAAACGTTGGATCTGGGTGAAGAGGACGGCGTCCTCTATCTCGTCATGGAGTGGATCGAGGGCGTACCTCTCAATCAGCTCATGAAGATGGCCAAAGCGAGCGGCGGCGTACCTCCCGCCATCGCGGCCCGTATCGCCATGCACACCTGTGCGGGTCTGCATGCGGCTCACGAGCTGCGGGACGACAAGGGCCAACTCGTCGGGTTGGTTCATCGCGATGTCTCGCCCCAAAATCTACTCGTCACCTTCGACGGTGTGACCAAGGTCGTGGACTTCGGCGTCGCGAAGGCGACGGCCCTGGGTGGGGGCGCGACGACGGCGGGTCAGGTCAAGGGCAAGATCAGCTACATGGCACCCGAACAGGTGCTCGGCGAGGGCTTGGACCGACGCGCCGATGTCTTCGCTCTCGGCATCGTGCTTTACGCGCTAACGACGGGAAAACACCCGTTTCGCCGCGAATCCGAGGCTGCGACGATGTACCATATCTGCTCGGGCGAGCGGGTGCTGGCGCCGAGCCGCGTGCTCGCAAGCTACCCGCCCGAACTCGAGCCCATCGTGCTCAAAGCGCTCGAGAAAGACCGTAGCAACCGCTATTCGAGCTGCGACGAAATGCTGCGTGCGCTGGATGGTCTCCCGGGGCATCTGCGTGTGGGTTCGGACGCGGACGTGGGCTCCTACCTGCGCAGTTTGTTCGGTGATCTGCGCGCCGAGCAGCGTCGCCGCGTCGAAGAAGCGATCGTCCGGGCGGACACTGCTTCCGATCCTGGTCTCTGGCCCGT
>JBBQHO010000221.1:0-5864 GCA_038324055.1 Polyangiales bacterium | reverse complement strand
CCGAAACAGTGCTCCCCGTAGGGAGGGTTGATTGCCCCCAGAGCCTCGCGGACTCTTCGGGCCTGGTTGCAGCGTCCTCCCCGCTCCCAACAGGGGGTCGGGAATGACCGCACAGTGACCGAAGCCGCCGCAGCGGCGTCTGGTCATGAGGTACCGGAGGCCGCGTTTCGGAATTGTTTCGCACTCGGGTCGAAGCTGAATTCACGTCGATTAGTGAATTCTTGGGACTCGCCAGGTCGTGCCGGGTTGGCTGCCCCCCCGCCGCCGTCTAGGGTGCAGGGGCTCCGCGTCATGCCTCATTCTGACAGTTCCCAGGTGCCCATTGGAACCGTTCTGGAGGGCAAGTTCCGAGTCACTCAAGAAATTGGGCGTGGAGGCATGGCGGCCGTCTACGAGGCGGAGAACGTCGACATCGGCAAGCGCGTTGCGGTCAAGATCCTCTCCGCCGAGCTGATCACATCGCGCGTCGTCCGTGAGCGCTTCATTCGCGAGGCGCGCGCCGCCGCTGCCATTCACAGCCCTTACATCTGCGAAGTCTACGACTCGGGAATGTTTCACGACCGGCCCTTCCTGGTCATGGAGCTGCTGGAAGGCGAGAGCCTGTACGACCGCATGACGCGCGTTCGCCAACTCAAGGTCTCGACGACCTTGAAGGTCATGCGCCATGTCGTCAAAGGCCTGGGCAAAGCTCACGAGGCCGGTGTCGTGCACCGCGACCTGAAGCCCGAGAACATCTTCCTGACGCGCGACACCGAAGGAAAGATGCTGGCCAAGATCGTCGATTTTGGTCTCGCCAAGTTCTACGAAGGGCGCAGCGGCGAAGAAGAACGCAACGTACGCCTCACGCGCGAAGGAGCCCTGTTCGGAACGCCCGCTTACATGAGCCCCGAGCAGGCGCGCGGCCAGGGCGAAGTCGATCATCGAGCCGATTTGTGGGCTCTTGGCTGCATCGTGTACGAGTGCCTGACCGGCCGCACCGTCTGGGACGTGCAGCAGGGCGTAGCCATGATTCTGGCGCAAATCGCCCGTGGCCAGCTGCCCGACGTGCGCGAATTTCGACCTGATTTGCCCGCCGCTTTCAGTGAATGGTTCGAACGGGCACTCCATCCCGATCTCACCAAACGCTACCAAACGGGTCGCGCCTTTCTCGAATCGCTCGAGCAATCCTTGGCCGAGGTCGGCGACCCGACTTCGAGCCCCGATCCACTGATGTTCCCCAAAGACGGCTCCGCTCCTGGCGCCGGCAGCTCGATCGCCATTCCTTCGCCCGACCTCCAAGGCAACCAGTCGCCGACTGTCCGCAACCAGTCGCCAGGTGTCCGCAACGACAAGGGGAGCGCTCGAGCCATCGCCTGGTTGCTCGTCGCCGCGACGACGGCGCTCAGCGGCTACGTCTTCTGGCTGTTCGTCGTGCACCCCGGCAAGCTCGGGCTCGGCGGCCCCAGCGCAGCAGCAGGGCCGGCTGCACCCTTGGGCAAAGAAACCGAGAAGCGTCCGCTGTCCGAGAAGGGGCCAGGCGCCGAGGTGATTGCCAAAGCCCAGGCGCTGTTTCGCAGCGATCAGCACCAGGCGGCCATGACCGCGCTCAAGGCCGCGCGCGGTGAAAACCCAAACGTAGCCGGCTCCTTGCTCGCCCACGCCGAAGTGGCACTGACGGCATCGGGACCGTGTCAGATGGCAGGCATGGGGCGCCCCAGGCCCTTCGATGTTTCGACCCCAGCGTCGCACGCGCGGATCGCCATCGGGGCCGAAGGCCTGCTCATGGCTTGGACCGATGCGCACCAAGATCCCAAGCGTCGCAATGTTTACGTCACACTGCTCGACGACTCCCTCCGGCGCGTCGGTGCGGTGCGCAACGTCACTCCTGAAGCGACATCGGCGATCTACCCGTTCCTGACGGCGCTACCCGACGGCTTCGCCACGCTCTACTGGGAATCCGGCAATCGGGAACCGGGCGTCTACGTGCGCGCCATCGAAGCGGACGGGCGCATTCGCTCGCCGGCGCGTTTGGTGTCCAAGGACCGCAAGGAGCAATATTTCCCGTCATTCGTCGCGCTTCCGGGAGGTGAATTCTTGGCCTTGTGGAGCGAACTGCATGGCGGAGCGGAGTCCGATCTGGTGCTCCGCCGTCTCAGTCGCGATCTCGAGCCGGGTGAACGTGTCTTGCCGCTCACGGCTCTCGAGACCGGCGAAGCTTCGCAACCGGCAGCCGACGTGTTCGACGGCACCTTGTACGTGACCTACCGGTACAAGCAGGTCTCGGGCCTCACCGAGATCCGCCTGCTTCGCATTCCGCTCGGCGACTCCAGTTTGCGCAACGGTGTGATGCCCGGCCCGGGCGATCAGCTGGCCGGCGACAGTGTGACGATTCGTAGCGTGCCGCGACAGGCTGAGCCCTCGGTCTCATGTAGTCGCAACGGCTGCTTGGTCGTCTGGGACGACGAGGGGGCGGGAGCCAACGCGGCTTGGGTGCCCCACGGCCAGAAGGCTGCCCTGTGGTATCGGGATTTCTCCTCGTCGGGACGACGACCGGTCATCGCGCGTGCGCCCGACGGCGCAACGGCAGTCGCCTATTTCGCGGGCGATCGCCTGTTTTTGGCGCCCATCGATGCTGAGGGCGTCGGCAAACCGAGCGTGATCAGCCGCGTGAGCGGCTTTCAACCCGCGCCCCACTTGATAGCCGGGCAGGCTGCGGGCGAATGGCTGATCGCCTGGCGCGATTTCGAGGCCGGACATCTGGAAGTGTTCGTAGCCCGCGCGCAATGCACGGGGCTCGAGACGCGGTGAGCGTGCCGCCCGCGACCTCCTCGCTGCAGCTCAGTACGCTCAAGGCTCGCGGAGGCAAGCCTCCCGGGCGCAAAGCCATTCCTTTCGTCGTCGTCGCGCCATCGGCGGTGGTTTTGCTCGGCAGCATCGTGGTGCTCAGCATGACCTTCCTGGGGCTACACGAGTTGAGCAGCCAGGCCGAAGAGGCCGCGGAGTTCAAAGGGCGCGTGCTGACTGCCGCGCTTGGCGCTCGCCTGGGTTCGGTGGTCGATGCCGAGGTTCCCGCTCTGCTCAGCCATGCAGCCCACGAAACGCGGACGACGTTGATCTGGGCCAACGCCAGCGGCGTACGCGAAGCCAGCCCGAGCCAGCCGCTTTCGGACAATGATCTCGCCCCTCTCTTGCGCGGCCCCGAAGGCCCGCGGCCGTCCATTCGCGCGGGTGAGGGCGTCTACGTGGCGGCCGCCGGTCCGGGGCGCAGGCTCATCGCCCTGACCCCCGTTGCCTCGACCGCGCTGGCTCAGGGCTCACTCGTCACCTCGCTCCTCACCTTCGCCACTCTGCTGCTCGCCGCAGCGGGCTTCGTCGCTTGGGCGCTTGCGCGCGACGTGCATTCCGACGTGCTGTACGTCCGTCGATTGATCGTCAACATGGCGGCTGAAGACAAAGAGCCGGAAGGCCATTTGATTCCCGTGCGCACGATCGATCAGGTGGGCCAGCTGACCGCCAGCTTCAACATGTTGCTCGATCGGTTTCACGCTGCAGAGCGCGCCTATCGCCAAGATCTGGGTGAGGCCAACGCCTTCGATCGTGACCGCACTGCCTTCCTATCGGCGCTCAGCCACGAGCTGCGCACACCGCTCAACGCCATCCTGGGCTTCGCCGACGTCCTACTCAGCGAGATTGACGGTCCGCTGTCTGACGAATCGCGCGAAAACCTGACGATCGTGCGCACGAGCGGCGAGCATTTGCGGGCCCTGATCGACGACATCCTGACGCTGAGCGCTCTGGAATCAGGCGAGTTTCGGCTCAGTCCAGAAGCTCTCGATATCTTCCAGGTAGCGACAGACGTCGTCACGGAGGCTCGGGTAACGGCTGAACAGAAGGGCTTGACCATGGAGCTAGTACGCGACGCCTCCGCCGGAGACACGGTGGCTCAAGCCGATCGGCGACGCATCCGTCAGGTGCTCGGCAACGTGGTCAACAACGCCGTGAAGTTCACGACGTCCGGCCGAGTCCGCGTCGAGGTGCGACGGGAAGGCGGGAGCGTCGTCACCACCGTCGAGGATACGGGCCCGGGCATCGCCCAAACGGCGCTGGTTCGTATCTTCGACGAGTTCGAGCAATCGGCGGCCGGCGCGGCTGAGCGTACGGGCACCGGTCTCGGCTTGTCGATCACCAAACGCCTGGTCCATCTGCATGGTGGCGAGGTCAAGGTGGAGAGCGAGCTGTCACGCGGCTCCAAGTTCACGATCCGCATCCCGATCGAGCCACCCGCTGCGCCCTTCCCCCCACTTTTACGCGGCATGCGCGAACCACTCATCGTCGAGCGCCCATGAATTTTCTAGGTGATTCAAGCCATGTTTTGTTCGACATGGATGGCGTCTTGCTCGACACCGAGCCGCTCTACACTGTCGCCTACGATGAAGTGCTGGCGCCCTTCGGCGCCAGCCTGGATTGGGCGACGAAGTCGACGATGATGGGGCGCGCTGCCCCCGAAAGCGCTGGCTTGGTCATCCAAAAATTCGGCTTACCACTGACGCCAGAAAAGCTGCTGGCGCTTCGCAAGCCAGTGCTCGAACGTTTGCTCGAGCACGCTCCCGCCATGGCTGGAGCCGAAGATTTCGTGAAGAGCCTCAAGGCTCGGGGCGCTACGCTGGCTGTCGCCACGAGCAGTTTCCGCCAGCTGTTCGAGCTCAAGACCCGGAAGCATCCGTGGTTCGCGCTGTTCGATGCGGTCGTCTGTGGAGACGACCCCTTGGTGAAAAGGCCCAAGCCTGCGCCGGATATCTTCTTGGCAGCCGCAGAGCGGCTTGGCGTTGCCGCGACCGAGTGCGTTATTTTCGAAGACTCTCCGGCCGGGGTGCAGGCCGCTCTCGCCAGTGGCGCGCGCGTGATCGCGCTCATCGATCCGCAGATGGATCGCGCCATTTACGGTGGCGCGCACGCAATCATCGAAAAGTACTCGGAACTCGACTTCCAAGTAGCTCCCAGAGCCTGATCACGGCCCGTCCGAGACGCGCTCCCGCGATTGGTCTGGCTCAAAACAAGCTGCCTTGATTGGCTGGGCCTCGCCCGCCAGTAGGCATTTTCTGCTTCAAATGCTCGTAGGCCTTGCGCGTCGCGATGCGGCCTCGTGGCGTTCGACCCAAGAAACCCTGCTGCAGCAGATACGGTTCGTAGACGTCCTCGATGGTGTCACGCGGCTCGGCCAACGCAGCCGCCAAGGTCTCGACGCCAACTGGACCTCCCTCGTAATGCTCGATGAGTACGAGCAACAGCCGGCGGTCCATGACGTCGAGTCCAACTTCGTCGATCTCGAGGCGAGAGCAAGTGAGTTCGACGATGTCGCGAGTGATCTTGCCGCCGCCGTGCACTTCGGCGAAATCGCGCACGCGCCGAATCAGGCGGTTGGCAACTCGCGGCGTACCCCGAGAACGTTCGGCCAAGCTGCGCGCTCCCGCGGTGTCGCAGGGCGTCCCGAGCAGGCTGGCGCTGCGCTGGATGATGCGAGTCAGATCGTCTGTGTCGTAGAATTCGAGACGGAGGCTGACGCCGAAGCGCTCTTGGAGCGGTTTGGTCAGGAGCCCCGTCCGGGTCGTCGCGCCGACCAGGGTGAAAGGCTTGAGATCGAGTGGGATGCTCTCGGCGAAGGCGCCCTCACCCATCAGGATGTCGATGCGAAAGTCCTCCATTGCCGGGTAGAGCGACTCCTCGACCGTAGCGTTCATGCGATGGATTTCGTCGATGAACAGCACGTCGTTCTTCTCTAGACGCGTCAACAGCCCGGTGAGCACACCCTTGTGCTCGAGCGCGGGGCCGCTCGACACGTGCAGGTTCACGCCCATCTCGCTCGCCATGATGTGAGCCAGCGTGGT
>JBBQHO010000220.1:0-5959 GCA_038324055.1 Polyangiales bacterium | reverse complement strand
GCACCAGCCGCGCCGAACGCAAGAGCGAATCGTCAGCGAGCCCCGCCGGCGCCGCCGGCGCCACCGCCGCCAGTTAGGGCCTCGCAGAGGGCGATGCAGCGCGCCTTGTTGGCGGTGCACACTGCGGCGTCGTTTTCATGGGCAAGCTCGTGGCAGTCGCCAGCATCCTTGCTGGCCGCGTCCACGTCGTGGCAGACGCTGGAGATGGCCTGACACTCGGGATCTTCGGCTCCACCGTGATGCTCGCCGCCCGCGCCACCCGCATCGTGCTCGTCCGAGGAGTCGGAGCAGCCGGTGGCCAGGGCGGTAGCGAACGTCAATGAGCAGGTGATTTGCAGGATTTTGCGGAACATCGGTCCCGTTTATCATGGGCCCACCGCCTGTGGGTGCGACACGATGTCGCGCCCATAGACCTGCAAACCCGGGCGCGGGGTTAGGTCCAGGTGCCCCTGGCCGTTAACTCAGCGTGACCCCCGTTCCGAACGTGGACGACGCTGAGAAGCCCATGGAGCGTCCAGCGCTCGGGGAACAGCTGCGCGTTTGGCTCCATGCGGACGTCCTGCTGTTCGCAGTCGTCTATTTCTGCACGGCGCGACTCGCCCTGCTGTTTGCCTTCGAAAAAACGAACGCCTGCCCCTTCTGGCCCGCTGCAGGGTTCGGACTCGCGGGCTTCGTCATCTTTGGCTCACGCGCGGCAATCGGCATCTTCTTGGGCGCGCTCGGCGCGAACCTCATGGCCTTCATCGGCAACGGTTACCAGGGTGCACCCGTCGTCCTTTGGTCGCTCTGCATCGCCATCGGCAATGCGGGAGCGGGGCTGTTGGCGGATTGGATCAGCGGTCGACCTCGAGTGCGGCCCGGTTTCTTTCTCGATGCGGCTCGCGCCGTGCGTTGCATTTTCGCCATGATCGCAGCTTCGACCGTGGCGGCGCTCGTGGGCTCGGCCGTGCTGGTCTTCGGCGCGGGAGCACCCCTGGGTCAATGGACCGTCATTTTCCGAATCTGGGCCGTCGGTGACGCCGCCGGCATGCTCGTGATCGTGCCGCTGGCGCTGGCTTGGTGGTGTCGCGAAATCGGCCGGCCGCTGAAGCGACGCGCCTGGATACCCTATGGCTTGTGCGGCTTGCTGGGCGCGATCTATCTCGGCTTCGAATCGAGCACCGGCTGGACGTCGGCGCTCATGCTCACGACTCCGTTCTTGGCCACCTGGCTGCGAGAACGGCGCGCCACCTGGACTCTGGCTGTGGGCCTCACGCTGTTCGTGCTGTGGCAGACGTCAATCGGGCGCGGACCCTTCAGCGAGCTCGATCCGGCGCAGGGCATGGCTCGTCTACAGCTCTGCTTCCCCTTGTTTGCACTGCTCATCGTCCTGGACAGCTTGTGGATTCGGCAGCCCCTGCAAACCAGCGGCGAAGACGGATTCGAACTGCTTCTGAACGGCCATGGGCGTGGCCTGCCGCCCGGGGCCATCCCAGCGATCGGAGCCAGCGCCGTGGGCATCGCCATCACGTTCTTCACTTGGCATTCGCTCCTCCAAGCTGAGGAACAGCGCGCCAGGACCGCCGCCGACGAGGTGGCAGCCACGGCGGGACGGCACTTCAGCGCACGCCTGAGCGATCTGATGAACGGGGTCGAGCGCATGGCGCTTGGCTGGGAAGATGCGGGCGGTCTCGACGAAAGGCTCTGGCGGCGCGGCGCGGTGGAGTTCAATCGCGACTACGGTTGCGTGCAGGCTCTGGAGTGGATGGACCCGGGGACAGTCATCCGCTGGGTCGAGCCGCTGCGCGGCAACGAAGCCGCCCTCGGCATGCTACTGAGCGACGAGCTGAAGCGGCGCATCGCCCTGGGCCAAGCCACGCAACAGCACCGTACCGCCGTCACGCCGATCATCGAACTCAGGCAGGGCGGGCTCGGTTTCGTCATGTATATGCCGCTCGTCGTCGCTGGACGGCCCGACGGCTTCATGGTCGGCGTTTTCCGGTTGGCCGACTTCCTGCGCTACCTGGAGACGAACACGCAGGCCTGGAACTCGGCCGATTACGAGCTGGAGGTGCGCCAAGGGGACCGCGTGGTGTTCAGCTCGCAGTCGGGCAGCTCCGTCTCCGAGGGATCACGTCCGCGCGGCTATTCCATCACTCTTCTTCACGAACCGCTCACTTTGCGTGCCTTTCCGACGCCACGGGCCTTGGCAGCCCAAAAGAGTGCGCTGCCGGGCATTGCGCTCAACGCCGGGCTTCTGTTGTCCATCCTGCTCGGGACGATGATCACTTTCGTGGCCGTCGCGCTCAGCCACGCAGAGCGCGCCCGCGAAGCGACCCGCATCAAGGCGCAATTTCTAGCGACGATGAGCCACGAAATCCGCACACCGATGAACGGCGTACTCGGGGCCGTGGAGCTGGCGCTCGGTCACGCCACCGAACCGCAGGTGATGGAACATCTGATACTGGCGGATCAGAGCGGTCGCACATTACTCGCCATCATCAACGACATCCTCGACTTTTCCAAAATCGAATCGGGCAAGTTGAAGTTGGAGCGCATCCCGCTCGATCTGGGCCAGCTCGTTCGTCGCACCGCCGATCTGCTCTCGCCTGGCGCCAAAGCCAAAGGCGTCGAGGTGCGCACCACCGTCGACCCCCTGCTGCCGCCAACGCTCTTGGGAGACCCAGTGCGACTGCAGCAAATCTTGCTGAATTTGTTGTCCAATGCCGTCAAATTCACGGAGCGTGGACACATAGAACTGGACGTTCTGGTGACGTCGCGCTCGGCGGACTGCGTTTCTCTGTCGATTCGCTGCGCCGATACCGGCATAGGCATGGAGGCTGCCACGCTCACCCGCCTGTTCACACCGTTTGCCCAAGGTGACGCCAGCACCACGCGCCGTTTCGGAGGCACCGGCCTGGGTCTAGCCATCGTCGAACAACTGGTGGCGCTCATGCACGGACGCATCCGCGCCAAGAGCGAACTGGGCCAAGGCACCACATTCACGCTGGAGCTCGAACTCGAGGCCACTCAGCTGCCCGTCCGCAGCACTGTGTCGGGCACGATGCCCGCCGTCCGACCAGCGGCAATACCGGACTGCGCCCGGCCGATTCCAGCGTTGCGAGTGCTCCTGGCCGAGGACAATCCCACTAATCAGAAGCTGGCTTCCGCCATGCTCAGCCGCCAGGGCTGCGAGGTCGAGGCGGTCGCCAACGGCGACGAGGCAGTCGCCCTCTGCCAGCGCAAAGAGTTCGCTCTGGTGTTCATGGACATGCAAATGCCCGTCATGGACGGCCTCGAAGCCTGTCGACGCATCCGCGCCCACGAAGGCGACGGCAGGCGCACGCCCATCGTCGCGCTCACCGCCAACGCGTACGCCGAGGATGAGGCCGCCTGCATGGCAGCCGGCATGGATGGCTTCTTGGCCAAGCCCGTGCGATCCGCCGAGCTGGCTCGCATCATCGCGCGGTTCGCCCGCCGCGACGCTCCTTGCCTCACTTCACGGTAACGACGTCGGGATCGGTCACGGTAAATCCGCACTCGTTGGGCGGCGCAACCCAGTTGATGGCGTTGAACCAGAACTGCTTGGTTTGATAGAGCGTCTGCACGCTGTGGAACGAGCCTTCTGTCTCGCCCTCGGCCGGCGGGATCCAGCAGATGTTGTACTCGTCTGGCTGTGTATTGCCGGGGTTACCTACGGGCTCCCACTGATTCTTGAACACGACCCACTCGTCGCCAAAGGCGAACACGCGGCCCGTTCCATCGATCTCCTTGGCCACGGCCATCGGCTGACTCGACACTGGATCGGTGGCGACTACCGTCGCGTCCGTCGGAGCGACCACGCCCCAACCGATGAACGCGCCCACGTAGTCGAGGGCCAACGTGAGTTTCTCCATTCCGCCGGTCTGGGGAGTGAATTGAATGGGCGTCGTGATGATAGCGTCGCTGCTGCCGCTCCAGGCCAAGCAGTTCTTCAGGTCGGTGGACCCGCCCTGATAGGTCACTGGCTTGGACTGGCCGTTTTCTGCACTCTTGGGAGCGGTGAACTTCACGCCCGAGAATTCGATCAGCTGGCTTGTCGCTGTCGCTTCTGCCTCGGTGCTGACGAAACCCGTCAGCGCAATGATGCCGCCGCCGGTCTGACGCACCCACGTCTCCACCGCCGCCTTCTCGTCGGCCGAGAAGGTCCAAGAGTTCACGTTGGCGACGAGCAGAATGTCGTACTGGGCCAAGAACGCCGCATCCAGAGTCGGCTTGGTGTCGACCATCGTCACAGTGGCCGTGCCGTCGCTGTTGCCGTTGAGCCAGTCGATGAACGGCTGCGTGTCCTTGTTGTTGGCGGCCGAGTCCAACGTCCCAAGCAGCGCGAGGCGCAGGCAGGTGCAGTTCTGCCCGTTTGCGTCACAGACTTTCTCACGCACCGGCAGATCGCGCCCGTCGCTCGGTGTGCCCGCTCCGCTGCCACCATCGTCCACCGACAGCCCGTCGGAGCTGTTGCCGTCGACGCTGAGCCCGTCGGCTGAATCCGTGTTCGAGTCGGCGTTGCCGTCGACTCCAGTGCCGGGGTCCGCGCTGCAGCCGCCGGCTGCGGCCGTGGCGACCAACGAGGAAAGGAGCCAAGGCGAGATGTGGCGTAAGTTCATGATTTTGGTCACTAAAACAGAAAAGTCCGGACCGCACTCCCGGGCCGGGGTGCGTTCTGCTGTCATCAAAATAGCAGGTGGGTGCGCTTCCGCAAGAATGCGCGCAACTGCTCTTCCCGAACCGCTTCCAAGGTCGGCACGCCCCGAGGCGCCTCAGCCCGTGGCGAGCAGCGGGACTCGGAAACGCAGGGTCGTGCCCTGGCCCGGTAGCGAGATGACCTGGGCTTCGCCCTTGAGCTTGCGACAGCTCTGGCGGACAGCGCTCATGCCGACGCCGCGACCCGAGACGTCACTCACGGCGTCGCGCGTACTGACGCCGTCGGCGAACAGCGCTTCGACCAAATCGTCGGGCGTCGCGTAGGGCAGACCCAGGGCGCGCGCCTTCTGCGCCACGCTCTCCCAGTCGACGCCCCGGCCGTCGTCCGCCATCTCGATAATACAGTTGGAGCCCTCGATCTTCGAGCGCAGCGTCAGCACACCGGCGCGCGGTTTGCCGTGGCGCGCTCGTTCTTCGGCCGGCTCGATCCCATGGTCGAGGGCGTTGCGCACGACGTGGACGAAGGAGCCCCAGAACTCGCCCCAGCGCTCGGCGGGCAAGCGCACGGCGTTCGACTCGATGGCGACCCGCAGATCTGCTTTGCCGAGTTTTTCAGCCAAGCGTTTGGCCTGCTCCCCAATGCGTTCAAAGCGCAATGTCGTCGGCTCGTCGCCGAGCGCCTTGAGGCGCTTGAGCAGCTCGACGTGCGAGACGCGACCCTGCACGGCGCTCACCAAGTCGTCCAGGTCAGAGGCTTGGATCTGCAGCGTCCCACGCCCCGTCGGCTCGGCAAATTGCGTTACGCGCTCCGTGAAGCTCGACCAGGCTGCAGACAGGGCCTTGCGCTCGGCATCTGACGGGCGGCGGCCCTCTTCGATGCACCCAGACTCGATGGAATGGCAGACTTGGGCAACCGAGGCGACACCCGAGATCGCAGCATTGCCCTTGATGGTGTGCAGCGCCCGCAACAGCACGGCTTGATCCGTAACGCCTCGGCCGACCACCTCTTTGACCAAACGACCCGTTTCTTCGAAGAACTCGCCAAAGCCAAACCTGTCCTTCATGACCGCTTCGAACACGCGGATCAGTTCGATCTGCTCGCTCTCGCGCTTCTGACGCTCCATTTCGACGGTCACATCGGTGACCATCAGTAGTGCGCCTTGAAAGTCGTCCTCGGTGCCCATCGGCTTGAACGACAAAGCGTAGTGCCGGCCGTCACGGGTCAAGCGCTTGGGGATCTGGTCGACTGCGACTTCGGGCGGCAAAAAGCCGTCGGTGAGACCCTCCCAGCCCAGCACCA
>JBBQHO010000219.1:0-5976 GCA_038324055.1 Polyangiales bacterium | reverse complement strand
CCGCTTCGACCCGAGAGCGCTCGGTCTAGGCTTGCGAAGACTTTCGCGAGCGGTGGGGCCAGCCCGAACCGACCGGCCTTCAGGTAGTCGAGTGCCGTGGCCGCCAAGATTCCGAACGGATCGCGGCACAGCACGTCGGTCACGGTGAGCCCGCTCGAGCCCAAGAGCTCCTGGTACTCGTCCACGCGGAACGCTTTGTGATCCTCGGTGAAGGATTTATCGTTCTTGCGCAGCCGCTTCTTCACCATTTCGAGCGGGGTTAGATGCCGCGGATCGTAGGCGACCATCACGCCACCGGGACGAAGCACGCGCGTGATCTCCACCATGGCCCGTTCCGGATCCGGAAAATGGTGCAGCGAATTCGAAGCGACGACGCCAGCGAAGGCGCCGTCTTTCATGGGCAAGTGGTGCACGTCCGCCTCGACCAGACCGACGTAGCCGGAGCGCACGTCCTGCAGCAGCTCGTGCTGAAAGTCCGTCCCCACCAGCTGTAAGTCCGTTCGGCCGATGGCGGTGAGCGCGGCGCCCAGGTGCCCTACGCCGCAACCCACGTCCAATATTGGTCCATCGCTGGTGCCGAGCCAGTCCACGAAGCTGGGCAAAACCTCCAGCTCCCAGTGTCCAAGGATCGAGTCGTCGTTCGAGTAGGTGGCGCGCGCTTCCGATTGAGCGTTCCACTCTGCCTTCATGCGCTCGTCGCGCTCCTCCGCGCCGTCGGTCATGCGCGGGATGCCGTCTCTAACCGAAAACGTGACCGCGCACGCCGCACAAGAAAGAGCGCCGCTCTGCTGCGTCAGCTCGCCGCGGCACCGGGGGCATACGAGCAGGGTTAAGATCAGGTCCTTCATGCTGACGGCGAATCTACTCCGAAATGGCGATCCGTAAAGTCGAGGTAGTGCCACAGG
Organism: Polyangiales bacterium; assembly: GCA_038324055.1. Lineage (GTDB taxonomy): Bacteria > Myxococcota_A > Polyangia > Polyangiales > Polyangiaceae > NIC37A-2. Next base: position 5,071 of record JBBQHO010000219.1, on the reverse strand, counting down.
TCACGCGCTGTGAGGTCGTGTCGCCCGGGCCGCACGTGGTAGCCGAGGTGTTCGAGCCCCGGCCGCCCGTGGTCGGCCAATCCTCTCAAGCCGAAGAGCTCATAAGCCGGACTGGCGGCGACACACGCCAAGCGCTCTCCCGCCGGATCTGCCCAAAGGTCATCCGCTGCGCTGCCGACGTAAAGTGGACGGGGCGCTAGCAAAGCCAGAAGCTGATGCTGGTCCACCGGTAGCTCTTGCTCTCGCTCGTTGAACGCGTGAAACGCTGGGCAAAACCAGTGTGGAAAGCGCTCGTTGATGTGGAGCAAGCGCTCTCCAAAGCGTCGGCGCGATAGCGCTGCGCCTCCGCATCCGGACTCGTTCGAGATGGCTAGCGCGAAGCGGGTATCTTGCGCGGCCGCCCACAGTGCAGCCTTGCCCAGCCGGGAATGACCGAAGACCGCGACACGCTTCGCGTCGATGATCGGCAAAGTCATGACAGCGTCCAGCATGCGTGACAGCCCAAACGCCCAAGCTGCCAAGACGCCCGGATCGTGCGCCGTGGGAGCAAGAGTCGGTAGCAATGAATACGCACCCTGCCGAAACAGCTCCTGGGAGTCCGGCGCGATGTCTCCGACGTAGGCCGTTATGAGCGCGTAGCCGCGGGCGGCCAGCATTTCGGTTCCGAAGCGGGAGGCGTCCAGGCCGCGTGACGCCTCGCTCGAGCGGTTGTTCGATAAGCCGAGCTCCGGACTGTCGGGCACCCACCCCTGTGCGAGACGGATCCGTTCGTCCGGATGCACCGTCTGGTTCCCGAACAGGTTGAGCCCCAAAAATGCCGGATACGGAGCGTGGCCGGCGCTCGGGGTGAAGATCAGGACGCGCACTACGGGTGCTCGTTCGGACGAGCCTGCGGCGCCGACGAGACGAACGTCCAGCTCCGTCCGGCGCACGGCCCTACTGCAAGGAACCTCTGTCACCACGCGCGTCACCTCGACCTCGGCTTGCGCGTCGAAGTCCCCGTAGACGTGGGTTCGGAAGCTGTGCAATAGCCCGGGGCGCCTCCGGGTTTGCCAGTCTAGCGACGATGACACGACGCTGCCGTCGGCGCCGCGCAGTAGCTCCGGCAGCTCGAAGCTCGGCACCAACGCTTCGTCGTAGTTGGGCGTCGGCAGCTGCATCGCCTAGACCTAAAAGCTGAGCCTTAGCGACGGGGCGAGCGCTTGGAGCATGCGGTCAACGCCCCCCGACGCGCAGGTTCAGGGGGGACGACCGCCGCGCCTCCGTCAGCTCGGTCGGCTCGTCGAAATCGACGCCGATATCCAGTCCCGCGCCTAGGCGCTCGCGAATGCGCCGCTTGATGTCATCGAGCGTGGCGTCCGAATAGCGGGCGCCACGCTCGATGCGCAGCGACAGTGAGCCGGGCTCTGGCTGGGTAGCGCGGTAGCGGCGAATGGCGAAGCCGTACTCGGCGAAAAGAGCCGAAAGAAAAGCGCTGGGAAGCCGCTCGCCTTGGTTGCCCTGATAAATGACGCCGGCGCGCCCGCTCAGCTCGGCGATGCGTGGCAGGCCTCTCGGATGCAACTCGGCGCTGTCCCGGCCCAAGAAGAGGGCACTGTCGCCAGTACCGTAGCGAATCAGCGGCATGCAGCGATTGTTGAGGTCGGTAACGAACACCTCGCCGCGCTCACCCGGCAAGGCCGGGCGGCCATCGACCAAGACCTCGACAATGTAGCCCTCGGCCGACACGAACAAGCCGTCGTGGGAGTCGGTCTCGCAGGCTAGCTCGGCGAACTCACCCAGACGATTCAGGTTGAAGACCTTGCAGCCGAACGCCCCTTCGATAGTGGCGCGCGCTGCTTCGGTCAGGTTTTGTCCGTGCACCAACACGGCCTTTGGCTGGTGCGCCACGCCGCCCTGCTGTAGCAGCTGCGTCGCCACCGCCTCCAACGTCTCGACAGGGCCTTCGATCAGGACCGCGCGATGTTTGGCGATGGCGCGCAGGCTCGCACTGATGCTCGCCTCGTCGAGGCGGAACGCGGGCAGGAGCAGCCGGTTGGAGAGGCGTGCGTCGAGCCGAGCCTTAGTTGCTTGCGCCTCGTGCAGTCCGACGCCTTCGCTCCAAAACCGAGCGACTTTCTCGCCGAAACGATGCCCCGTCCAGTCCCGGAAACGCTGAGCTGCAGCCCAGCGATATTCGAGCGCGAATTGGTCCGCGAACACCATGAACGGCTCGCCGCTTCGGCCCGACATGGTCAGCTTCAGCAGGTCTGCTTGCGAGACACCCTCCTGCATGATGTCGAAGTACAGGTGCTTGCGCACGTCCACACGCGTCAGGAAGGGCAACTTATTCAAGTCGTCCTGTGTACGAATGTCCTCGGGCGTCAGCGTGCCTGCCTGCATGCGTGCGCGGTAATAGGGGACGCCGCGGTAGGCTCGCCGCACCAGACGTCGTAGTTTTTCGTCCTGCAAATCGCGGATCTGCTGAGGGGACAGAAACTGGGTGGCGGTAAGAGTCTCGTAGTAGCTCTCGGCGTGGCGGGCGCGGATGCCGTGCGTGCGAGGCAAAGTCGCTTCATACGCGCGAAATCGTGCCGGATTGGCACGCAGCGAAGGCGGCTCGTCCAGCTCGGCGCCTTCTTTCTTCAGGAAATTCCGGGACAAATCATACGGCTGGGTCCGGACGCGATACTCCCAAAGCGCGGTTCCGACGTCGACCAGGCAGCGCGCCGTCGCGCGCATCGCCCGCCCCTCGAGGAAGGAATGGCCCTGCTTGCGGTCTTCGAAGATGGCTTCGATTTCTTTGTACGAATAGCCCTTGGCGTGGGCCGCGACCATCAGGAACGACTGCCAATAGGCGTAGTGGCTCTGGTAGGTGAGCAGGTCTTGCATGACCTCTCTGGCGCAGCACACGAAACCCGACTTGTTGTCGCGCAGTGACATGCCGAAGGCCGAGTTCAGGATCGTATTGAAGCCGCGTGACAGCGAATAGCGCAGACCTCGCTCCCGCCCGACGGAGCTGCGCCAGCCCTGCACGACCTCCACGCTCGACTCCAGGAGCGTGCGATACAGCCGCAGCACGTCCTCCGGCTGGTATTGCAAATCGGCGTCGATGATGGCCACGTGCGCGCCGCGCGCGGCATTCGCTCCCGAGCGCCAGGCCCCCGCCATCCCACGATTGATGCGGTGGAACACGCCGACCACGCGCGGATCTTTGCGGGAATGCTCGCGAATGACGCGCGCCGTATCGTCGGCCGAACCGTCGTCCACCAGCACGACTTCGCCGCGGATGCCTGCGCCGTCGAACATGGCCAGTAAGCGCTGGCTTAGCTCGGGAATGTTCAGCGCCTCGTTGAAGCAGGGAGCGATGACAGAGAGCTCCAAGCCCGTCGTTGGCTGGGGTTGGCTTTCCGGGACTTCGGCGACGGCCTGGCTCACTGTTAGTCTCTCCCTCAGGCCTTACGCGCGCGCACGCTGATACCAGATTCCTGAATGTCCAAGTGCTCGATGGTCAGTTGCTCTTCCTTGCACCACTGCTCCACTTCTTCCTTGGTGTGACGGTGGGCGTGCAGCGGGTGATACCAGTCGAAGTTGGTGATCACGTTGGAGTCCCAGTCCATCGTGTCGTTCCAATAGCATTTGAACATGTTCCAGTAGATGAAGCGCTGGAGATCTTGCTTCCCGGCCTTGATACCAAGAATCGGGATGTCCTCCGGCACGTCGATCGTAATCTTCAGGTCGCTCAGTGCCTTGCCGAATTTGGTGATCGCTTCCGAGACCTTCAGGCAGTCCTCGGGCTTCATGTGCACGGTTTGGGCGCGAATCAGGTCGTCGCAGAACTCCCGCACGGGCGCCTTCTTCTTGTACACGTAGAAGCTGATGTGACCTCCGGCAGCGAGGCGCGTGACTAGGTGGCGCAGCGATTCGCGGGTGCTCGGTGTGTGGTGGATGACCTGGTCGCAGCCAATGAAATCGAAGAATCCTTCAGGGAACGGCAGGCGTGTCAGATCACCCTGAATGAAGTTGAGGTGAGGTAGCGCTCCCAAATCTTTGTACGCGGTGCGAATGCCGTAGCTGATGTCGAGTCCGAAGATCGTTGCGCTGCAGTTACGCGCGTACATCTCGGCGTCGCGACCGTGAGCGGTGCCAGCGTCGAGGATACACCGCTTCTTCGACAGGAACTCGGCGAGCTTGGCTTCGGTGCCGAACCCGTAGCGGTCGAGGTACCACTGCAGGTAATGACCCAAGGTCGAGCTGCGGTAGTTCGTGGCTCGTTGCCACTTCCAGGAGAAGCTATCGACGGTTTCCTTCTGGCCCTCCGCGAACTGATCAGCGCGTACCATTGCCGGCACGCCGCCTACGACGGGGTAGACGGTGCCCGATGTCGATGTGAGCTTGCCCGAGACGATTTCCTCGCCTTCCAGAACCACTTCGGAAAGAGTCAGGTTCTCGCCAGAAACCGGATCGCGGAGAAGGTCGACAAGTGTGCGTTTCATTTCAACTCTCAGTCTCTCGTTTCGTGGACCAGCGCTAGCTGCTTCAAGCATTCACCGAGTAGCACGTGATTCCAATCCTTACGATCGAAGGCACTGCTCTTGAAGAGCCATTGATTTACGGGGGCGGGAAGGCCGTGCTTGATCGTGCGCCGTGTGATGCCCAAGTCCGAGCCGACGAGTTGCTTGAGCGCCTGCCGAAGCAGCCATTTCCCGTGCCCATCGCGATATTTCAGGTCGTCCGCCAGCCTGGCGGAGAAATCAACGATGCGGTAGTCGAGGAACGGGTTTCGCACCTCGAGGGAGTTACCCATGGTCAGGCGGTCCGCCATCACCAGCAGCGGCTGCATGAACACGGTCGTCTCGATACGGCTGATATTGCGCGCGAAGCTTTGTTCCGGCCGCCAAAGCGGGCGGAAGTAGTCGAGGAGCAACGGCAGCCCCGGCAGTCCCTGGCGGCTCGCCATGCGGCAAAACCGTTCCAGCGGGCTGCCGAAATATCTGGCGCACAGGGTGGCGTAGGGGCCTCGAAAATCGGGCTCGAGATCCTGATGTTCGCGCAAAAGTAGCTCGTTTCGGTAGTAGCCGTTGAACAGCTC
>JBBQHO010000218.1:0-6010 GCA_038324055.1 Polyangiales bacterium | reverse complement strand
GCCTCGAGTAGCCCGACGAGAGCGAACGAAGTAGCGAGCACGACCAGCGGCTCGCTGCGGTGGCGGGCAATCTTGCAGGCGCGGCTGAGCGCTTCGACGTCCACGCCCAGAGGACCGACGAGCCAGCGCTCCTGGGCATCGGCGTCGAAGGCGACACCCACGGGGTCGCGAGTCAGCGCACGGCCGTCGAAGTGCTGCATATAGAGGCGCATCATGTGGCCGAGCGACGACTGGCTCGGGTTCGTGGGGCGAGGTGCCAACGCGACGACGACGGCCGCACCCGCAACGCGCGAAAACAGCGTGTGGCGGCCGAATCGCAGCGCCAGTTCGTCGTAGGTCGCGAGAGAGCGGACGGGGTGGCGCCCGCTCTCGTGGGCTGTCGTTCCGCTGGTCCGAAAAACGACAGCATCGAGCTCGGGCGGCTGGGTCGCGACCCTGGTCAAGCGAAAGGCGTCACAGGGAACGGCAGGGATCGCGGCGACCGAGTCGAGTCCAGAAGGCAACTGCTCGACCAGCCGGGCAAAGCCTGGGCACTGTTCGGCCTGGAAGCGCGCAATCTCGAGTGCCAGGGTCTCGAACGTGTCGTCGGTGGGGCGCGCCACCAGACCCGGCTTTTCCCAAGCCTCGGCAAATCGCCTCACGCGCGCGTGCAACTCGTTGCTCGTCTGCTCGGCTCCTTGGACGAGTCTGTGATCACGGCCTCCGCTCGACATGGGCGCGCGAGTTTCATGGCCCGACGCCCGAGAGGGCGCAAGGGTGGCCGCGCCTGGCAGACCCTTGTGGTGGAAAGGGACTCGGGCCATGAGAATCGACGGTGCGCGTCGCCTCGATGACCGACTTTTCGCTTTTTCCGGATGCCGCGAACGCAGATGCCACCCGCCGCGTCGTCGCGCATGGCATCGACGGCCCGGTGATCCAAAACGAGTTCTTGGCTCGCGCGGCGGCGCTCGCTCGCTGGCTGCAGGAAAGCGCCCCGCCGGGCGACGTGACCGTACTCACGACCCGTCGCTTCGACACACTGCTGGCTTGCGTTGCTGCGTGCTGGAGCGGTCGAACAGCGCTCTTGGCGCCCACGAACCGAGCTGTGAGCCTGCTCGCCGACGAGCAGGGCCCGGTCTTGGCTTCCGATGCCTCGGCTATCCCGGCGGGTCGCGTGGGTGCCTGCATCGCCGATGTCGTGGGGTTGTCAGGGCTCCAGGCGTTGCCTCCGCGCATTGCACGCGATCGGGAGCTGGTGTCGGTCGTTACTTCGGGCACCAGCGGCGGGCCCGAGCGGCACGTCAAAACCGCAGGACAGTTGCTGGGGGAAGTCGACACTCTCGCTCGAGTACTCGGTTGGTCCGAGCGCGACGTTGTGCTCGCCACCGTACCGGGGCATCACCTCTACGGCTTGTTGTTCTCGCTGCTGCTGCCGCTGCGCTCGGGGGCGACAGTGATCGTGCATCCAAGTGCCGAACCCGATGTCTTTCATCCGGCGGAGCTTTCGCGCTTGGCTCGCGAAGTCGGAGCGACGCGTCTGGTGACGGTGCCAGCGCATCTTCGTACCTTGCTCGAGGCGGATCTCGATCTCGGGGTCGTCCGTCAGGTCATCTGCTCGGCCGCTGCGCTCGACCCGGGTGTCGCCCGCGCATTCGAGGCGCGCTTTGGCGCAGAAGTCGTCGATGTCCTGGGTTCGACGGAGACCGGCGGACTCGGTTTGCGTCGCCCGAGCGCCAGTCTCGCCTACACACCTTTGCCCGGAGTTTCGCTGCGTACCGACGACAACGACGAGCTGTGGGTCACGTCGTCTTTCGCCGATCGCGATGGACGCGAACGGGCCACGGGCGATCGCGGCAGCCTCGATCAGGAGGGACGCTTCGTGCACGCAGGCCGGACCGATGGCGTCGTCAAGGTCGGGGGCAAGCGTATCAGCCTGCAAGAAGTCGAAATGCTGGTGCGCGCGGCGCCCGGTGTGCGCGACGCCGTCGCGCGTGCGCATGCCGTCGCTGGGTTTCGCGGCGAGGAGATTCGTCTTTTGGTTGCAGCCGATGGGCTTTCGATCGAACAGCTCAAAGAGTATTTGCTTCCGCGCATCGATCCCGTGTTTCTGCCGCGCCGCATTCGCATTTTGGCGCAATTGCCTCGTAGCGATCGTGGCAAGCTGCCGCGCGAAATTTTCGAAGCCGCATTTCAGCGCGACACGATCGAAACCCATCTCGCGGCATCGGCCGATTCATTGCGTTTTTCTGGTCATTTCCCCGACGAAGCTGTCTTTCCAGCTGTCGCGCAGCTGGTCGACTGGGTGCTGCCGGCGGTACGCAATCACTGGGGGCCTGCGGAGGTCGAGCGCATCTCTCGACTCAAGTTCGCGCAACGTATCGTTCCCGGCGACCAGCTGCGGCTGCGGCTGGAGCGCACGGCGCCCGACAAGATCCAGTTCGAGCTATGGCGCGACGGCGAAAGATGCAGCTCGGGGACCCTCAGCCTGCGCCCAAGCCGCCGTTGATGCCGATGACTTGACCGGTGATGTAGCTGGCCTGCTCACTCACCAAGAAACTCACCAGAGCCGCGACCTCGTCGGCGCGACCGAGGCGTTGCATCGGAACGAGCGCGCGCAATTCCTCTTGTGGCAAGCCTTCGAGCATCTCCGTCGCGATCAAGCCGGGGGCCACGGCGTTGACGGTGATCTTGCGCTTGGCAAGCTCGAGTGCGAGCGAACGTGTCGCGCCGATCAATCCGGCTTTGGCTGCCGAATAGTTCACCTGGCCGCGCTGTCCCACCAGGCCCGAGAGGGACGCGATGTTCACGATACGCCCATCGCGCGCGGCGACCATGTCCATGACTAGCGGTTGGGTGACGTGAAAGAATCCGTCGAGCGTGGTGCGCGTGACGCTCTGCCAAGCGTCAGCTGAAAGGCTCGGAAAGGCGGCATCACGCGCCAGGCCGGCGTTGTTCACCAGAACGAGAATGCGGTGGCGAGTGCGCAACTCGTCCAAGGCCTTGCGCGCAGCGTCGCCGTCGGAGACGTCGAACGGGCAAAGTTCGGCGCTGCCGCCGGCTTGGGTGATGGCCGCCAGCGTTTCTGCGGCGCGTGCCGAGTTCGAACGGTAGTTCACGATCACGTGTAGCCCGTCAGCTGCGAGACGTGCAGCAATGGCGGCTCCGATCCCCCGACTCGCGCCCGTGACGAGCGCAACCTTGCGGTCGTTCACGGTTCAACTCCTGGCGCGCGCCGGATGAACACGCTCAGTTCGCCGCGAGCGCGCACCGTACCGCGAACACGGACCTCCGACTCGTACTTGGCGAGCGACCCGCCCACGTGGATGGGGCGCGCCGTGATCTCGATCTCGTCGCCGACGACGAAATCCCCGTCGAAGAACTCGACGCTTGGAGAACCCAGGAGGTAGCCGGTCCGCGGAGCGCCGGCAAAAGCGGGCTCGAGAGCGGCGTGGACGGCGATGGCTTGGGCCATGAATTCCAATGCCAAGACGGCATCGACGCGTGCACCATCCAGATACGGATGGTTATCGGCGATGTGCGCCTGGCACGCGGTCTCGCCCGGGGAGTGGCGGAGCACGCCCGAGAGCAGCAGCGCTGCGCCGCGGTGAGGCACCAGCTGGTCCAACGACGGGAACACGATTGCGACCTAGCATGCCTGGCCGCCGCGGGGCGCTCATTTTGGGGCCGGCGGAGGGCACGGGCTCTCGGCCTTCTGCGGCGCCCACCAGTTCCCGCTGACTGCGATCAGCGACAACATGCGCAACGTGTCTTCGTAGTAGGCTTCGGGTTCGCGCGTCGTGGAATGCTCCCAGAGCGCGTCGAGCCAAGCTTGGCCGTTCGGATCCGTCATGGCGCCGACGGCGAACGGTCCAGTGAAGGCCATCGTCTCGTAGTCGACCATCGGCTTGCCATCGAGGTGGTAGCCCCCGCGCAGGTTCTTGGGATCGCCGCCGCTCACTCGCGCGGCGAATGCGTTCAGGCGCTGAGCGATCTTGCGTGGGCGTTGGTCGCCGCTCAGCAAGAAATCGGTACCCATGCGTAGGGGGATGCGGCAGGCGTTGTAGGCGTAGCTGCCATCGCGCGCTCCCTCCAGAAATCCAAACTGCGCGGGCCTGGGATCGTTCGTCCGCAAGTCTTCGGCAAAGTCTGGCAAGAGGCCCGTCGCGCTGGCGTGGCGTGCCTGCAGCGTCTCCGCGATCCAGTAGGTGTTGGGGATGATGCCGTTCCACACGGGATCGGAAGAAACGCTGGAAAATGCGCGGAAATGGCTCCCCATGAAGTCGCTGACGCGGGTACCGTGGTAGTGCTTGAGGTTGTCGGGTGTGACCCAATCGCCCAGCAACGGGTAGCGTCCTTGACCATCGATGCCGCGCCGACTGATGGCTGCGATGACCCACTCGGCGTGCGCGCGGTAGTCGACGTCGCCGCAGCTGCCCCATTGCTTGTCGGCCAGCAGGAGGCCGTAGGCTATGTCGAGATCGCCGTCGATCGCGCCGTTGTCTCCCCCGACGTCCGCGCAGCCGGTGTTCTGGTACCAGGCCATGATGCCGCTCGTGATGCCGGACTGGTGCATGCGATGATAGCGGATCATCGCATCGAACTCGGTCTTGGCGTCCGCGTCGTGGCCCGCCATGTACGCGAGGATAACCATACCGTAGCCGTGCGCTTCGCTGACCGTGAGGTTGGTGGGCTTGGTCTTCGAGTTGACGACCAACTCGCCTGGGTTGCAGCCCGGCTTGAGGTACTTGGCCTTCCAGTAGTCGTAGAAGCTCTTCACGGCTGCGTCGCGCGCGTCGGGGGTCGCGCTGGGCAAGAGTGCGCCAGCTGCATACGCCTGAGGTCGCGCACCGAACGGGATCTGGGGCGCGTGGGGCGCGGTCTGGGCCGGAATTTGAATGGGCTCGGATCCCGGCTTTTTGACGCAACCCCCGCTCGCCAAGGCCAGCAGAAAGCAAACTGAATGGAAGCGCTTCCTCATTGTTCCAGTATGAGTGGAGTTGCGGAGCGTGTCCAGGGAGTCGAGCGAGGCACGAAAAGGGCGCTGCCTGTGGGCTGGGCTTTCTGGGCGCAGCGTTCGAGAGTCCCCAGCGCATGCCCAGCATCCAGTTCCGCTATTTGACGGGCCTCAAGGGGGATCTCTTCAAAAACGTCCGGCTGCGCGGCAGCTGGGACGGTCACGGGCAGCCGAGTGAATTCTGGTCCCAGCGGCCGATGCACGCATTTCGGGCTGAAGACGGCTGCCCCGCCTTCGAGTGCTCCATCGACTTTCCCGATGAACTCGTCGGTCGTACGTTGCATTGGGGTGTGGTGCTCGACGGACCGTCCGGCTCCGATCGATGGGGCATCATTCCCGATGCAAATCCCGACGACACCGGAGAGCGACATCGAAGCTTCGTCGTCGGGTCGGACGCGCAAGTTCAGGACTACTACCTGACTTTCGCGAGGCGGCTGGGCGCGCGAAAGTTCTTCGCTCCCGGCAGCACCCGGCCCGATCTGCGCTTCGCCGTCTGGGCCCCGCACGCGCGCCGAGTCGAGGTCGTGTTCGCGTTCGCCGAGCACGGCTACATCGGCGACGACGGCCGCGGCGTCGACACGAGCCGCCCGACGCTCGAGCTCGAAAAGGGCGCAGAAGGCATCTGGCAGAGCGCGGTCATCGACGATTTCGACGCCTACAGAGGGCTGACATACATGTACCGGGTCACCACCGAACAGGGGCAGATCCGTTACCGCACCGATTTGTTCTCGCGCGCCCAGAAGGGGCGCGGCTTCGTGCAACCGGAGCGTGCGCCATGGGATGGAGATCCCGCGACGCTCGACGGCAGCAAGAGCTGCAGCGTGATCGTGGGTCAGGACACATGCGCGAGCGATCTCACGGAAATTGGACGTGCTCGGATCGAGCGCTCCGTATTTTGGCACGACGAATTTCGGCTCGGATTCACGGTGCCCACACGGCTCTCGGATCTGGTCATCTACGAACTGCACCTTGGCGCTTTGGCCTTCGGGCAGGATCGTCCTGGCAACCTGCGTGACG
>JBBQHO010000217.1:0-6015 GCA_038324055.1 Polyangiales bacterium | reverse complement strand
GCCAGCGCCGCGCTGTCCTTGCCGCCGGAGATCCCGAGAACATGCCTGTCAGCCATATGTTTTCTCCTGCGTCGTTTTGTCGTCCGAGGTCAACCGTAGGCCGGTTCGAGCCAAGACGGCGAGAAGGACATCGGTCCCAAGGCCCTCGGCTTTGAGTCGGTCGACTAGATCATCGGCCATGGTTTCGACAGCTTGCCGATGCCTGTCGGGGATGGAAAATTGGCGCGACACGGTGCGCGTCTGCGAGCCTGCGCCGATGACCACCGCGAAGGCCTCGCTTGTCGGTTTGCGTCCTCGCACGGAGACAAAAGCCTCCGCCTGTCGGAACGACAGGGCTGCCTTGGCGATGTCCAAGAGCGCCGAGTCGATGTCGCGATCTAGCCAGTCGCGAGGTGGCTTGTTCGCCGCTAGGCTCAGGATTCCCTCGACGCTTTCTCTGCTTCCGTCGTGCGTCGCCAATCGCGCCGCGAACGCGTCCTGCCTCAGATCACCTGTGACGCCAGCGAGCGCCTCGGCTCGAGCGCGCAAGCGGTCCAGCCTGTCGGCTGGCGCGTCGAGGGCTTCGAGCATGGTCACTTCGATCCTGCGCAGGAGGGCGTCGTAGGCGCCCGCCAACTCTGCGATCGGCGCCCGCAGTGCATCGACATACGAGGCCCCTTCGGAACCCTCCAAGAGCGCAGCCAAATCGACGAACAGCACCTTGTGAGGATCGCTCGCTTTAAGAAGCGTGTCGCGCACGGCACGCGCCTCAGTGCCAAGGCTCAGCGTCCGTTGACTCCAAGCGGGCAGGGCAAAGACCAGTGCCACAAGGCCGCGAGCTGCTTCAAGGGGATCACGTGCCTCCGAAGCAGCGCCCACCTCTGCCAAGATCTCGGAAATGCCAGCGAGGATGCTGATCTTCGCGTCGTCGATGAGGATCCACCGCATCGAGAAACGGTTGTCGTCTTGGAGGTATTCGTCGATGTCGGCGTCGGTCAGCCGTGGGATGAAAACTCCGTCCTTGTAGACGGCCACGTTAGCCTTGTGCGCGAGCAGGAACGCAGTGAGGATGACGGGTTTCACTCCATCACGAACGCCGAAGGGCGGAGCCGACCAAAGGGCATGGATGTCGGCGACGCCGACTCGCTTGCTGGCGTCGGAGAACAGTCGCCGAGTCTCGTTCCATAGCCCGAGGAACGTTGGCGCCTCATCTTTCGTGGGCGCGGAAAAGCGCCAAACGCCGTCGGATTCTTCGCGGTGCAGACCCGTCGTGCGCAGCAGCGTCTCGTAGAGGCCCCGTTCCGCTGGGTAGCCGTCGATTCCTAGATGTTGCTCGCGCTCGTTGGCAAGCATGCGATGCAACAGATCGCGGCGCGCCTTGACACTGTTGCTGGACGGGTTGTCGCGATTGACCAGCTCGCTCCAGAGCGTGGGGGCGTCGACGTATGCGGTGTCCGCAAGCGTCGACGCGAGGGGTGAAAGGCGCGATCCCGATTCGACCTCGTCCTCGCCGCCGACGAACCATTGCGCGCTGGCGACCGCGGCTCGCAGTTGCTCCTCCAAATTGGCGCGCACCGTCGACAGCCGGGCCTGGACTTCGCGCCGGGCGACGGCATCGCCGCCCAACTCGTGCCGGGACTGCACGTGTTGCAAAGCGAGCAACTCGGCCCCGAGAGCTTCGATCTTTGAGTGGTTGCGGGGAACGGCGATCGCGATGGGCCAGGGTTCTGATCGCGCGCACTCTTGGCATTGGCGCCGCGCCGCCTTGGCGCTCACGTTTCTTCCAGGGAGCGCCAGCAGGAAGATGCCGAATTCCCCCTTGCGTGGTTTGAACTTGGCGACGAGGCGAGGCGCCTCCTCAAGCCTGCACAGCGCCATGTCCATCCAGCGCATGGTCCCCGTCTCGTGATAGTGCCTTTTGGCGATCACGGGATAGAGGTTCGTGAGGCTTGACAGCAGATCGAAGTCCACGCCGGGGAGGGACGCCACCGATTGCGAGATCGCCGCGTCGATGTCGAAGTCGCTGCCCTCAAAGACCGACCACGCGCCGATGTGCTTCTTGAAGAGCGCGACGCGCCAGCTTGAAAGCTGCTCAAGGGCGGTCTCGATTTCCTTTTTGGGCTTGCTGAAAAATATGGCGCGCAGCACGTCGACGTCAGCCGCGAGGCCCGAGCCGTTTCTGAACAGATCGATGACCGCTATGTTCTTGATGAGGGCGACATGAAGCGGATCGGTTGTCTTCGCTTCCGTGCGCTCTACCGCCTCGACGGCTTGGGCCCAACGGTGTCCATCAGGCGAGGAAAGGATCGCTGGCTCCAAGTTGGAGCGTAAGTAGTCCCAATAGTCGTCAGGCCGATACCAGGTGGCGTCGGCAAGCAGGGTGCCTTGCAGGAAGGAACGGAAGCCATAAGGCTCGATCGAAGCGAGAAAGCCGAAAACGCTGCGCTCGTTCTGCCCGAATTGCCGCTTTGAGATCGGTCCGAGCAGCGCTGCCATGGCCGGATGCAGAGGCCAACATGCCGCCAAGCTCTGCGCGAAAGCGCCGCCGACAGCCGGCCGGCGCGCGCAGATCGACGAGGCGATCGCGTCAGAAGCCTCGAGCATCCACGGAGGGCGCTTGTCCACTTCGATCGCGCGGCCGAGCAGCTCCACGACCTCGTCGCTCGCTGCAACGAGGGGAATGTCGGCATAGCGGCCCTGGACCTTCGCCCAGTCGTCGCGAGTGTCGATTCCGAGCCTGGCTGCGTATTGGCCAAACGATTGATGGAGTATTCCGATGAGGACAATCTTCCCTGAGCTTCTCGCCGCAGCCTCTGCAAGTTCTTGGAAGAAATACACATCGTCACCCGACTCCAAGGCTGAGGCTTCGAGGAACTTGCCCATTTCATCGATGACGATCAGCACGCCATCGCGATCCTTCGACTCAGCGGCTTTGCACAGGTCGGCTATGAGGGTTGCGGACGAGGTTTTGCGTCCATCCGAGTTCAGGCCTTGGGCTCGTCGCAGCGCTTTGGCAAGCTCCGCCACGACACTGGCTCGCTTGCCGACCACGGGGATAGCTAGCCACCCACGGCGCACAGGCAACGCTTGGTCGAAGGCCGGAAGCTTGTCCAATCGCAAGATCCCGCGAGCCTTCGCGCGCAATGTTTTGTTTTGGGCCAAGGCACTCGCAAAGGCAACCGCGAGCGAGGACTTGCCTCCTCCGAAAGGCCCCGTCCACGTGAACGCTCTTTGATTGTTCTCAAGCAGTTGCTTGGACATGCCGTCAAGGACGGCCCTCGCCGTCGCATGGCAGATGTAGCCATCGAGAGCCTCTGGCCGCCCCAAGTCTGCGTCGATGCGGATTGAACGCTGGTAGTGGCGCGCGATCCGGACAACGTCCGAGAGCTTCGTATCGAGCGACTCAGTCATAAGCCTTCTCAATCATCAGAGCGCTTAGCTGTTGTGTGTCGACCATCTTTCGGTGGACCTGCCGCAGCCCCGCCGTGTCCGTCCACGATAGGACGCCTCCCGTGAGATCGTTGAGGCCGAACAGGCGCTCGGCTACTGAATCCTCGTCGAGCTTGAACACGCGCCCCGGCGAGCCTTCCGCATAGGCGACCGCCTCAAACGCGAGCGAGCTGAGGCCAGGAGCCGAGCGATTCCAAAAGTCGAGCAGCGCGTAGGCGAACAGTCCGTCGTGCAACGTCGCCTTCGGGCCCCTTCGGAAGGCGAACTGACCTTTGTGTTCCTCGTAGAGCAACCCGAGCTCGCCAAGGAGCGGCTCGGCGTAGTCCTCTGGGGAACCGCCGGCCATGCGGGGGGCGTAGCTGCGGAGGCACGTCTCGATGTCGCGCGACAGCGTGGAGGCCGAAAGCTTGCGCTTCGCGTCGAGGCCGCGGGCGAAACCGGCCAAGGAGGGTTCAAGCTCCTCCCTCGAAAACGTCGGCGCGGTCACGTGGTTGAAAAGCCAATACCAAGTCGTCGCCCTGTTTCCCCGGCCGGCGAGCCACCAATGGGCATACCAAGCCGTGGTCGGGCTCTCTGCGTAAGGGTCATAGCCATCGTCGCGCAAAACCGCGAGCGCTGTCGGCGAGATGCTATAGGCGTCCGCCGAGTCGTCGCGCAGCACGTCGCAAGCCAACGCCCAATGGCGGATGGAGCCGACCATGTTCTTGCCGACGCCGAAGTCGGCGATGGCGCTATCGTCTGAAAACGTTGCTTTGAGCACCTTTCCCGACACCGCGCGGTCAAACGCCTTTTTCAGCCACATCTGCCGCAGAGGGAAAGTCTCATGGCCTGAGAAGTGGGCCGTGAGCCCCGCAGTTTGTGGTGTTCTTTTCATGCGACCGTTACTTGTCTTCGCCGCCGGACTGGACGAGTTCACCAGTCTGCAAGCTGTGAGGTTACCCGATAAACCACCGTTTCTGAGCTGAGGAGAAGACGAAGGGCGCCGGCGGCTCGGCCTTGTGCAGACGTTTGCAATCGGTCCGACACGTCTCGGTATACTGGATATATTAACAGTATTCTAGTCGGGGCATAAGCGTTTGCAGCCCTCGGCGTAGTGCTGTGCCCGACGCTTTTGCTCAATGTGATGGCGACTGCCGGTGAGTGACCCTCGACTCCCCCGGGCAGGCGAGCAGGGACGGAATCCGGGCCTGCGCGTGTTTGGGGAGGAGCATGCCGACGTCCAGGACCAGACTCGGAGGTATCTTCACTCTTGCGGAGCGGCGTATTGCGTGCTTAAATAGTGCACATATAGTGCATTCGAGTGGAGGTACATACATGGCAGACACAGCAGTTCTCGAGTCACCTGTGCTGGGCGGAACCTTCCAGCACTTCGTCGAGTTCCTGCGGGAGGCCGACACAACCGCACCGGTGCTGTCGCCCAAGCGCTTCAGCCAGGCCATGCACATTGATCTGCAGACGCTGGCCGAACAGGCACATGTCCACCGCAACACCATCAGCCGCGCGCCGGGGTCACGTGGGGTGCAGGATTTCTTGCGCGAGGCCCTGCGCATCGTCAAGGCAGCGACCGACTTGAACGGCGATCTGAACAAGGCGCTGTTCTGGTACCGGAACGAGCCTCTGTCCGTGTTCGGCTACAAGACGGCCGAGCGGCTGGTGTCAGAGGGGCGGACCGATGATCTGCTGCGCTACATCGCCTCCATCGAGGCCGGCGCGGCAGGATGATCCTGACCGAGCTGGGCCCGCTGACGGCGTACCGAATACACACGCCGAGGTGGGCCACGGCGCCGACCAGCGGTGCCGGCGCTGCCGCGCACGGCGGGCGGGCCAACCGCCCTGGCACACCGGCGCTGTACCTCTCCCTAGAGCCGGAAACCGCCGTCCGCGAGTACCAGCAGCTTTCGCCGCTGATGCCGCCCGGCACCTTGGTCAGCTACGCCGTTCGCGTTGCGCCGGTAGTCGACTATCGGGCCGGATACGAAGCCGCGCGCTGGTCTGAGCTGTGGGAAGAGTTTCATTGCGACTGGCGCGAACTCTGGTTCAACCAGCGCGTGGAGCCGCCCAGCTGGGTCTTGGCGGACGAAGCCCTTGCAGCCGGAGCGAAGGGCATCTTGTTCGCCTCGAAGCTCGCGCCGAGCGGCCTGAACCTGGTGATCTACAACGACATGCTGACCGCCGACGACACACTGCAGGTGTATGACCCGACCGGGGCGCTGCCGAAGAATCAAGATTCCTGGCGCTGAGCGGCAGCGTTGGGTTGAAGGGTCAAGGACGGGTGGTGGCGTGCGTACCGCGCTAGTTCGTTTGGCTCACCAAGTGGACTGCGGGTTCATTGCGAACCAATCGAGCTCGAACTGATTCGACCCGACAGGTGGCCGTCGTCGAATGTGCTACGCGCGCCGATGAAAACTCCCCACCGCTCGACTGATCAACACCCCGATCACCAGTGGCACGCAAGGCAAGACCAACGGATGCAGGTTGACCGGCAACACAAACGCCAGAACTGTCGCGCAGCAGGACACGATCGCCCCGCTGGCATACATCGCAAACAGCTCCGGATCGTGGTGCAAAAACTCCTTGGCCTTGATC
>JBBQHO010000216.1:0-6081 GCA_038324055.1 Polyangiales bacterium | reverse complement strand
GCCTTCGGCCAGGGCGTACTGTCGGTCGATCAGTTCCGCACCGCCTCGGCCTGGGACAAAGAGTGGGGGTTTCCGCTGGAGTACTATGCGCCTTCTATCGAAGCAGCGCGCAGCGCGCAGGCGGCCAGCTTGGCCCTTGGCGTCGATCGCGAACTCACTGCGGCCGTCGCCCAGAGTGGCCTCGCCGCCCTCCCGGCCAAGCTGAGCCGCGATCTACCCGACCTCGATCTGGACAACGCCGAGCATCGCAAGTTGTTCGACGGCATGATGGCGGGTCACCCAGCGGGCAACGCTGAGTTCTACTACGAGGCGCAGGTGATCTGGGACGAGTCGATGGCCGACCAGTCCTTCTCTTTCTTGCGTGCGCATGCACCCGGTCGCAAGTTGATCGTGCTGGCTGGTGTCGCCCACTGCCATCGTCTGGCGATTCCCAGCCGCATCGAGCGGCGCGGCTCGTTCCAGGTCGTCAGCGTGCTGCCGGTCGAAGCCCAGCCGGTGAAGTTGAAGGGCAGCGGCGAGGCGAGCCTCGAAGAGCAGCTGGCTGCGGGCTACGACTACCAGCTCGTGTTCAGCGCTCCTTGAAGTTCCGACCAGGCGGTCCCCGTTTTGAGGGAAAGCGTTGCCTGGAGCATGCGTAGGATGGAAATGCGCGGGAGCCGTCACATGTGACGCTCGCCTTGTTACGGATGTCGGCGCGTTACGCTTTGCAACTACCTGATATCGCTCACGAATAGACTGGCACTAGTCGTGCAGAGTCACTCCCTGAAACCGCGCTCTTCGGCGCACTTCTTGGGAGTCACCATGCAAACTGTCCTCAGCCAGCCCTTCTCGTCTTCGCTACCCCAAAGCTCGCGCCGCCCTCTCGCGCCCCGCGCGCTGCTGGTCAGTGCCGAGAAGCGTCCGGAAGTCCCGGAGCGCGCCGCGCGCGAGGCCCAGCTGATCGAGCGCCTGCTAGCCGATGACCCGACCGCATGGCGTCGCTTCACGAGCGAGTACTCGAACGTGGTCATCGGTTGCATCCGCCGCGTCCTGTGCCGCTTCACCCGCGTGACCAGCGATCACGACGTCGACGAAATCTACGCCCGCTTCTGCTTCGAGCTTCTGGCTCACGACAAGAAGAAGCTCCGCAAGTTCGACGCCGCCAAGGGGAGCCGGCTCAGTACCTGGCTCGGACTGCTCGCTACCAACGCCACCTACGACTACCTGCGTCTCTTGCGGCGCGAGCGGCTGACAGAGCCACTCCCCGAGACCGACGTGTTCGAGTCCGACGCCAAGAGTCCTCTGGACATGGTGGTCTTGGCTGAGCAGGCCAGCGTGGCCGTGGGTATCCTCGATGCGCTCAGCGAGCGCGACCGCGAGTTCGTTGAACTGTACTTTGGTGAAGGCTTGGCACCGGAGCAAATCTCCGAGCGCATGGGCATCAATCTGAAGACCGTTTACACGAAGAAGCACAAAATCACCGCTCGCCTCGAGTCGCTGGCAGCGCGGGCCTGCGCCGCCTGATCTGAACCGGGTCCTGTGGTAGGCCCCTCGGGGTGCGGAGGCCCAACCGGCAACGAGACTGGAGGCACCCTTGGGGTTGGGTCGTGCTGACTTGGGGGGCGTGGGGCTGTGGCTCGGGACTCGCCGCGTCCGAGCACGCTCCCAGCGCGCAACCGCGCGGCAGCGAGACACCGGGTGAGCTGGTGCAGGTTGTCGACACGGGCGACCGTCCGCTCCTCCGCCTCATTCGGCGTGGCGGCGATCCGCGCGGCGCGGTCGCGTTGGCTCTCTTTCCCGAAGGTGGCAGTCGCGCTGCGCTCGGACTCACGGCGCTGGTTGAAGGCCGGCTGAAGTCGCGTGGATTCAGCGAGCTCCTGGTCGAGGCCCACAGCCTGGGCGTGGTCGCTGGTACGTTCGTGAATTCTGCAGAAGAAGCGGCGCTGTTCATGCACACGGCCCGCTCCGCGCTGCTCGAAGCAGTCCACGATGGCGATCCGGCTCTCGCCCGCTCGGCGGCGCTGCTGGGCGCTGCCAAGCCCCGCGCCCATGGTGGCTCGGCCATCGACCGCTGCCTCGGCCAGTTGGGGGCCGAGGGACGAGCGGCGCTCGAACCTGATTTCACTGCATCCTCGCTCGAAGACCTCCGCGAGCGCACAGTCAACTCGAGTCGCGTCGGCTTCGCAGCTCTCGGCCCGCCAGCGTTGCTGTCCGCGGTGAGCGTCGCCCACGACCAGCCGTGGCCCGAGGGTTCGGTCATCGAAGACCCCATCGACATGGCCTACGTCGTCGCCGTTGGACCCGCGCCCGAGGGCCGTGAACTCCGGCTCGCGCTGCGTGTAGCCGATGCCGACCGCGCCTTGGCTGCCGCGCGCGCGCTGAGCCGGCCTGGACATCCGCTGGGCACGCGTTTGGCTGCGTTGGGCGGCCGGCTCATGCCCGGACCGGCACAGGTCACGTTGCGTCCGGGCGGCGCGTGTCTCGGTGTCGCCTTGACCCAGCCGCCTGGCGCACAGGCGCCAAGCCTGGCCGAACTCGCGAGCGCAGCGCTCGTTGCTCGCTCGGAGCTGAGCGACACGCTGGAGTCATCGACGCCCGACGACGAAGCGCCTCGCGCCCTACTCGCTCCTCAGAGCGCACTGGAGGCAGCGGCCCTTGCGGCCTGGACTAGCGTCCGGCACGGGCCACCTGGGGTGCAGGTGCAGGCCCTCGTGGAGCTGCGCGCGCCCGTGACCGACAAGACGGCGCCCAGCCGAGCAAGCTTCGACAAGGCGCTCCAAGCCATGGAAAAGTCATGGCGAGAACACGCCCTACCCTGGAGTGACACGTCCGAGCCCGGTCAAAGCGAGGCCTGGTTGCTCGTCGGCTCGCGTTGTGGAACCGAACCTGAACCGCTTGAGGAGGCTGGCTTTCGCGCTTTGGCATTGCGCACCCTCGCAGCCGATTTCACTGGCTTTGACGACGTGACTCTAGAACCCTGGCTGATGCCCGATGCAGTCGGTCTGCTCGGCCATGCGCCGCGACGCGCACATGAAACTCCCGAACAACACGGCGCGCGTCTCGGCCGCGCCATCGGCCGGGCGTTGGCAGGCGAAGAGCTCGACGGGCGCGACGTCGCAACGCTGCGAGCGACGCAGCTCGACCAACTGGGAGAAAACCCGGCGCGGGCGCTGGCGCTGTCCGTGCTGAGCGCAGGCCAACCGTCGATTCTCGAACCGTGGGGCGCTCCGCTCAGCGTAGCGGCGGCTTCGTCCGCCGATCTAGAGCGTGTGCGCGCCGCGTTGGTGGAAGAGCCGCTCTCCGTCGCTTTCCTCGACAATGGTGGCCCGCTGCAGAGCGCCTCGGCGCACGCAGCACTCAGCGCCTGGCTCGCGCCCCATCGGCAGCGGCAGGTTGAGTGCCCGGCGCCCCAGCCCAAGAGCATCGCGCCTGGCACTTGGACGCTGGGGAGCGCCTCACCTGAACTCGCGGCTGGCCGTTTCGTCGGCGTCCCTCTGCCCGGCCGGCGCGAGCTTGGCCAGGCTACCGCTTGGTTGCTCAGTCGGCCGGGCGGCTATCTCGACCAAGCCCTCACCGCGCCGGGCCTCGTAGCGACAGCAGAGGCTCACTATTTCGGAGGACCACGCGCCGGCGCGTTGCTCGTCGCGCTTGCTGCCGAGATCGATCAACTGGGGCCCGCTGAGCAGCAGGCGCGCGCGGTGCTCGATCGGCTGGCTCGGAATGGCTTCACCGACCTCGATGTCGCATTGGCCCGTGCCGAACAAGCGAGCCGTTTGCGGCGTGAACTCGAAACGCCGCGCGCTCGCGTCGTGGAACTCTGGTACGGCCGTCCCCCCTACGTTCTGACTGCCCAAGATTTGCGCTCTTTCGTACGCGCGCTGAGCGCGGAAAAGCACGCCGTCGTACGCCTCGACAAGTACAAAGGCGGCTGAGAAGAGGCTGCTTGCGCAGCGCCTTTCAGGGTCCGGAGCGTCATGCTAGCCCGCCGCCCATGACCGCCGCGCACAAGTCCGTCCTGATCTTGGACTTTGGTTCTCAGTACACGCAGTTGATCGCCCGCCGCGTGCGCGAGAATCACGTTTACTGCGAGATCCACCCGTGCACGCTGCCCCTCGACAAGCTGCGCGCCATCGCGCCGAGCGCCATCATCCTCAGCGGCGGACCCGACAGCGTCTACGGTGAGTTTTCTCCCAAGAGCGATCCAGCCTTGCTCGAACTGGGCATTCCGGTGCTCGGTATTTGCTACGGCGAGCAGCTCATGGCTCACCAGCTGGGTGGCAAGGTCGAAAAGGGGGAGCACCACGAGTACGGCCGCGCGCAGCTGACCATCGACGAGCCCGTGGGCATCCTGTCAGCGTTCCAGAAAGGCGAGGTTATCGAAGTCTGGATGAGCCACGGCGACCGCATTACGGTCCCGCCCCGCGGCTTCACGAACATTGCTTCCAGCCCCAACGCGCCCTTCTGCGCCATCTCGAATCCCGAGAAGAAACAGTACGCCATCCAGTTCCACCCCGAGGTGGCCCACACGCCGCGCGGCGCCGACATCCTGCGCGCTTTCTTGTTCGACGTGGCCGGCATGACGCCCGACTGGACGCCAGGCTCGTTCGTCGACGAAGCCATCGAGAAGATCAAGAACCAGGTCGGCCCCGATGAGCGCGTCATCTGTGGGCTTTCGGGCGGCGTCGACTCGTCCGTCGCGGCCGTACTCTGCCACAAGGCGCTCGGCGATCGCCTCACCTGCATCTTCGTCGACAATGGTTTGCTCCGTCAGGGCGAGTTCGAAGGCGTCGTGCAGATGATGGAACGCAGCTTCAAGCTGAACCTGATCGCCGTTGATGCCCGCCGCCAGTTCCTCGACGCGCTCCAAGGCGTGACGGACCCCGAGACCAAGCGCAAAATCATAGGACGCATCTTCATCGAAGTGTTCGACGAGCACGCCAAGAAGATCGAAAACGTAAAGTACCTGGTGCAAGGTACGCTGTACCCCGACGTGATCGAGAGCGTCAGCGTTCGCGGCCCCAGCGCCGTGATCAAGAGCCACCACAACGTCGGTGGCCTGCCAGAGAAGATGAATCTCAAGCTGATCGAGCCCCTCCGCGAGCTGTTCAAGGACGAGGTTCGCGCGGCCGGCGAAGCCCTGGGCATGCCCCACGACACGCTCTGGCGTCACCCCTTCCCCGGACCCGGTCTCGGCGTGCGCTGCCTCGGCGAACTGACCGATGAACGCCTGCGGGCCCTGCGCCAAGCCGACGCCATCGTCGATGAGGAGATCCGCGCAGCCGGCCTCTACCAGAGCATCTGGCAGGCCTTTGCGGTGCTCCTGCCCGTGCGCTCCGTTGGCGTCATGGGCGACGACCGCACCTACGAGGAGGCCTGCGCCATCCGCGCCGTCACCTCGAGCGACGGCATGACAGGCGACTGGGCCCGCATCCCCCACGAGGTGCTGGCAAAAATGAGCACCCGCATCATCAACGAAGTCCGCGGCATCAACCGCGTGGCCTACGACATCTCGAGCAAGCCGCCGGCTACGATTGAGTGGGAGTAGGGACTCGGCGATGAGGCCTACTTCCGCGGCTGCTCAACTCTTTTCCAGTGCCGCGACGTCGGCAAGATCCTGCGGTCGCCCGGAAGCCCGTTTGTTCTCAATCAGATGGCTCAACGAAATCACGGGCACCTTCAGACCATGGGGCAGTGTGACGATGCTGACGTGAGCGAGAACCACCTCGGTCTCGACGCCATCGGCGCTTCGCAGGATGTCGATGCGGAGCGGCGGCACGCCCAAGTAGACGATCTCCGTGCTTCGCATCGTGCGCACGTCAGCAACGACACCTTCGGGAGCACCGAAGGCGCTCAGCGCGCACGCGACCCTCTCGAGGTTGTCGCCTTCGCCCGACACGAGGAGGTCCAAATCCTTGGTCGCCCTGGGCTTGGCGTAGACACCCACCGCGTAGCCCCCAAGGAGCGCGAACCTAACCTCGAAGCGGGCGAACTCCGCCAATAGATCGCTGAAGTCGGAGTGCAGATCCATCCTCACCTCGTAGTATCAGAGCGTCCTGGACCAACGACCAGACAAGCCCGAGCCTCTCGGCAGCCGAGACGAAC
>JBBQHO010000215.1:0-6175 GCA_038324055.1 Polyangiales bacterium | reverse complement strand
CGCGGCGGTCTCGGCGGTCTTGATCTGCGCCTCCTTCATCTTGGGGATGGCTACGACAGCCACGCCGCCGGCGACCATGGCGATAATGGCAACCACGATCATGATTTCGATCAGCGTCATGCCGCGTTGGGCCGCTCTGCGTAGTGCCCTGAGTGAGATTCGGTCGTCGTGTTTCATGAAAAGCTCCTGGTTGATAGGAAGGGTAAATTCGGCGTTCGAGGAAAAGATGATCGGGTTCGGTCGAGTCGGGTCTCAGAATTCGATGCGATCGAGACCACCTGGCTGTCGATCGGGGCCGTCACTCATCAAGACGTAGCTCTGTCCAGCGGGTTCACCCGGACAGACCAGACGAAAAGGGGCACCCCAGGCATCGTTCGGCAGCTGCTTTTTGTGCAAATAAGGCAACACTTGCTCGAGATGCTCGGGGCAGCCGCCTGCGTGTTCGGCCAGGTAGCGCTCGACGCCTTGGCGCACGAGCGTGAGGCCGACCCGCGTCTGTCGCTCGCCCGATGCGAGCCGCTCGCGAGCCCCGACCCACCAGACGAACACGACGACGGCGCAGGCGAGCGCCGCCGGACCAACGCGACCAAGCACCAAGAAGCGCCGCAGACCCGAGCGACCCTCCCAGGGGAAGAAGATACGGCGTTCACGCGCCTTGCGACCTCGAAGTACAGCCATGGCGATCACTGAACCAAATTGTTCATCTCCATGAGCGGCATCATGATGGCGATGACGATGAAGCCTACGGCGCCACCCATGCCGATGATCATGACGGGTTCCAGCATGCTGGTGAGAGCCGCGATGCGCGTCTCGACGTCGGACTCGTAGGCTTTGCTCACGTTTTCGAGCATGGCTTCGAGCTGACCCGACTTTTCACCGACGGCAATCATGTGCGTGACCATCGGCGGGAATTGACCGCTGCGCTTGAGCGGTTCGGCGATGCTCTCGCCTTCGCGAATCGAGCCGATAGCCGTCGTGATCACACCTTCGAGCTTGACGTTCTCGAGCACGTTCCTGCCGATTTCCATGGCCTGGAGCAGCTGTACGCCGCTGGCCAACAGCGTGGCCAAAGTGCGCGTGAAACGAGCCAAGGCCACGAGCAGGTTGAGCCGACCGAAGATCGGAACGGAGAGACAGAAGCTGTCCCACTTGTACTCGCCTGCTTCGGTCTTCTTCCAGCGTGCAAAAGCGTAGGCCGAGCCTGCAAACACCATCAGGATGAGCCACCAGTAGTTGGCAATGGTGTTGGAGACGAAGATGAGCAGCTGGGTGTACCAAGGCAGCGCCTGGCCGAGATTGTCGAAGATGCTCGTCAACTTGGGCACGACGCTGATCATCAAGAAACTGACGAGCGCCGTACCGAAAACCAGCATGACCACCGGATAGGCCAACGCGCCCTTCACCTTGCTAGCAAGGCGAGCTTGGCCCTCCATGAAGTCGGCCAAACGCTCGAGCACCGCCTCCAGACTGCCGGAGGCTTCGCCGGCTGCGATCATGTTGACGTACAAGGCCGGAAATACCTTGGGGTGCTCGGCCAGCGACTTGGCAAAACTGGTACCGCCGCGCAGATTGTCGCGGACGGTCGAGAGCACGCGCACCAGCTGCTCCTTTTCGACCTGTTCGGTCAAGGCGCTGATCGACTCGACCAGCGGAATGCCGGCGCGCACCAGCGTCGCCAGCTGGCGCGTCATCACCGCGACGTCGGAGGCGCTGACGCGCTTGAGAAAGGCGAACGGATCGACGTCAGAAGTCGGCTTCTTCTTCTTTTCGGCCCCTTCTTGGGCCGAAGTCAGCAGGACACCTTCTTTGCGAAGCAACGTCCGCAGCGCGCGTAGGTTATCCGCGTCGCGGTAGCCCTTGATGGATTTCCCGCCCGCTTCGTGGATGCCCGTGAACTCGAAGACTGCCATGGCTCATTCGTCGACGACGACGTCCTCTTGCGTAGCGGCCACGACCTCTTCGACCGTGGTGCGGCCTTCGAGCACCTTGCGTGCCCCGTCGTCACGCATGGTGTCCATGCCGGACTCTTGAGCGGCACGCTTGATGGTTTGGGCATCGGCGTTGGCCAAGACGAGCCCACCGACGATGTCGTCGACGATCATCATCTCGT
Organism: Polyangiales bacterium; assembly: GCA_038324055.1. Classification (GTDB taxonomy): domain Bacteria; phylum Myxococcota_A; class Polyangia; order Polyangiales; family Polyangiaceae; genus NIC37A-2. The sequence continues at coordinate 4,065 of JBBQHO010000215.1, read as the reverse complement.
AAATGCCGCGACGGCCAGTGAACCCCTTGTTGTCACACTGCTCGCACCCCTTGGCGCGGTAGAAGATGGGCGGCGTCGCTTCGCGCCAACCGACCGGCTCGTATTTGACGCCCGGCAGGTTGTAGCGCGGGGAAACCTTGCGGTTGTCCCGCCAGCGCGTGCGCCGGGGATCCAGACCGAGCTGCTCCAGTTCGTAGGGCGTCGCCTCGTAGGCCTCACGGCAGTGCGGGCAGAGGACGCGCACCAGGCGTTGCGCCAGAATGCCGATCACGGTCGAGCGCACCAAGAACGGCTCGATATCCATTTCGACCAAGCGCGTAACGGCGCCAGCCGAGTCGTTGGTGTGCAAGGTGGAGAGCACGAGGTGGCCCGTCATGGACGCGTGCATCGCAATCTCGGCCGTCTCTTTGTCACGAATTTCGCCCACCATGATCACGTCCGGATCCTGGCGCAAGAAGGCGCGCAAAGCGCTGGCGAAGGTGAGGCCGATCTTGGCGCTGACCGGGATCTGGTGGATGCCGCCCAGCTCGTACTCGACCGGATCCTCGGCCGTGAGGATGTTGATGTTCGGCTTGTTGATGCGGTTCAAGCAGCCGTAGAGCGTGGTGGTCTTGCCCGAACCTGTCGGACCGGTGACCAGAATGATGCCGTCCGGGCGTTGGATCAGGCCGTCCATCAGCGAGAAATCGCGCGGGCTGAAGCCAAGATCGCTCAAATCCAGCAGGATATTCGTCTTTTGCAGCAGGCGCATGACGATGCGCTCGTGGTCGCGACTCGTGGGTACGGTCGAGACGCGCACGTCGAGCGGACGGCCAGCGATCTTGAGCGAGATGCGGCCATCCTGCGGCAGGCGTTTCTCGGCGATGTTGAGGCCCGACATGATCTTCACGCGCGCAATGACGGAGCTCATGAACTGACGGCTAGCGCGACGAGCGATGTAGAGCTCACCGTCGACGCGGTAGCGCACGATCACTTCCTTCTCTTCGGGCTCGATGTGAATGTCGGAGGCGCGCTCCTTGACTGCCTGAGAGAACAGCGTGTTGACCCAACGGATGATGGGCGCGTCGTCGTCGGAGTCGAGCAAGTCGACTTGGTCATCCTGCTCGTCGCGGTCCTTGGACTCGAGGTCGCCCATCGTGTCCTGGCGCTCGTAAACGCGATTGATGGCATCGACGACGACGCTGGGCGTGGCCACGATCGCCACGACCGGACGATCGAGCAGGGCACGTACGTCGTCGAGCGCACTCAAATTGAGCGGATCGGCGCAGAGCACCTCGGCAAACTCGGCCGAATCGGCGATCAGTAGGACCTTTTGTGCTTTGGCGTAACCAATCGGCAGGCGCGTGGCCACGTCGAGAGGCACCTGCGCGGGATCGATCTTCTCCAAGAAATCGAGGCCGCACTCGAGCGCCAACGCGCGGGCGATCTGCTCTTCGCTGGCTGCGCGCTGGGCAACCGCCACTTCGACCAGCAGGCCAGGCCGTTCACGCATCTGCTCGTAGAGGCCCGCGAGGACCTCCGCCGAGAGCACACCGTGCTTCTCGAGAATGTTGCCGATGGCGCGCGATGGATCCACCAGGCTTACTCCACGGACTCGACGGGTACACTGCGTGCGCCGGGTGCGACGCGCAGAGTGGGGCCAGCTTGGGCGGTTTCGATCGGGCGGCGCATGCGCGCGCCGTTGTCACCCGTGGGTGCCGGCGTCGGAGGAGGCGGCGACTGAGGCGCCTGGCGTGTGCGACCCGGACGGCCGCCACCGCCACCGCCACCACTGCTGTCCCCCGCGCCGCCCTTGGTGCCCGAAGGCAGATCGATGGGCTCGCTCGGTAGATGCTCGCTGAGTTCGCGCGGTTTGAGCTCTTCTTCGAGGCGCTTGGCCTCCTCGATCTCGAAATACGCTTGGCGGATGTCCTCGAGCAAACCGTTGGCGCGCGTGTAGTCCGTCGGCGGTTTCCATTGATCGGTCGCGAACACGAAATAGCGATCGATGAACTCTTGCCGCTCCTGCATCTTGCGCTCGAAAATCTTACGCAGATCGTCCTGCTCGCGGATGATGCTGGGCGTCAGAATCAACAACAGGTTGGCTTTGCGCGTCTCGCGCTTCGTGCTCGAAAACAGGAAGCCCAGCACGGGAATGTCGCCCAGGATGGGGACCTTGTCCTTGGAAGTGATGTACTCGTCCTTCATCAGGCCGCCGATGACGACCGTCTGTTGGTCCTTCACCACCACCGTCGTATTGGCGGTGCGCTTGGTGATCGGAATGGCGCCCAGCGTACCGACAGGCGTGCCCGCAGAGCTGCTTTCTTGCTGGATCTCCAGGCGCACTTGTGCGGACTCGTTGATGTGCGGCGTCACCTTGATCTTGTTGCCCACATCTTGACGCTGGGCGTTGAACCCGCCGAGAGCACCCAGGCCGCCGAGAGCGCCCAGACCACCAGCCGCGCCAGCCGCTCCGCCCAAGCCGCCACCGGCGATGTTGGTCTGCAACGGGATGTTCTCACCGACGCTGATCTCTGCCGGAACGTTGTCGGTGGCGATGATATGCGGCGTAGCAAGTACGTTGCCTCGACCCGAGCTGGCCAGCGCGTTCACCACAACGCCGAACGCCGGGATGCTGAGACCCGTGCCCAACAAGTTCGACGTGCCGGGCAAATCCGCACCGCGGACACCGGCCGCGAAGCCCTGGAGGGCGCTCGGATCAGCCGGAAAGCCGACGGATTTGCCTGCATTGAAGCCGCCCAGGAAGGTCGAAGGCCCGGTGCCGGTCACGTTCTCCTGAAAGCCGCCGTGCCACGAAAAGCCGAGCGTGTTCGTGTCGCTGACGCCGACATCCATGATCACGGCCTCGATGAAAACCTGACGGCGCGGCTGGTCCAGTTTGTCGACCACGATGCGCAGCTGCGCGAAATCGCGAGGCGAAGAGGTGACGACCAATGCATTGGTTGCCACGTCGGCCGTGACGCTCACGTCACCTTCGAACATGCCACCGGCGTCGCCGCCGCCGCCCGCTTGCGGACTTCCACCCTTGCCAGACGCACGCGAAGTCTGACCCGACAGCATCTGCTGCAAGGTCTTGCTCAGTTCGTCGGCCACCGAGTGCTGCAGCGGCAGCACATGCACGCGCCCGGCTTCACCCGGACGGCTGTCGAGCTTGCGCACGATTTGAAGCAGCTTGTTGTACGAGTCGTCGGTACCCACGACGATCAGCGAATTGGTCTGTTCGTCCGCGATCACCTTGCTCAGCCCGCCGCCGTTGCCCTGGCCGATTTCGAACAGATCGTTGATGCGTTGGGCCATTTCAGGCGCATTGCCTTGGTTGATCTTCTCGATCCACATCTGCTGCCCAGCGCCGCCGACGTCGATTTCTTCGACGATTCGCACCATGCGCCGGATCTGCGAGCCGGTGTCGGTCATGATCAACAGGTTGCCGTTGCCGTAGGCGGTGACGTCGCCTTCTTTGCTCTTGAACTTGGACAAGAGCTGCGCGGCTTCGTCGGCGCTCACGTAGCGCGTGCGGTAGATGCGCGTGACGTAGGAATCGGAGTTTGGCACGGGCGCACCGCGATCGTAGACGGGCGTGCTGAGCGCCGTGATGCCCGCACTATCGACGATCTTGAGGAAGCGACCGTGGGGCACGACGGTCATGCCGTTCACGTCCAGAATCGACAGGAACGCCTGGTACGCTTCTTCGAGCGTCACCGGTTCGGGTGAAACGACCGTCGCTTTGATGGTGCGTACCTTGGCACCGTAGATGAAGCGCCGGCCGGTCATGCCGCTAATGTGGTTCACCAGCTCGGCCAGATCGGCGTCTTGCAGGTTGAATTTCACCTTGTGTCCGCCGGGCATCGGCTTGTACTCGATGTCTGTCGCTGTCGCGATTTTGTCCATTGTGCTGGGCAAATCCGAGGCGGCGCCGGGCGGCTCGCGCTCCGGAGGAGGCTCGGGCGTCGCGGCGACAGGCGTGGGCGCTGGCGCCTTCTGGGCGCGCGGGGGGCGCGCGCGCTGGGCCCAGCTGCTGCTCACGGAGAGCAACAGGATGGCGCCGAGCGCAGAGGGGCCGCGCAA
>JBBQHO010000214.1:0-6187 GCA_038324055.1 Polyangiales bacterium | reverse complement strand
GAGCACGAGAGCCTTCATGCTGCCGGGGTTGCCGGAGTGCGTGTAGTACTTCTTCTGCGACATCTTGTTGCCGGTGACCTTCACCTTGGCAGCGTTGATGACGATGACGAAGTCACCGGTGTCGACGTGCGGGGTGAACGTGGGCTTGTGCTTGCCACGCAGCACCATGGCGATCTTGCTGGCGATGCGACCGAGCGCTTGGCCTTCGGCATCCACCACCCACCACTTGCGGGTCGCTTCGGCCTCGTGCGGCTTGGCGTTGTACGTTGTCATGTTCGGGGGTCCTTGTGATTGCTGGGTTCGAAAAGAACGACCAGCGGCTGAATACAGAGGGGTCCCCGCCGACGCCTGGGGCCGCGATTTGCAGCCTTCGAACTCGGGTCGGGCCCCAATCCCAGGAACGAGAGCGGTCCGGCGAGCCGGTGCCTGTCCACTGAGCGGGTCTCCCCCGGGCGTCCGAAGCTGGTTTTGGCGAGGCCGACCCGACCGATACCGGCCAACTCGACTCGTCACACCAAACTCGGAAATCCGAAGGGGGCCGGACGTCTAGCCTCAGCTCAGCAGGTCGTCAAGGCCGCGAAAGGGGCCGAAGGCCGTGCCGTAGAAGTCCCACGATTCCCTACCTCGCCAGGACCTAGCGAAGGCCCTAGCATTCTGGACACTTGGCCGAGGCCGGTCCCGGTTTATGAGCACTTCCCACGCACCCCTGAACCAACGGCTCCTCGATCGGATGGTGACGGATCGGGCCATCTCGCCCGAACAGCGGGAGGCTGCCCTGAACCACATTCAGGCGTTCGGCGACCGAGCCGAAGAGGCGCTGCTCGACACCAATATCTTGTCGGAGGGGGCGCTGCTCAAATACCTAGCCGCCATCTACAAGACGCGCTTCGTCTCGACCGACAAGTTGGCCAAGGCCGACATCGATCGCGTGACCTTGGAAAAGGTACCCAAGAAGTTGGCAGCGGCGCATGGGGTCTTTCCGGTGCTGTTCGATCCCAAGAGCAGCTCGCTCAGCGTCGTCACGGCGGATCCGCTGAACGATGCAGTGCTGGACGAGATCAAACTGGTCTCTGGCGTCAAAGAGGTCCGCGCCTTCGTCGCCCGACCGCGCGCCGTCAAAGCCGCCGTCGCCAAAGCCTATTCAGGCGACATTCACGCCTTTGCCACGCTGGACAAGACGGCGCACGCGCAGTTCACCAACATGCTCGACGTGTACGAGCGCAACCTCGTCAGCGACGAGAGCATGACCGTCTCGCTGGCCAAAGAAGAGCGCCGCGAACGCGTCTTGAGCCAAGAAGAATTCGAAGGCGGCACCAAGGTCGGCCGCGGAGGCATCGTCGATCAGAGCTACGTCGAGACGCTCAACGTCTTGGTGAGTCTACTCGAGAACTCACGCCAAGATTTGCGTGGTCATTCCGCCCAGGTCTCACGGTTGATCAAGAAGCTGGCCGAGCGCATCGGCTTGAGCCCGAGCCAACTCACCAACCTGCAGATCGCGGCGTTCATCCACGATCTGGGCAAGGCCGGCGCCTACCACCTCACGGCGCTGAACGTGTCGGAGTACGAAGGACACGCCAGCCAAGCCCAAAAGACACTGACTTCGCCCTCGCGCTTGATGGAGGCCGTGGGGCTCGCGCACGAGACCAAGACGGCCTGCGAGCAAATGTACGAACGCTTTGACGGGCAGGGCATCCCCGCCGGCCTCAAAGGCAAAGACATCAGCTTGGGCGCGCGCATCCTGGCCATCGCCGACACCTACGCGGATCTGACGCAAAACCCGCGCAACCCCTTCCGCAAGCGGCTGCGCCCGGTCGAGGCGTGCGAAGTTCTGGCGCGCTATCGCGGCACCGTCTTTGATCCCAACTTGGTGGATCTGTTCAAGCACACGGTCACCGGCGAGGACGTCAAAGCGCGCCTGTTGGCCAATCGCAATCGCGCCCTGGTCATCGATCCCGATCCCGAGGAAACCACCGTGCTCGAGCTGCGCATGGTCGAGCAAGGCTTCGAGGTGCAACAGGGCCACAATGCCGAGCAAGCGCTCAAGCATCTGAAAACCGGCGAATTCGAATTGGTCGTCAGCGAACTCGATCTGGGTCCGGGCGACGATGGGTTCAGCCTGTTGGCGGAGGCTCGCAAGCACGAATGGGGCAAGAAGCTTCCATGGATTTTCGTGACATCACGCACCTCGAGCGCCGACGCCCGGCGCGCTTTCGAACTTGGCGCAGCCGACTTCATGACCAAGCCAGTTTCGGCCGATCTGCTGGTGGCCAAGCTCAAGCAGATCATCGAACGCGAGGCGGCTCAGGGCGGAGCGAGCCGTGGCGTGTCCGGCTCGCTCTCGGAGATGGGTCTGCCGGACATGGTCCAAGTGCTGTGGCACGCGCGCAAATCGGGATCGCTCAAGATCCGCGCGAACAACAACTCCGGTGAGATCCATTTCGTCAACGGCTTGGTGTGGAACGCCATGTGGGGGACGCAAAGGGGCGAGGACGCCTTCTACTCGATGATCGGCCTCGTCGAAGGCACCTTCGCCCTCGACCCCAACTACGTTGCGGACGCCCAGGTCATCCAGGCCAGCCCCGAGGCCTTGCTGCTCGAGGGCATGCGCCGCATGGACGAGCAGGCGCGTTAAATGCCCGCCGCGCCTGCGCACTTGCGGCTTTGCCCGAGGGCCGTGGTATCCTGACGATTCACGGTTTCTCGTCTTCCCATGCCTCCTCCTCCGCTTCTCGGATACAACAACAACGTTCGGCACCGCGGTCGTATCTTCCACATTCAAACGGAAGACTCGGGCGTGGCTAGTCCGCGTATCAAGACGCATTTGTTTGCAGACGGTGGCCGGATCGTGCGCTCGACGCGCACGGACTACTCGGAGCATGTCGGTCAACCGGACATGGCCGAGAAGGTGAAAAATCTGATGAAGGAGCAGCACAAGGCGATGTTCGTCGCGCTGCGCTCCGGTCAGCTTGACGGCACCATCGGTTTCGATGAGAGCGCGCCTTTGTCGCCGTCCTTGGGCCCGCCCGAATCGTTGACCCTCAGCAGCGAAGGCGCGGCGCTCGCTTCGAACCAGATCGCGGAGATGCCGGGGCCGGTCTCGACGGCCCGACCGCCGGTTGCGCCAGCGCCTTTGGCGGAGTCAACAGCCGTCGCTGCACCAGCTGCCCCGGCTCCCGGCGCTGCGGCCGCCAAGCATCTGCCTGATGAAGGGACCGACGCGGCTGAGCGCCCCTACGCCGCGCCCCGACCTTCGGCGATCTTTTCCGTCGCGCCCAGCAACGCCAGTATTTTTGGCGACGTGGGTATCGATGAAAAGTCCCTCGATGCCGCGATTCTCAGCTATTTGGCCGAGGACCCGAAGAAGAAAGAGTGAGCGCGGGCGACGAGGCGCGATTCAGAACGTGCCGTGGACGCCAAGCTGGGTCGGACCGATGACCGGCCGCAGCGTCGCTCCCGCTACCTTGGCTTCGACGGGGGCAGGCTCGTTGCCGGTGAGCAGCAAGATAACGCCGGTCACGCCAATCACTCCGCCGGCACCGAACAGGATGGTCGACATGGTCGCGAAAGTGTTGGCGTCGTTCAGCTTGTTGATGCCTTCTTCGCTGGTGCAGCTGTTGGTCGGGCAAAGCGTCGACAGTTGACCTTTGGCGCCGATGGCCATCAGCCCGGTCACGCCGCCAGCGATGAGCAGACCGCCCCCTACGCCCACACCCACCCAACCCAGGGTGCGCTGCGTATTTCCGCCCTGAGATTGTTCGGGCGCAGCCGGCTCGGCGCCGGGAGGCGTCGACGCAGCGGGCGCAGTCGGATCGACGACGAGGACGAGTTTGAGTTCCTCGCGCCCTGCATCTTTGATTTCGACCTTGCCACTGGCCTCTTTGTAGCCGGGCGCGCGGGCTACCAGCTGGTGCGTTCCAGGATCGGTGGGACGCGGAGCACCCACGAGCGCTTTGGCGAATGGCCTGCCGTCGATCGTGATCTCGAGACCTTCGATGCCAGCCGGCTCGATGACGAGTGTGAGGCGACCAATGTGCGGGCTGGCCTCCGCAATCAGAGCACTCGCGCGCTTCTTGGCGTCGGCGAAGGCGGCGGGTGAACCGGGGGCAAGCTCTTCGCGCACCACCTTGTTCAGGTTCTCGGTGCCTTCGACCAGGCGACCTTCTTTGATCTGACACTCACCGACCCAGGTCAGGATCGTGGGCGCGTGATAGAGCGATTCGGCGCGCTGCAGCTTGGGCAGGGCGTCCTTGCAGTTGCCCGCTTGCGCCAGGGTGATGCCATCGATGGCCAAGTCACGTGCAGCAGCTTTGCTTTCGGCCGTGGCCTCTTCTGCGCGAGCGTGCGAGCCGAAGCTCAGCACTCCAGATGCCAGGGCCAATGCAGCGACTGCCGAGCGAGCGTGGAGTTGAGCCATCGAGCGCTCAGCTTGCCCAAAGTCGCGAGCTACGTCCATTCGGAAGGCGACGATCCAGCGTCCGACCAAGCACAACCCGATCCGATCAGAAACCCACGTCGGGGACACCGGTGACGGGCGGCTTAGTGACGGGCGGCTTGGTTTCGGGCGGCTTGGTTTCGGGCGGCTTGGTTTCGACCGGGGGCACTCCGGCGACGGGGCCAGGCTTTTGTCCCGGGCGTGGCTTGGTTGCGACTGGGGTCGTCGGAGTGGTGTCCGCATTCACGGGAGCCTTAGCGGGGTCCGGTGAAGGTTTGTCAGCGGACGGAGGCGCGGTGGGGGGGTCAGGCGTGTCCAGCACGATTTCTGGCTGCGTCAGAGTCTTGGGCGTGGGATCGACGGGACCGCTGTCCATGCCGCGAATGACGACGACCAAACCAACGAGAGCCAGCGCCGCCGAGCCGCCGATCAACCAAAGGCTCTTGCTCGGCCGCGTGTGCGGGATGCCGGGGACCGTCAGCGTCGAGGGGCTGGCGCTGGCCAGGCCGCTGCGCGGAGGATGCAAAATTGCGTGCGCCCCGCTGAGCTCCGACGAGGAGTCCGCCGCGAAAGTCGCGGCCAAATGGTCGGTGTTGCGCAGCGTCTGGACCGAAGATTCGACCAGCGACACCCGACCGGGCATGTCGCCGATCGCCTGATCGAAGCCCCGCACCAGTTCTTCTGCCGTCTGGAAGCGAGCTGCTGCGTCTCGCGCACACGCCTTTTGGAACCAGGCGTCCAGCGCGAGAGGCAGGGTGGGCGCTCGTGACGAAATCGAAGGTAGCGGATCGGTACAGATCGACACCAACAAGTCGCCGAACGACTGGCCCTCGAAGGCGTAGGTGCCGGTCAGCATGTTGTAGATGACCATGCCGAGCGAATAGAGATCGGCGCGATTGTCGACAGAACTGGCGCCGCGCACTTGCTCCGGGCTCATGAACAAAGGCGTTCCGAGCACCGTGCCCGTCTTGGTCGTCGAGCGGTCGGAAAAGTCTTCGACCTTGGCGATACCAAAGTCCAAAACTTTGGCGATCCAGTCGCCGTCGTCGTCTTCCTCGGCCTTGGTGATGAAGATGTTGGCCGGCTTGAGATCGCGATGGACGATCCCGTGCGCGTGCGCGCGAGTCAGCGCGCGCCCGATATGACGCGTAATGCGCGCAGCCTCTGGCAAGCTGATGACACCGAACCGCGCGATGCGATCCTCGAGGCATTCGCCCTCGAGAAATTCCATGACGATGTAAGGCATCCCAGCCGTGGTCACGCCGTGGTCGAAGACACCGACCACGAAGCGCGAGCGCAACTTGGCGGCGGCCCGCGCCTCGGTGTCAAAGCGGCGCCGCAGTTCGTCGGAGTCCGCGTGCTCGGAGGAAATCACCTTGATGGCGACGCGCTGGCCAAGAGACACGTGCACGGCCGACCAGACCGTCCCCATTGCGCCACGACCGATCTCCGTCTCGAGCCGGTACTTGCCGGCGAGGAGTTGACCTGCCTTGAGGTCCGATTCGTTGTCGATTGCTTCGGCGGGCATAGGGTGTCAGTCGGTGTTTGCAGCCGGGCGGCTTTACGTAGCGCCGGATGATACGCGGCTGCTGGGCTGCTTCCTACCCCAAAGAATTCCAGATTCGTCAGGCGACCTTCGCCCTACATGGGCGTCAGCGAGAGCAGCGATGGTTCGGCAGAGCGGCTGGGTGCAGTGGAACCAGCTGATTTCCGCGAGTTTTTTGCTTGATTCTAGGTGCCGAGCGTGGCAGTTTC
>JBBQHO010000213.1:0-6191 GCA_038324055.1 Polyangiales bacterium | reverse complement strand
TGATCATCAGGCGGACGACCCGTGATGGACAGCAGCATGCCGCCGAGGCCGACCACACTGACTTGAGGCCCTTCGGGACCGAGACGACGCGTTCGCATAGCGGGGCGGACCATATCAAAGAGCGTTCGACTTTGCGCGGGTGAAACTTCCAAGAGTTTGAAATGACGAAGAAATCTCCCGAACGAACAGGTCAAAATCGGGGGTCCTCCAGCGCCAGCGGCCGATTCAGGCCTTTTTTTGCGAGCGCGAACCTGAGAAACCTGTGCCCGCCATGCCCCCCCCTCCGAGCGAAACCCCGCGCGTGCTGATTGTGGGCATGGGCGGCATCGGCGGAGTCGTCGGTTGTCGACTGCTGGAAGCCGGCGTCGACTTGACGATTGCCACCACCAACGCCGCGGTCCGCCGAGCATGGTCGGGCGGCGGTCTGAGCCTCGACGGCCGAGCGTTGTCGGCTGCATTGCCCGAGAGTCGCGTGGTCGAGAGTGCGCGCGGCCAGGGGCAGTTCGACCTGGTGTTCATCGCCGTCCAGCCTCCGCAGATCGAAGAGGTGGCTCAGAGCCTCGAGAGTGCACTCGCGGGGAACGCTCGCATCGTCTGCCTGTCCAACGGTCTGTGTGAAGAACGGATCGCGCGGGTGCTCGGGGCCGAGCGCGTCGTCGGCGCCGTGGTAGCCTGGGGCGCGCGCATGCCGACACCCGGGAGCTATTTGCAAACGTCCAAGGGCGGATTCCGGGTCGGCTCGCTCTCTGGCTCCGACGATCCGGCTCTGATCGGCATCCGCGGTCTGCTCGAGTACGTCGGTGAGGTCGTGTTCACCGACAACCTGCGCGGCGCACGTTTCTCCAAATTGGCACTCAATTGCGCCGTTTCTACGCTGGGCACGATTGGCTCGCGCACGCTCGGTAAGCTGCTTTTGCGCATGGACGCCCGCGACCTGGCCTTGTCTATCCTTCGCGAAGCCATCGCGGTCGCGGAAGCGGACGGCCTGCGACTCGAACCGGTGACCCAGCTGGATCTGCGCTGGCTGGGTGAACCGCGCTCGCGGTTGGGTGCCGCCGCGCAGCACGCGTTGCTCCTGGGCGTGGGCCTGCGCTACCGGCGGTTGCGGTCGTCCATGCTGGCCGCCATGGAGCGCGGACGTGCTCCAGCCGTCGACTTCTTGAACGGCGAAATCGTCGATCGCGGCGCGCGCCTGGGTGTGCGCACACCCGTGAACCGCGCGGCCCAGGAGATCGTTTGGGAGATTGCGCAAGGCCGCCTGCAGGCCGGCACCGATGCGCTGCGCGCGCTGGTCGATCGCAGTCGTGCACTGGGGGCCAGCTCATGACCCGGGCGTGGTTGCTTTGCGCGCTGTTGGTCCTGTCGTGTTCGAAGAAGGTCGAGCCTCTTCCGCAACTCGGCACGGTCCCGGAGCTCGCTTTGATCGATCAAGGGGGCAGAGCGGGCAGCCCCCGCACTGTCGCTCCTGGCCCCTTTCTAGCGGCGTTTTTCTTCACGCGCTGTCCCAGCGTCTGTCCGCGCATCACCGCGGTCATGAAGAAAATCCAAGAGAAGAAGAACGCGAGCGGCCAAGCTCTACGTCTGGTCAGCATCAGCGTGGATCCCGAGTACGATACGCCTGAAGTGCTGCGCGCCTACGCCAAGAAGTCTGGTATCGATCTCTCGAGCTGGACGCTTTGGACCGGACCCTACGAAACCATCGCGCGCGCCGCCGAAGAAGGTTTCAAGATCGGCCTGCAAGGCAAGGCCGACACGAGCAAGCCGGATCTCGGCATCACGCACGGCTCTCACCTGATCCTGGTCGACGGAGCTGGGGCGATCCGCGGCTACTATCGCTCCTTCGATGACGACGTCGCAGAGCGCGTGCTCGCCGACCTTGCACGGCTCGCGCCCTCGGGCTCGTGAGATGCGAGACGAGCTGTTCGTGCATGAATCACCAGGGAGCGGAGAATTTCGCTTTGACGAGGCCGTCGCACGCGTCTTTCCCGACATGCTGCGCCGTTCGATTCCTGGCTACCAAACGCTGCTCGAACTCGTGGGCGTCTTGGCCCAACGCGTCGTGTCCCACGATACACGCGTCTACGATCTGGGCTGTTCGCTGGGCGCGGTCAGCCTGTCGATTCGACATGCTCTCGGCGCTCGCTCGGCCCAAATCATTGCGGTCGACAACTCTCGGGCCATGGTCGAACGCTGTCGCGCGGTCGTGGACGCCGACAGTGCGCTCGTTCCGGTCGAAGTCGTGCTTGGCGATGTTGCAACGTTTCCGCTGGAAAACGCATCGCTGATCGTGCTCAATTTCACGCTGCAGTTCGTTGCAGAGAACGAACGCCTGGCGTTGCTGGAGCGTGCGGCACAGGCGCTGGTCCCGGGTGGCGTGCTCGTGCTGTCGGAGAAGGTTCGTGGACTCGACGACGAAGACGAAGCCAAGAACCAGGATCTTCACGACGCGTTTCGGCAAGCCAACGGCTACAGCCAACTCGAACTCGGCCGCAAACGCGAAGCGCTCGAGCGCGTGCTGGTACCAGACACCATCGACCAACACGAGGCGCGGCTCGCCCGGGCCGGCCTGGTTCCGCGACAGTGGTTTCGCGCTCTTTCGTTCGTGTCGTGGATCGCAGAGCAGCCATGACAAGCGCTCCCGACTGGCTCGAACGCGCACTCGGCTTCGAAAGCCTCGAGACTGCGCTGCCCGAGTTTGCCGCGTGGCTGCCCCAAGCCCGCACAGAGAGTCTGCAGCGGTTGTTCGGGCATGGCGATTTTGGTCGCTGGCTGGCGGCCATCGCAGCTCTGCCCGACGCCCCCACTGAGCCTGCTTCACTCGACTGCGACTTCCCCTCCGTCGGTCAGGCCGGCGTCGAAAGCGCCGAAGTCAAAAGCAGCTTGCAAGCGCTAGGCCCCTGGCGAAAAGGGCCGTTCCGCATCCACGGAGTCGCGATAGACGCCGAGTGGCGCTGCTTTTTCAAATGGCAACGCGTGCTCGAGGTCGCCGAACCGTTCGCCGGGCAGCGCGTGCTCGACGTGGGCTCGGGCAATGGTTACTTCCTGCTGCGGCTGCTCGGCGCCGGCGCGACATTGGCGCTCGGGGTCGAACCCAGCGCGCTCTACACTGCGCAATACCTGGCCTTGGCGCGCTCGCTAGCCGACAAACGACTTGCCTTCTTGCCCGTCGGCGTCGAACGGCTTCCACAAGACGGTCGTGCATTCGACAGCGTGCTGTCGATGGGGGTGCTCTATCATCGGCGCGCGCCGCTGGAGCACCTCGCAGAGCTCCGCGGTTTCCTCAGATCCGGAGGGCAGCTGGTGCTCGAGACTTTGGTGGTCGATGGCCCACGTGGTCAGGTGTTGGTTCCCCAGGGGCGCTACGCGCAAATGCGCAACGTCTGGAGCATTCCGAGCGTGGACAGCTTGGTCCGATGGCTCGAGCAAGTCGGCTATGCGGACGTCCGACTGGGAGCGGTGACTCCGACGACCGCCGCCGAGCAGCGCAGCACGTCGTGGATGCCGCATCCCTCGCTCTCCGACTTCCTCGATCCGACCGATTCGAGCCGAACGCTCGAAGGCCACCCAGCGCCTCGACGCGTCGTCGTCGTCGCCCGAGCCCCGTGAAATCCACGAGTCACCGGGAAGACGGCCCCCGAAAGTTGCGTAAGAAACAGCTGACGGCGGGGATGTGCTCCGCCGGCTCCCCGAGAACGCGAACTTCGTGCTATCTGCGCGAACTCTCCACCGTCGGCGGAGGAGACTCGAACATGCTAACCTTGCATATGGCGCCCCGCGCTCCTTTCTCGAGATGGATCACACAGCGGGCTTTGCTCGTTGTGCTGGCTCTCGTGGCGGTGGCCCTCGCTCCGAGCGAGGTGGAGGCCGAGGGGCCCGTCACCGTGCTGAAGGTGCCGATTGGGCGCGTGCGAAGCGGAGGCGGAGTGCTCTATGTCGGTGTGTACAGCCGCTACAACTGGCTCAAGCCGGGGCGGCACACGACCTACCAAAAAGTCAAAGCGGTCAAGGGGACGATTCGCGTCACCTTCGAAGGTCTCAAGCCAGGGCGTTACGCGGTCGCTGCGTTCCATGACGAGAACGCCAACGGCAAGGTCGACTTCAATTTTCTGGGTTTACCGTCCGAAGGCTACGGCTTCAGCCGCGCCACTCCTTTCGGCAAGCCGAGCTTCGACGACACGGCATTCGAACTGCGGGATCGCAGGGAAATGCCCATCCGCCTCAAATACTGACGGCTAGTACCGAAATGGTCGTCTGGGGAAGACCAAGGCCCCCCCGAGGGCGCCGCCCCTTGCACTTGCGGTCGCTCTCGACGAATGCTGGGCCAGTGAAGACTGCTGGCTTTTGGAAACTCCTCCGGCTGCTGACCTTGAGCGTGCTCTTGGCGCCGAGCGCGCTGGCAAAAGAAGAGTCGGATTCGGAATCCGACGATGCAGCCGCGGAACCCGCCCCTCGCGATGCGCCCGGTGTACCGGCGCCCTCGGGCGGCCCCTGGGTGAAGCCGCTCGTCCAACCCGTGCTGGCACCGCTCCCGCCTCCCGCTGCGACTCCCGAAGCGGTCGCTTCCGCGCAAGTGCCACTCGTCGACCCCACCCCGGTCCTCGGCGCGCCCGCGCGCGTCGAAGTCGACGGCAAGACCGTCTACGAGATTTCTGTCGTGGCCCGCGGACGCGCTCCAGCGGAACGCGCCTCGGCGGCGCAGAAGGCTCTGCGCGAGGCCATCGCCAGCGAAACGCCGGACTCGATGCGTGTCGAGCAGGGCGCGGACGCTGCCGTGATCTACGCTGGAAAGATCCCGCTCCTCCAGCTCACTGCCGCCGATGCCAAAGTGGCTGGCGATTCGTCGCTGGCTCTGCATGCAGACAACGTCGCCTTGAAGTTTCGCAAGGTGTTGGCCGCCGAGCAGAAGCGCAGCCAGCTCGCCCACACGGTATTCGCCGTATCGTCGGTCGTGCTGATGACGCTCGCAGCTCTCTATCTCCTGCGGCGCACCAGTCAGCTCACCGAACAGGCGCGCGACTGGATCGCGGCTCACCGCGAGAAGATCCCAGCCTTCCGCGTGCAGTCACTCGAAGTCATCGGTCCTGCGGCCGTGCGCTCCGGCGCGACCTTGGGCGTTGAACTGGGCAAATGGCTAGGCCGGCTAGGCATCGTCTATCTCTGGTTACTGCTCAGCCTATCGCAGTTCGCTGCCACTCAAGGCTACGTGCAGCGGCTCACGGGCACTTTGGTCAAGCCGTTGACCGACATGTTGGGGCGAGTCGCAGTCGCGTTGCCTCTCTTCGGTCTCGGCTTGGTCGCGCTGGGTACGCTGGCGGTGCTTGTTCGCTTCGTCGACCTTTTCTTCTCGAGCGCAGCGCGCGGCGAAACCCGCATCCCTTACGTCGCCGCCGAAATCGCCGCCCCCACGGGCACGCTCCTACAACTCGCCCTCGTTCTCGCCAGCTTGCTGTTCGCAGCGCCTCTCCTCACGGGCAACATGGACGGCGTGCTGCCGCGCACGGGCGTAGTCGCTCTCGGTACTTTGGGCCTCGCTGCCACGCCACTGTTGGCGTCGATGCTGGTGGGCGTGAGCGTGATCTTCTCGCGGCAGCTCAAGATCGGCGATTTCGTCGTTTTTGGTGGCAAGAAGGGCCGAGTGGTGGAGCTGGGCTTGCTCAGCGTACTGCTCGAGGCGGGACCCGGTAGCCGTTTTCGAGTGCCGCAGATCCTGTCTTTGTTCCACGCAACCGAAGTGCTGGGCCCGCTGCTTCGCTTGGGTGCCGCGATCCCCGTGGCCCGCTTGAGCCCCGAGGCTCACGACGCGCTCAAGCGCGGCGCGCTGTCGGTCGGAACGCAACCCGAAATTGAAGTACTCTCGGTCGATCAACGGCGGGCGGTCTATCGTGTGAGCGTGCTCACCGAGCGGCGCGACGCACCGTCGCTGCTCCTTTCGTCGATGAGCCAGGAACTCGCAACTTCTGGAATCGAGCTTGGGCGATTCGACGAGGAACCGCGCGCATGAACGCGATGGAAGCCTTCTTGGGGCTTTTGCTCCTGGCCTATCTGGGCAGCATTCTGATGGGCGGGCGCGCCATCGTCGGCTATGGCCTTCCTTCCGGTTCGGAGTACCTGCTACTTGGCGTGGTCACCGGACCCGCTGTCTTGGGCGTATTCGACCGTGAGACGCTGATCCTATTCGATCCCATCCTCCA
>JBBQHO010000212.1:0-6193 GCA_038324055.1 Polyangiales bacterium | reverse complement strand
TTTCGGTGGCGATATCGACAAGGCCACACCCGATCCCATCCCGAACTCGGAAGTTAAGCTTGTCGGAGCCGATGGTACTGCAGGGTAATCTCTGTGGGAGAGTAGGACGCCGCCGGGTTAATACCCGAATCCCGGTCACCGTGAGGTGGCCGGGATTTCTTTTTTTGTTCTGTTGGGTCTGCCTCGAGATGTCGCCCGCACTGGCCGCTCCGCGACCATTGCGACCGACTCAGCTCGGGCTCAGACCGGCCTGAGAAGTCGCTGCGTTGCTGCGGTTGACCTCTTGTGGCTGGCAGGACTACTTATCGCGTGTCGCACGCGACATGCGCCTCTAGCTCAGCTGGATAGAGCTCCGGACTTCGAATCCGGTGGTCGGGGGTTCGAATCCCTCGGGGCGCGCAGAACACCGTTTGAAGGCCGGGCGCTGGAAGCGCCACGGGCCTTTGTTTCTTTCGCGACTCGCCCGCCCTGCGAGCGTGCTCGGGCTAGCCGGAAGTCCCTGGCCACAGAGCCACTTCCGCTTACCGACGGTCGCGTCGACGTGCGTGAGATTCGGTCAGGGTTTTCCCGCTTCGGATACGCCGGGCAGGACCGGGGCGCCCGCCGTCCCAGCAGTGGCCAGTGCACGCCGCATGTGGAGTTCGAAGTCTTCGATGCGCGCGACGAAGGCGTAGTCGCGCGCCAGACGCGCCTCGAGTGCTGGAAACGCGGGCAAGCTGTCGGCGGAGCCGAGCGCGTCGCCGGTCACGAATGGGAAGACGTCGGCGTGCTGGACGATGATGGCGCGGGGTGGGTCGCGATCCAGATCGGCTAGAAGCAGCGCGCGCGCCCGCGCCGCCTGCCAGGTGGCGCGCTGCGGTACGTTGTAGATGAAACGCGATGCTGGACGGCGCTCGCTGAACCAGTAGAGCGCGGGCTCGAAGCCCCAGACGTACACGCTTTCCGTACTCGGGACGCGGCGGGCGATTTCGGCGGCAACGTCGCGGTCGGCGACGAGGTTGTAGTCGGCGACGTAGTAGAGGTCGCGGTCGAGTTCTTCTCGTGAAACGGTTCTGCCACCGCTGATGAGGAAACTCATGCGTTGAACGCTGCGTGCCCAGAACCCCCCCGGCAGATCACGCACCGGTAAGCGCAGCACGGTGAGGGCAGTCAGCAGGAGCGCGAATGCGACGCTGCCCACTGGCGAACCCACCCCGAAGCGGCGCCACAACCGATAGAACCCGGCGCCAGCACTGACCGACAGCACGGGCAGGGTCGCAGCATAATGGTACTGGAAGAACTTGCCTTGGAGCGCCACACCCGCCAGCTGCACGGCGGCAACGGCGAAGAGGAGTGCGTGCGCGCCGCGCAACACTCGGGCGCGCCCATCGAACGCGACGGCCAAGACCAATCCGCTGCCCAGGAGCGCCGACAGTTTGAAGAAGCCTTCGAACAGCGCGTAGCCGTACAGATCCCAAGGCGTTCGACCGACCCAGCTCAGGCGCGTGTAACCGGGGGCGAAGTCGCCGAGGGTCCAGGCCAGCTCCGGCCATGCTCCTTGCGCTCGAAACCAGAGGCCCGTGCAGATCAGGGGCACGGCGCTACCGAGCGCGATGAACAACGTCGGCAGCCATTGCTGGCCCAGCCTATGGCCATGCGCACGGCGGACGAGCGCCAGGTAGACCCCGCAAACCAGAGCTGGCGCCGCGAGAGGCGGCTTGAGCAAGAATGCTGCACCCAGCAGCACGCCCAGCACGAAGTGAGCGAGCGGTGCGCGTCGCCTCGACCAATCGTGGGTGCACAGGACCAGCGCGCCGATGGTGAGCGCACCAGCGAATGTCTCAGGTTGGCCCGTGTGCCAGAACTCGAGCTCGGCATGGAGCAACGCCGCGATCGCGCCGCCGAGAAGCCCAGCGGTGCGACTCTGGAACAAGACGCCGCCGAGACGTCGACAACCAAGCACAACGGCGAACAGGCAGAGGCCCTCGACCAATCGTGGCGCGATCATCGATGGGCCGAAGACTGCGAACGAACTGGCATAGACGAAGAAGATCCCGGGCGGTTTGAAATCCCAGAGGTCGCGGTAGGGCATTTGCCCCTCCAGCAGGCCTCGCCCGATCACGGCGTAGATGCCTTGGTCTCGACCGAACGAGAACAGCAGCACCTGAGCGATGCTGAAGGCCACCACAGACCAAGCCAAAGCGCGCAACCAAAGATCAGGATCGCGCTCTCGCTCGGCTGGCAGCACCTCGGCCGCCGGTGGGGGAACCGAGGCAGTCGGCATTGCGGGCGAGGCTACAGAATGTCGGGTGTTCTCTCCACTGACGCCCCGCGAGCGCGGCCCACACCAGCAAAGGGCGCGCTCGTGGGCCGGCCAACGGGTTTATGTTCCGGCGCTCAGCGGCCGTTGGTGAGTCCAGGCCCCGGCGCGTGCGTCGTCGGCCAGAATCGACAATGCAAAAGCATCGCATGTCTAGGCTTTGGAGCTGGTTGCTGCCAGCCGTCGTCACTATCAGCGCCGCCTGTTCGGGGCCGGTGGGTCCGCCGCCCTACGGAACGGGCGGGTCGAGCGGCGAAGATTCGAGTTCGGGGGGCTCGGCCGCTGACGGCGGGGCTGGCGGCGAAGGTGGCGAAGTCGGCGAAGGCGGCGCGGGTTCCGGCGGGGCACCCCTCGACGTGTGCGAGGGTGTGGTCTGCCCTTCTTCAGACCAAGAGTGTCGGGCAGCTGGAGGCGGCGCGCAGTGCCAATGCAAGCTGGGCGAGACCTGTGCGGCCGCTGACGAGTGTGAAGCGTCGCCCGGTCCGTGTGCCGCCGACGCCTCTTGCAGCGACTTGTCCGACGGCTTCAGCTGCGCCTGCGATTCGGGCTTCTCGGGCAACGGCTTCGTTTGCCTTGCCGGCAATCCGTGCGCCGACATCGAGTGTTCCGGCGACCAACTCTGCGTCTCCGATGGCGTCGTTGCGTCATGCCAGTGCCCTGCCGGCTACATGCCGAACGGCGGCACGGCATGCGTCGACGTCGACGAGTGCAACGACGACGCTCCGTGTGCCGCGCGCTCTCTCTGCATCAATTTTCTGGGCGGCTATCGCTGTGACTGCGATCCCGGCTTTCTTGCGGACGGGTCGGGCTGCGCGGACGTCGATGAGTGTCAGACCGGAGAGAACGCCTGTGACCCCGACGCGACGTGCCAGAACGATACGAACGGCGGCTACGATTGCCTGTGCGGAAGCGGCGTCGCACCTTACGGAGACGGGTTCTTCTGCAAGACCACGAACCACTGCGCCGGCGATCCATGTAACAGCGGCCAGTGCGAGCAGACACCGACCGGCTACCGCTGCACCTGTCCCCTCGGGACGACCGGACCGGACTGTGCCGACACGTCCACGTGTGGCCTCGATGTCGTGCTGACTTCGGGTGGTTCGCCAATTCTAGCAGATGCCACGTTGCGCAAGAACATTCGCCAGGCTCTCAGCTTCGCTCCGACCGCTGCTGTCACCGTTGCGGATTTGGCTGGCGTCGAAGATCTGACGGTCGTGGTTTCGA
Source organism: Polyangiales bacterium (assembly GCA_038324055.1). Taxonomy (GTDB): domain Bacteria; phylum Myxococcota_A; class Polyangia; order Polyangiales; family Polyangiaceae; genus NIC37A-2. Next base: position 2,670 of record JBBQHO010000212.1, on the reverse strand, counting down.
GTGGCGACGCCAAGGTGGCCTCGTTGGCTGGGCTCGAGTGCTGGCCAACGCTGAAGTCGCTCGACATTTCGGATCAGGATGTGGCGGATCTGGCGCCGATCGCTCACCTGGCGCAGCTCGAGACGCTCGATATTTCCTGCACCCAGGTCGACTCATTCCAGGATCTGGTCGAACTGGGCAACTTGAAGCGCTTGCTCGCGAATCACTGCATTGGCGCGCCAGTGCTGAGCGCGCTCCAGATTGGTTCGCTCATTCGTCTCGAGACGCTCGAAGTGGCGGATCACGGCGTCAGCAACATCTCGGCGTTGGCTGCACTGAAGCGACTCCGCGCGCTGGTATTGGCCGGGAACGACATCAGCGATGTCTCCATGCTCTCCGGCTTGAAGAGTCTCCATACGCTCGCGCTGGATGGTAACCCGTTGGGTGACATTTCGGTTTTTGGCAGCATCGATTCGCTCCGGAACCTGAGCTTGTTTGGTACGGGGCTGACATCGGTCGCCGCCCTCTCGAACAATGCACACCTGATCACGCTCAACCTGTCATCGAACGGACTTTCGAGCGCGACCGGACTCGGGGGGCTCAACAGCTTGCGCGCGCTCGACCTGAGCCTCAATGCGCTCGACTCGATCGCTGCTTTGGCCACGCTCACGGCGCTCACGGACTTGAATATCGGAACCAATCAGGTTTCGAGTCTCCAGCCGCTCGTTGACAACCCTGCCTTCGGCAAAACGGGCCGGCTGTTGATCTCTGGCAATCCGCTGCCTTGCAGCACTCAAACGTCGCTCATCGCCAGCCTGCGTTCCCGAGGCTTGGTGGTCCAGGGCAGCTGCGTCGAGTGATCGGGACCGGGGGCTCACCGCCTACTCGGCTAGGAGCACCGGGGCGGTCGGCGCGAGAATCGCGGTTTGGGGTACCGGTGCGGGGCCAATCATCTGCGCGATGAAGCGCGGATCGCCAAACAGACCCAGGCTCGAGCCCAGACCCCACGCGAACGGCCCTCCGCTCTGCAACGAGCGCCTGCCGCTCGGAAAGAAGCAGCTAGAAGCGTAGAGGCCCGTCCAGGGTATCGGGGGGAGCGCAGCGCTTGTTGTCGGCGTGGTGCTTTGGAGCGGCTGGTGCACCAGGCGATGGACGCGGACTCCTGCGGTTCCTGGCTCCGAGGGTTCCACCCTCGTGCCGACAAAGGTGCGGGTCACCGAGTGTCGGCGGACAGGAGGAGAAGGAGATGGCGCTTGGGCGGCTGGCTTCTGCGGTAGTTCCTCGGTGGGCTCGCCAACTGGACCGGAGGCTTTTTCAGTCGTTGCGGTCGCTCGGACCGTCTGGACTGAATGTGCCTGTGCCGACTCCTGCGTAGCGAGGAGGAGAAGCCCGCTTCCGAAAGCGACCCCTAGGCACCACTCAAGCGCCATCAGTCTGAAGGATGAACGAGCCGTCAAAAGGTGCAAGCCTGATTGTTTGTGCGGAGGTCAATTGGACCCGGGCGTCGGCTAGGCCCGTCGCCTCAGACTGAGACTCCGGCCTGAGCAGAGCGCAAAAGCGCGCCCGCGTAACACGGCCGCGCGCACGTCACTCGACGCCGCGCCGACTGCGACGCAGCTTCTCGAGCGATGCTCCTTGGCTCGGCAACGAGCGTAGGCTGCGCGCCTTGAGTGTGGGTCCACCGACTCGCGCTCGCGCTCGCGCGGCCGAGATGAAGGTCTCCTGGCTGCGCAACACGGGGGTGTCGGGTGAGCGAACGACTCGCTCGTAGCGACCGTCTGGACCGAGTACCCAAGCTTTGGTGTTGTCGGTCTGCATGGTGCCCAGAACCTCATTGCGAATGCGCGACTTCAGATCCGGATCGAGCACGGGGAAGACGACTTCGACGCGGCGGCGGAAATTGCGCGGCATCCAGTCGGCGCTTCCGCAGTAGATCTCGGATTCGCCGGCGTTTTCGAAGTAGAGAATGCGCGCGTGTTCCAAAAAGCGATCGACCAACGCGTGTACGCGAATGTTCTCGCTCACCAGCGGTATGCCGGGCCGCAGGCAGCAAATGCCGCGGATCAACAGATCGACCTGCACGCCGTCGCGAGAAGCTGCGTAGAGCGTCGTGATGATGTCGGGGTCCACCAGCGAGTTCATCTTGGCGATGATGTGCGCCGGCTTGCCCGCGCGGGCGTTCTGCACCTCGCGATGGATCAGGCCCAAGATGGCTTCGTGCAGACCGAGCGGTGAGAGCAGCAGCTGATTCCACTTGGCTGGTGCCGAGTAGCCCGTCAGCAGATTGAACAGCGACGTCGCGTCCTCGCCCAGATCTTCGCGAGCGGTGAACAACGACAAATCCTCGTAGATGCGTGCCGTTTGTTGGTTGTAGTTGCCCGTGGCCAAGTGAACGTAGCGGCGCAGCGCATCGCCCTCTTTGCGCACGACCAACAGCACTTTGGCGTGCGTCTTGAAGCCGAGCAGGCCGTACATGACGTTTACGCCCGAGCGCTCCAGCGTGCGCGCCCACTGGATGTTGCTGGCTTCGTCGAAGCGGGCCTTGAGCTCGACCACGGCCGTCACCTCTTTGCCCAGCTCAGCGGCGCGCTGCAGTGCGCGCACCAACGGCGATTCGCCACCGGTGCGGTAAAGGGTCTGCTTGATGGCCAGGACGTTGGGGTCCTCGGCGGCTTGGCTGATGAAGTCGAT
>JBBQHO010000211.1:0-6202 GCA_038324055.1 Polyangiales bacterium | reverse complement strand
AAGATCGCAACTGTTGGTTATAGTCTCCCTGAACATGAGCAGTGCTCCGCTGACCGTCCCCCCTCCCCTTGCCGACGACCACGAGGACGTCGCTTGGGCGCTTCGGGCAGCTTCGGCCCAGTGGCGTCGTGACGCCCACACGGACGCCGTCGCGTGGGTCGAACGCGCCTCCGAAACGGCCGAAGAGGTGGGACAGATCCAGCGCTCGATTGAGTTGATTCAATTGGCCGCAGCGTTGCGCCGCGGCACGCGCGCCCCGGCACTTCCGTCTGCGCCCACTGCCGCTGCGCCGCCCTTGCCTGCCGGCGCAATTCTGGCCCCGCCCCCGCTGCCGCCCGGCGCGTTGGCTCCGCCCCCGATGCCGCGACCGCCCCCGCCACCCAGCGCGCGTCCCGTCATGAACTCCTTCGACGTGGACGTCGAGGACGTCGAGGACGTCGAAGAGGTCGAAGAAGTCGAAGAAGTCGAAGAGCTGGACGGTCCCCCCCCGGCCGCGCAGCGGGTCGGCGACGAAGACACGCGCATGACGGATTTGCCCAATTTCCTAGCGGAAATGGCGGCTGCGCACGCAACACCGAATTCCGAAGCCCCACCGCATCGGCATGCACCGGAGCGTGGAGGCGTGTCGCTCGGTGATTTGATGGACATGATGCCCGAAGGCGACGCACCTGCCGTCGAGTTCGGTGAAGTCGATGCCGGCGACGATCTGTTCGGCGATGAGCTGTACGGCGACGACAAGCCCTTCGATCCCGAGGCACAGGTTGACGATTACCCGACCGATCGCCCGGCTTTTGCTCCGCCGAGTTCGGCTTCGAGTGGTCCGCCCGAGCGCAACGCGTTTGGCGCAGATGTGCCCGACAGTCGCGAGTTCGGTGAGCTTGATTTCGCTGACGAAGCACCGACCAGTCGTCATTCGGTCGAGGCTCCCGAGCCGCGCATCACACCGCCCAGCTACGGCGCTGCGACTGCCGGTATGGATATGCACCTCGATCTGAGCAGCCCGGCCGAAGTAGCGATGTCGCGCCGCTCCGCTCATCTTGGAGCGGATACGGACGACATCGAGCAAGAACTGGGCGTCAATCTCAGCCTGGACGTGAATCGACCCGCGCGTCCACAGGCCCCGCCGGCTGCACGTTCGCAGCGTCCCGCCGACCGGCCGTCTACGCCTAGCCCTACGGGACGCAGCGTCGGTATGGCGTCCGTGCGTCCGTCGCGTCCGCCTGGCGTCAGCGATCGCATCGCGCACAAGGGCCCCGAGCCTTTTCGACCGGCGCCTTCGGCCAGCTTGCCGCCGGTCGAGCCGCCCTCGCGTCCGAGTCAGGCGCCGTCGCCGCTCGCCATGCGCGAACCCGAGCCCGAGCAGCTCGCGCCACCTCCGCTCATCCAGAGCGAAGAAGAGCCCTCGGGTGCGATTCCGTCGGCGCCTCCGGTGCCGCGCATCGAGAGTTCGCCCTACCAAGACGAACGCCCACCCTCGATGCGGGTGCGAGGCACGCTGGTCGACGGCGTCGACCTTCTTGACGTGCCCGGCCTGCAGGATCTACCCGAAGATGCACAGTCCAAGCTGCTTGCCTCGGTTCGGATGCTCCGACTCGAGCGCGGCGAAGAAGTCGCCTCGTTCGGCGTGGCGCTCGTCACGCATGGCACCGTCCAGCTCATGCCGACGATTGCCGACGCCGCGTGCGCTTTGGCACGCAAAGGCGAGGTGATCTTCACGAACGGTTCGCTCGTCACTGGCATCGAGCTTCGCGTCGTCGGCTTCGATCCGGGCAGCCGCGTCGCCATCTTCTCGCGACAAGCCTTCGACGCTGCCGTTGCCGACTGCCCATGGGTGGCCGACGAACTGGTCGTCGTCGCGGACCGCTACCAGGCCTTGGCCGGCGCCGTGATGGGTCCGCTTGGGGATTCGCTCGACGATATGTTCCGCGGCATGGTGCTCGACAAGTGCACCGTCAAGCGCCCCGCGCCTGGTGAGGTGATTGCCAAAGCCGGCAAGAGCGTCGACGGCCTTTACATCGTTGGCGCTGGTACGATCGAGATTTTGGCGGCCGACGGCAGCGTCGCCGACGTACTGGCACCCGGAGACTTCTTGTTCCCCGAAACGTTGCTGGGTGGCAGCCCAGCACCCCAGAACGCACAGGTCGGCTCCAAGGGCGCTCTGTTGCTCTATGCCAATCGTATGGCTGCGCACGAGCTGCTCGCCACTTGCCCACCGTTCATCGAACTGCTGGCAGGCTGAGAGAGCTCGTTCAACCGGTCTTCCAGACCAAGGTCGTCTGCCCCTGCGGTCCGGCGAATCGGAGCCCAAACCACGCTGCTCCTTTGCGGATTGCTGGCCTTCCGGAGGCCGTCTTGCGCGGAAAGCTGATGCGATAGGCGACGCGCCACTGCGACGTATAAGGAAAGTAGGTGCGCTCGATCGCGCCCGGGCGCTTGATGGGTTGGATCTCGAGCGGAGGCGTCTCCGTCTCGGTATCGTCGACGAGTCGCACCACCCAAGCCGGATCTTCGAGCTTCAGATCGTTGTACTTCGTGTTCTGCGCGTAGAGCGCGACGTAGAAGTGCTCGAACTCAGTGGCTTCGGCCTGTGAGCGATCGGTCAGGGCCTTCTCGTCACCCGGGGTGAGCCGGTAGTCCTCGGCGTAGCGCGCCACATAGGCTCGGCGAAAGTCGGCCGAATGGTAGGTGCTCGTGACAGTGAGGACGTTGTCCATGGCCGACAGGCTGGTCAGCTGGCTGTCGCGCGTCCATTTGCGCAAGATCGACCGGTAGTCGTCGGGTTCGTAGTTCCGAGCGGGTTCGTCCAGTTGGACGCGCGGTGGGCCGCACGCCACGGACGAGCCGATGAAGGCGAGGCAGAGCCAGATCCATGCGCGTCGCATGGCCGGAAGGTGGCATGAGCCTTCGGCCGGGTCGAGAGAGAGCGGGCAGAGCGCGGGTCTTGTTTCGGGCAGGGCTTTGCGACAAGAGTGCAGCAATGAGCGGATCTTCGCCGACGTCCATTGGCTACGTCATTCTGATTGCGAGCGTCGCCGCCATCGGGGGCTTCTTATTTGGTTTCGACAGTGGCGTCATCAACGGCACCGTGTCGGCCCTGAGCGAAGCGTTCGGCTCGAGCTCGGTCGGTACCGGCTTCTCGGTCGCCTCGATGCTCCTGGGCAGCGCGCTGGGAGCGCTCTTGGCTGGTCCGCTCGCTGATCGCTACGGGCGCAAGCTGCTCCTGCTGGCGACGGCTGTCGGCTTCGCGGTGAGCGCGCTGGGCTCGGGCGTGGCAGCGACCACCACCGAGTTCGTGATGTATCGCTTGCTGGGTGGTGTGGCGGTGGGAGGAGCCAGCGTGCTAGCGCCCGCTTACATCAGCGAAGTCGCGCCTGCGGCCGTACGGGGCCGTTTGGCGTCGCTCCAGCAGCTGGCCATCGTGCTCGGCATCGTCGTGGCCTTCTTGAGCAACTACGTGATCGCCGAGAGCTCGGGTGGAGCCAAGCAGGTGTGGTGGCTCGGGTATCAAGCGTGGCGTTGGATGTTCTGGGTCGGCGTTCTGCCGGCGGTGGTGCTCCTGCTCGGCACCCTGTTCATCCCCGAATCGCCGCGCTTCCTGGTAGGTGCTGGCCGCGCAAGCGACGCTGAAAAAGTGTTCGCACGCATCGGCGGCGGGGACGCGCGCGAGCAAGTTCAGAGCGTGAAAGAAAGCTTGCGCGCCGATCATCGCCCGTCGATGCGCGATCTGGTCGACGCCAAGACCGGCAGCCTCTTTCCCCTTGTTTGGGTGGGCATGGGCCTGAGCGTTTTGCAGCAGTTCGTCGGTATCAACGTGGTCTTCTACTACGGCGAGGTGCTGTGGCGTTCCGCTGGCTTCAGCGAAGCCGAGGCCTTGCTCGTCAACCTGAGCAGCGGCGGTGTGAACGTGCTGGCGACGTTCGTCGCCATGGCGCTGATTGATCGGGCCGGTCGCAAGCCGTTGCTTCTGTTTGGCTCGATTGGCATGGCGCTCACGCTGGGCGGCCTGGCCGTGTCCTTTGCTCAAGGCACCTTGAACCCCGACGGCGAGTTGGTGCTCTCGGCCAGCATCGGGCGTACGGCCCTGATCTTGGCCAACCTCTACGTGTTTTCGTTCGGCGTCTCCTGGGGACCCGTCGTGTGGGTCTTGCTTGGCGAAATGTTCCCCAATCGGTACAGGGCCGCCGCTCTCAGTGTCGGGGCGAGCATCCAGTGGGTTGCCAATTTCTTGGTGACCATGACCTTTCCGGTCTTCTTGGCAGGGCTGGGTTTGGCCATTTCCTACGGCATCTATGCGGGCTTCGCTGCGCTTTCGGTGCTGTTCGTCGTCCGGGTCGTGCCTGAAACCAAGGGTCGTACGCTCGAACAAATGTGATTTGCCCTGAGTTTTGGGTTCACCAGGGGCCGTTGTCGCGCGGCTGCCAGGGATCGACTAGGAAACGGTCACACCTATGAGTCCGAGTCTGTTTCTCTGGGGCGGCTTCTTTGCGCTCGTGTTCGCTCTGCTGGCGCTCGACCTCGGCGTTTTCCACAAAACGCCCCATACCGTTTCCACCCGTGAAGCCTTGGCCTGGACGGGCGTGTGGATCTGCGTGTCGATGTTGTTCAACGTCGGCGTCTACTTCATCTACGAGCACGGCTGGATCGTCGCTGGCGGCGAGGCCCTGTCGGGCAGCGACGCGGCCATCCGCTTCTTCACTGCCTACTTGATCGAGAAGATGTTGAGTCTCGACAACATCTTCGTGATTGCGGCAATCATGGCGTCCTTTCGCGTTCCGGCTCTGGCGCAGCATCGCGTCCTCTACTGGGGCGTGCTCGGCGCGCTGGTGATGCGCGGCCTGATGATCTTCGCCGGGACCGCTGCCATCCATCGGTTTTCGTGGCTCATGTATGTTTTGGGCGCCCTCCTTGTCATCACCGGCGCCAGGATGTTCGGGCCGGAAGCAGAGGAAGAAGAGATCAAAGAAAACGCCATCGTGCACTTCGTGCGGCGCGTCTACCCGGTGGCCAAGGACTTTCACGGCGCTGCCTTCTTCACCCGCATCGACGGCAAAAGGGCCGTTACACCGCTATTTCTCGCCTTGATTGCCATCGAGGCCACCGACGTGTTGTTCGCCGTCGACTCCGTCCCGGCCGTCTTTGGCGTGACGCTCGATCCATTCATCGTCTTCACCTCGAACGTCTTTGCCATTCTGGGGCTGCGTTCGTTGTTCTTCGCGCTGCAGTCGGCGCTCGATCGCTTCTACTACCTCAAGCCCACTCTGGCCGTGATCTTGATCTACGTGGGCCTCAAGATGCTGGTCGGCCATCACTGGCAGGAGTGGGACATCAACCCGCTCGTCTCGCTCGGCGTGATCGCGGGGCTTCTGCTCGTCGGTACCATCGCCTCGATTGTGCACGAGCGTCTCCACGCCGGCTCGGCGCCCACCGATCCGCAAGATTGAGTCCCGCGATTGACGGCCCATGCAGCAGGGCTGTAAGCCAGGCTGCATGATCGAGCAGAGTTGGGGCAAAGGGCGCGTGGGTTCGGTGGCTTTGGTGTTGGGCTTGGCCTGGCTTTCAGGCTGCGCGCAGCAGCAAGAAGGACCCCAGGTCGCCTCTTCCGCCGGGGAGAGCGGCTATGCCGAGCGCTACCCGGGCAGCCTGGGGCAGGCGCGCCAGGACGTTACGGACGGCGAAGCCGAGGTGGCTCGCATCAACGGCGAGTTGCCGACGTATCCCGACGCCTTGAAGAAGACCGACTACAAGTTGGTCCACGACGTCGTCGTCCGCGCTGATGCCGCTGGCAAGAGCCAGGCTTACGCGTCCAGCGCCGAAGAGGCCGAGCAGGTACGGCGCTTCGCTCGCGAAGAGAAGGACAAGCTGGCTCAGCAGACGAGCGGCGCCGTGCGCTACACGCTGACCGAGAAGCAAGCGCCGACCGAGCTGGTCGATCTGGGCGGCTCGGCCGCAGCGCGCGGCCAGGAGCGAGCCATCGAGAAGCAACTCGAGGAGCGCAGCCACCAGGCCAACCCCGCGCACCGCTTCATCGCCGACAACGAGGAAGCCCTGGGTAAGGCCAACATCGAGACGCTCGAGAAGCAGGCCGACGAAATCGCCAAGGCCAGCTACATCACTCACATCGCGCTCATCGAAGAGAAGAAGCGCCTCGAAACGATGGTGAGCGACGCCTCCGCCGTGAAGGGCACGCTGGAGCGGAGCATCG
>JBBQHO010000210.1:0-6226 GCA_038324055.1 Polyangiales bacterium | reverse complement strand
CGCAACGGTTGCGCACGGAACTCGGCTGGGTGCCCCGCATCAGCGCCACCAAGGCGCTCGGCGAGATCGTCCAGGCAGTCGCCGAGAAACGGGGCGTCGCCGCGTCCCCACCGCTGTGGCCGAGCTGAGCTGAGCAAAATTAGACGCTTGGCCCCCCCGGCAACACCCGTTTTCGTCGCCAGCGAGCCCAAGCGTCCTCGGGTATTACGGGGTTGCCAGCGAGGCCCTTCCCGATAGCGCCCAGGGCGAGCGCGCGCCCAAATTTCAGTCCGTCAAATACGTGTAGCCGCGCAGCGAATCCTCGTAGTGATCCATGAGTTTCTTCATCTGCGAGTTGTCGAGTCGCCCGGCGCGTACGGCCTTGTCGGCCTGGCGGCGGACGAGCTCGATCATGTCCTCGGGGTTGTACTGCACGTAGCGCAGAACCTCGGAGACGCTATCACCCTTCACGACGTGGACGACCTCGTAGCCGTCGTCGGTCAGGCGCACGTGCGCCGCATTGGTGTCGCCGAACAAGTTGTGCAGATCGCCCAAAATTTCTTGATAGGCGCCGTTCAAGAACATACCCAGGTAATAGGGCTCTTGGCCTTCACTGAATTCGTGCACGGGTAGGACGGTTGCCTCGTCCTCCATGTCGATGAAACGGTCGACGACGCCGTCGCTGTCACAGGTCAGATCGGCCAGCGTGCAAGTGACGGTGGGCTCCTCCGCCAGTCGGTGGATCGGCATGATCGGAAACAGCTGGTCGATCGCCCAAATGTCGGGCGCCGACTGAAAGACCGAGAAGTTGCAGTAGTAAATGGCCGAAAGCGTCCGGCCCAGGTCGTGGAGTTCTTCTGGGATGTGCTTGAGGCGCTTGAGAGTCGTTTGGATCTTCTCGCAGCAATGCCAGTAGAGGCGCTCGGCATGCGCCCGCTCACGTAGGCCCAGGTAGCCGTACTTGAACAGATTTTGGGCTTCTTCTTTGGCAGCGCCGGCGTCGTGGAAGCTTTCCTGGACGTTCTTGGGCAGGATATTCTGGTAGGTGTCGTAGAGTTCGCTGAGCACGCGATGGCTGTCTTTGCTCGGGGCGACCGGCTCGCCAAAGCGGACCTCGTTTTTGCCCACGACCTGAAAGACGAGGACCGAGTGGTGCGCAGCGACGGCGCGACCGCTCTCGCTGACGAGCGTGGGGTGTGCGACTCCGGCCTTCTTGCAGGCGTCGTGCATCGCCGCGACGACGTCCGTCGCGTATTCGATCAGGTGGTAGTTCTTGCTTGCGTGAAAGTCGGTCTTGGAACCGTCGTAGTCGATGGCCAAACCGCCTCCGACGTCCAGGTAGCCCATCTTGGCGCCCATTTTGGCGAGCTCGACGTAGATGTTGGCGGCCTCTTGCAGCGCGTTTTTGATCGGAATGATGCTGGAGATCTGGCTACCGATGTGAAAGTGCAGCAAACGCAGGGTGTCGAGCATGTCGTTGGCCGCTAGCTTGTCGACGAGTTCGACGATCTCCGCGGTCGAGAGGCCGAATTTGGCTCGATCGCCAGCCGACTTGGCCCAGCGTCCCACGCCCTTGCTGGTCAGCTTGGCGCGGACGCCCAGCATGGGACGAATACCCAACGAGCGGCTGGCTTCGATGGCCACGTCCACTTCTTCGATACGCTCCAAGATGATGATGACTGTCTTGTCGAGCCGCTGCGCGAGCAGCGCGGTCTCGATGTAGGCTCTGTCTTTGTAGCCGTTGCAGACGATCAAGCCGTTGTTCTTGTGCATGGCCGACAGTGCGATGAGCAACTCCGGCTTACTGCCAGCTTCGAGTCCGTAGTCGTACTCTTCGCCGTAGGAAGTAATGTCCTCGATCAGGTGGCTTTGCTGGTTGACCTTGACCGGAAACACGCCCTGGTAGCGACCTTGGTAGTCGTATTCCTTGATGGCGATCTGGAAGGCGCGATTCAAGCGACCGATGCGGTGCTTGAGGATATCGGAGAAACGCAGGAGCAGCGGCATATCGAGGCCGCGCGCTTCGAGCGAGACGCACAGCTCGTGGAGATCGATCTCGCGGTCGTCGTCCGGATCCGGAGTGACCGCGATGTTGCCGGCTTGGTTGACCTGAAAGTAGGGCTTCCCCCAGCCCTCGATCTGGTAGAGCTTGGCGCTCTTTTGCGGCGACCACGCACCACCGTTGGGCGGGTACGACTCGTCGAGGTGCGGAAAGGGGGTCTCGGGGGCTTTGAAGTCGTCCATCTCGGAGGGCCGAGATACTACACGCGTAGCTCTCGAGCGAGCCAGCTCTGCGTCTGGCGCAGGACGTCAAAGAGGCGCGGCGCCTGAGGCGTCACGGAATCGTTGCAGTCCTCGTACTCGGGAAAAACGACCGTGACCGAGCCAGGCGGCCGGCGGCCGCCCCAAAAGTCAGGGCCACAACCGGGTTGGAAAAGCGCCGCGGCTGCCAAGAGCGATGGCGTCCATGAGGCCGGCTACGGTGATGTGCACCAAGAAGCCCGCATAGATCGAGCGCGTCCTGATCGCGAGCGAGCCAAGGACCACGCCGGCTACGATGGCGCCGTGCGTCTCCAGGTACGGTTTGCCGTAGTGGATCATGCAGTACGGAGCCGCCATGGCGAAGATCGCGGCAGAGCCGAGAGATCTGCGGAGGGCGCTCAGCATCCAGCCGCGAAAGAAGAACTCGAGCGCGAAGAACTGCAGAAAGTAGATCGACTCCCAAGCCAGGAGGTCGAACCAGCTCCGCTGGGCGCTCTTATAGAAAGGGTAGTAGTTCACGAACTCGCCGCCCTGGGCCACCACGAGCATGGCCAGCAGTACTCCGCCAAGGCAAAGAGCGTAAATCCACAGATGGGACAGAAAGCCGCGCCCGCGGAGGCCCATGTCGAGCACGCTGTCCCGCGGAAAGAGGATGCGCCAGACGATGAGCGGCACGATCACGTAGCCGAGAACACGTGCGAACACCCACCAACAGAAGCCGTAGAGTTCGCCGTAACGCGCGACTTGAATCGACGTGTGCCCAGCGGCTTCGAGTTGTCTGAACCACGGTTCGAGCGTGCTCGTGTAGAAGCCACGACCCCCGTAGTACTCTTGGATGGTGAGGGTGACCGCCACCAGCACCAAGCAGACGGCGGGACGGTAGTCGGGCTCGGGGTGGGCGCTGAGATAGGCGCGCTTTTCGTCGTCCAACTCGTGCCAGGTCTTGCGGAAGAAGAACCAGACGAGCGGCGCGATCAGGATCAGTAGAGGCACGGGCGTGAGAGCCTTGACCGGCGCCCACTCGAAGAAGACCCGCACGAGCGACACCTCGGCCAGCCGCGGATCGGGATAGACCAACTTGGGGTAGAGGCTGGGATCGATCATCCGGCGCTCAGCGCGGTGCTGCGGCAGAGATCGGCGCCGCGGCGGAGGCGCGTCACGCTGCAGTCGCGGCCCAGAACGACCATGACGTCCCAGAGGCCCGGGCTGGCGGCGCGCCCGGTCAAAGCCACGCGTACCGGCTGGGCGATGACCTTCATCTCCAGCGCATGCTTTGCAATGTAGTCGTGAAAGACTTTCTCGATCTCTGGAGCGGAAAAGTCAGTCAAAACCGCGAACTGGTCGGCCAGCGTGTCCAGGTGCCCGGCAGCTGCGGGCACGAGTTGCTTCTGTCGTGCCTTCTCGTCGAAGGTCGGGGGCTCGCGGAAGTAGAAGTCCAAGTGCTGGGCCGCGTCCTTGAGGTCGCGCGCTCGCTCGCGGATGAGGGGCAGTGCCAGGGCTAGCTTTTCTCGCGAAGGTTGCTCGATGCCGGCCTGAGCCAGGTAGGGCACGACGCCGGCCAGGTAGGTCGCGTCGTCCGTCAGCGCAGGCGTTTTCAGGTGCTCGAAGGCGACGTCGGCGAACTTTTTCTCGTCGAATTTGCCGTCACTCGTACCCACGCGCTCCCAACTGAACTTCTCGATCAGATCTTCGCGCGAAAAGATCTCCTGGTCACCGAACGACCAACCGAAACGCGCCAGGTAGTTCAGGACGCCCATGGGCGTGTAACCTTTGTCTCGGTACTCCGAGACGCTGACGGAAGCGTGGCGCTTGCTCAGCTTCTCGCCCTTGGGCGAGAGCATCATGGGAAGATGCGCGAACTGGGGCTTCTCCCAGCCCATCGCCTCGTACAGCATCACCTGTTGCGGCGTGTTGCCTATGTGATCGCGGCCGCGGGCAACTAGCGTGATCTCCATCACATGATCGTCGACCACAGCCCCCAAGTTGTAGAGAGGCAACCCGTTGGGCCGCACCAAGACGAAGTCTTGCTGTGTATCGTTGGGTGTGGTGATGGTGCCGAACACGAGGTCGTCGAAGCTCGTAGCGCCGCTCTTGGGACTCTTGAAGCGAACGGCATGGGGCAGGTCCGGCTGGTCGCTGCGATCACGACACGTGCCGGGGTAGACGAACTGTGCCTTGGGATCCTTGGCTTTGAGGGCTTCGCGCTGGGCGTTCAGCTCTTCGTTGCTGCAGTAGCAGCGGTAGGCTTTGCCACGGGCTATCAGTTCTTCGACGATTTGCCTGTAGAGCGCTTTGCGCTCGCTCTGGAAGTAGGGCTGGTGCGGGCCGCCGACCTCAGGCCCTTCGTCCCAGTCGATGCCCAGCCAGCGCAAGGAGTCCAGGATGGCGCGGACGCTCTCGATGCTGCTGCGGTCTTGGTCGGTGTCCTCGATGCGGATCAAGAACGAGCCGCCCTGCTGCTTGGCCCACAGCCAGTTGAACAGGGCCGTGCGCGCGCCGCCGATGTGCAGGTATCCGCTGGGCGAGGGGGCAAAGCGCACGCGCGGCGGCTTGGTGCTCGAGGGCGAGGACGAATCGGTCATGGTGTGGGCCCGGCGGTAGCACGGGCGCGCGGCCTGCGAAACCGGGCGCGCGGTGAAGCCAGCCTAAAAAGGCCCCAACCAACTCACGCCGTGACCCACTTCGATGCGCGTGAGGTCGAGTTCGGGGCCCCGCTGCGCAAAGCCGCCGGTGAGCCGTCTGTCACCCATGAAAAGCGGCGTATCCAGATCGACGAACTCGACGCCGCCGAAGCCGGCCGCGAGGCACGCCGACGTTGACATCGACAGCTCGGTCTCGACCATCCCGCCGATCATGACGCCAAGCCCTGCGGTGCGGAGAGTCGCAAGCACGTCCCATGCGCCGACGAGGCCGAGCTTGGCCGTCTTGATGTTGACGACGCTGCAAGCTCCGGTTTGGATGATTCGTGTCACATCGCTCAGGCTGCGAGCACTCTCGTCCGCGGCAACACGGACCCGCCCTTCACGCTCGACCTCGGAAAGCCCGTCCAAATCGAGTGCTGCCGTGGGTTGCTCGAAGAGCACGACTGCCTCCCGGGCGCGCCCGAGTTCGTCCAGCAAGCTGAGGGCTTCGCGCGCCGACAGGCTGGCGTTGGCGTCGAGCAACAGTGCGCAGCTGGGCGCGGCCGCAAAGATAGCGCGGACACGCTGCACGTCGGCATCGAGGTCGCCTCCGCCGACTTTCACCTTGATGCGGCGGAAGCCCGCTGTCATGGCCTTCGCGGCGGAGCGTGCGGCATGTGCGACGTCGCCCGTGGGAATGGTGATGTCGGTCGACAAGTGTTGCTCGAAACCGCCAAACAGCGACCAGAGGGGCAGACGCACGGAGCGACAGAGCGCGTCGAGAAGTGCCGTTTCGATAGCGACCAACGCGGCTGGCGTGCGACCCAGTGACTCGCGGAGGTCGCCGGCGATGGCGCGAAAGCGGCGAACGTCCTGACCCAGTAGCAAAGACTCGAGGTCGAGCAGCGCGGCCAGCACGTCTTCTTGTGTCTCGCCGTTGACGGCAGGGAAGGGCGCGGCTTCGCCGAGGCCACGGGTTCCGTCCCCTAGGGTCAGCTCGACGAACACATTGCGCGCTACCTCTTGGGCGCCGGTCGCAATGCCGAAGGGTTCGAGCAAGGGAACGTCGAAGGGGCGCACCCGAAAGCTCTCGATTCGCTGCATGCCTCGACGATACCGGGATTTCGCGTGCGCCGGGGGCCTCCCGCGCTCCGCCCCAGTGCGCCCAGGCTCGGGGTTTGCGGGGGAGGGCCGCTGTAGCTACGCCTCGCCCCCGTCCGGGTTCGCGCCCGAGGGCTCGCGGCCGTCCCGCCTCGAGGATTCTACACCTGGTGCCGGATGGACTCTCTTCGCGAGAGTGCCTGGGACGATGGCGCCGCTGGAGAAAATGTAACATGGCAAAAACGCCCCTCGCTCTCGTGAAA
>JBBQHO010000209.1:0-6254 GCA_038324055.1 Polyangiales bacterium | reverse complement strand
GCAACGGCTGGCGACGAATCGGCGAGGTACGGCCGAATCAGTGGCAGTGCAGCAGGAGCAAAAGGAGCAGCCTGAGGCCCAGGAAGCGCTCGACCTGATCGGCGAGATCTACGCGATCGAGCGCGAAGTGAAGAAAGCTGGAAAGCTTGGCACGCCTGAGCACCTGGCAGGCAGGCACGCTCGCGTCCGCTGTTCGCGCGGCTCATGGGCCGGTCCGTCGGCTACCTGTGCGCAATCGCCGCGCGCTGAAGCAGTTTCTGAACTACGCGACGATCCCTCCGGACAACAACAAGGCCGAGGCAGGGCTCCGACGCATCGCAGTGGGCCGCTCGAACTACCTCTTCGTGGGCAACGAGGAAGCCGGCCACGACATCGCAGTGATCTACACGTTGGTCGCGTCGTGCGAGAAGCACGGAATCAACCCGGTTTCGTACCTGGCCGACGTGTTGGTGCGGGTGCAGAAGCACCCTGCGTCGCAGATCCAAGACCTGCTGCCGCACCGCTATCGCCCGCAGTCCACGTCGGCGCTTGCGACCGCTCCGTAGCAGGCCGACAGCTGTTTCAGGCTGCAACGCGGGTGTGCGCGCGTTTCTTGTCGCGATTGACTTGTGGCTCATCGTGCGTCCGCACGATGCCTGGGTGATCAAGGATTTGTAGCGGCGTCCGAAGCTGTACGGTTACATAAGCATGACCCTCGCTTGCTGCACCGCCGCCGTCGGATGCGGTGGCGACACCGATGGCGACACACTCGTGGCATGCGGGTGTGCGTGGGGTCTGGATGCCACCCCTGCACAAGCTCAAGAATACGGCGTGCCCGACAATACGGTCACAATCGGTGGAGAATACACCGGCACGTTTGGGTTCGCCACGACGGTGGATGTATGCCTGAAAAGCCCGAACACAGGGGACCCGATCTTAGACCAGTCGTATTTTGCTGGTAAATGCGACGGAGTTTGCGGTAGTCGGCTTGCAAGATCCCAGGGAGCAATCGTCGTTGGATACTGTGTGGATGGTGAACCCGCAGGTTCCACTCAACAGTTCCTGACCTCCTCTCCGGTTCAGGCTCCGATCTCCACGGAGCACCATATAAATTCCGGCTCGACGATTACCCTTAGCCGCGATGGCCAAGCCGGCCTATCGAACGTTGCCGGCACGATGAACCTGATCAACGAGTCATGCACCGCTCCCTGTCAGGTTGAGTTAACGTTTCTAGCCCTTACCGGCTCAAATACGTCAGTAGGCGGCTACCCCATTACGGGCATCGGCGCCCGTCTCCGCGACCGTGTCTTCGGTACGAAGGGCACGGACGGTAGCATCGTCTTCGCACCCGAAGCCTTCCGACTCAACGCCTTCGCCACCGTGGGCGGTGTCACTCGTCCCCAGCTGGTGGATAGTCCAGCAGAAGTCGCCCTCGTGCCCTCGGGTAACAGCTGGACCCTCGCTGGCAGTGGGCAGGGCGCCGACGGCGGCTTGGCTTTCAGTCTATCCTTCTCGGCGGGCAACCACGCCCCCGTGGCCCCCGGCTTCGCCCCCGTAAGCCTTGTCTGTGATCCTCTAACGGGGACTGCCGACTTGGACCTCTCGGCGCTTGGGTCGACGGATGCTGATGGCGACGCGATGTCCTACTTCTGGCGTTCGGCCACACTCCCTGCCAGCGATGCGTTCACCTATTCCGCCACGGTGCCGGTGGGGTCCCATCAGCTGAAGTTGAACGTCAGCGACGGCAAAGGGTTCAGTTCGTCAGTGGTAACCATCGGGGTCGCAGCTACGGCCCCTTCACAGCTAACCCTGTCGCCGGAGACGAAGATCGTGGCATGTGCTCCCGGTAGCCAGTCCGTGGCGGTTCCGCTGCCGACTGTGACGGACCTCTGCGAACCCAGCCTTCCCGCTGTAGTTGGCAGAGTCATAGTCGCTGGTGGCCAGACGTTGGCAACGCCACTGTCTATCGTCGCCGGCAACGTAACGGTTCCTCCGGGCCAGCTCCGCGTCAGGTGGACGGTGACGAAGCCCAATGGGGTAGTCACTACGGTCGAGCAAGACTTTACTGTTGTCACCCGAGCGGCCCTGTCGGCCAACGGCGCACTCGAAGTTAGAGACCGGGCAACGGTTTTGACGCCCGCGGGCACGGGAGCAGACGTAGACAACCTGGGTACGACACTGACCCGGATCGGAACCAACGCTAGAACTGGTGCCATCTGGAGCGCGGCGCCAACAGACATACGTGACCGTGCCACGACCGGTCGGATTACGTCATCCTCGTCTGTCACCCTCGGAAACCAGGTTACGACGGGCCCCGTGTCGCAGTTTTCGCCCTTAAACGTGCCACCTGTCGCACAATTCTCTGCGTCCTTCACGGGCTCACAGGTAGTGGAGATTCCTCGCGACAGTACGGGAGTTAGTCTGCCCCCTGGCCAGTACGACAAAGTCATTGTTCGCGAGAACGCACGGCTCGTATTGGGTGTCGGCAGCTACCACATCAAGGAGCTGCTTGTTGAAGCGGGGGGCAGACTCGATGCTCCTAGCGCTGGCGCCCAAACCGTGATTTTCGTCCAGTCCTCGCTGCAACTTCGGGATCGGGCGATCATCAACTCGGCCTTCGCCGAAGGTCTGTTCCTAGGGTTCCTCGGAGCGGGTTCCGTCGTAGTCGAGTCCAACTTCAAGGGGACGATCTATGCCCCGAACGCCAGTCTGATTCTGGGCAGCGATACCAGCCGCACTTACCAGGGTGAGGTAACAGCGAAGAACATCGAGTTGCGCCCCGACAGCAAAGTGGTTCACCGACCCTTCGGTTGCTTCTGAGTCGCTCGGACGGGCGAGGTCGCAAGGCCCCGCCCGTCTTCTTTCAAAGGCACGTGAACACGTAGCGCATCGTAGTCAACGCCCAACGAGGCTGCCGATTCACTTCCGGCTCGTACGGCTGTTGAATGGACGGGGGGTCCTCTTTCGTAGCGTTTGCCGTTTCTCGGTCCACTCCCTGCACCTGGTATCCCTGAGGACACCGTTGACGCATGGACCGTTCGCAGTTCCCCTTGTCGACGCACGTTACGTCGTACCTTGGACCGCTCGACGAGGACCCTGGCAGTATCTTCACGTCTAGCGAGGAGTGCTCTGTTAGTGCGCAGGAAGGCAGGAGTGCCACGCAGGTGGCGCTGAGGTACAGAAGTTTCGAAACCACCAAGTGGTTCTAACAGGACGGCTGCAGAGACGTAACCGTTCAGCTTTGGATGCCTTCCGGAGCCGATTGCCGACTGCAAAGATCGTCGCGTGGCAACCAGGCGTGGGTGTGACCTGCTAGTGCTGTCCGTCATCGATATCTTTAGTCGCTCAAGTGAGGTGCTTGAGCCCGGAATTGGCTTCAGCGGAGAACGCGTCGGGGAGCTCCTCGACCGCGCCGCAAAAGGGAAATATCCGACCAGCATCACCGCCGACAGCGGCACCGAGTTCACCTCGAAAGCGCTCGATGCCTGGGCCTTCGAAAGAGGCGTGAAGCTCGACTTCACGACGCCTGGAAAACCCAGTGAAAATGGCTTCGTAGAGTCGTCTCAGGGCCGCTGTCGCGACGAGTGTTTGAACACGAAAATCTTCGAAGACATGATCGACGCGAAGGTCAAAATCCGAACCTGGCAAGACGACTACAATAGCCAGCGGCCGCACTCGGCGCTTGGCAACCTGTCACCGGCGGAGTACCTCCGAAGGTGGAAATCGGAGACGCGGACGAAGCGCCAAATTTCTTGATTCGATTGGTCCAAAGTTCCCGGGCAGATCAGTCTGCGATGGGAAGCGGTCGGCCTTGACTTGAGGGCCCGTCGCGGGCGCCGACTTCATCCTCGTGACTCGTATACCATCAGCTGGCTGTGCGGATCGCGCCGGAGCTCCGGATTCGCTCGACGATGGCCGCTCCGTTGGCTCGGGCAGCACCGAACTTGTATAGAGCTCGACATGTTCGAGACTTCGCGCCTGCCCTTCGTGGTCGGCCCCGGCTTCGTTTGGCTTGCTCTTTCCTGCAGCACCCCCACCAAACCTCCCGAGAACCGAGCGCCCCAAGCGCCGCCCCCCGCTGGCGCGGGTACGACGATCGAGCCCGACGTACCCGTCGTTCCCGGGTACGTCGGCGAACTCGCGCCGGTGCTTCACGAAAGGGCGCTGGACGCGACCGTTCGCGCACAAGGGAAATGGAAGTCGTTCCGCGTCGTGGCGCTCGAACTCGGGGCCGACTTTTTGGAGCACCTGGGACCTGTCAGCGGCGAGCAAAGCTGGCTGCGCCCCGAGCGGGCGAGCTTCGTGCACGCTCCGGCCGCCGCATATGCTTTTGCCCTCCTGAACGATAGCGACGGCGAGCGCGACCCAAGTCGCGATGGGCCGGCCGAGGCCGCTGCAACCCCGGTGATCTGGATGCTGGTCCCAGAAACACAGCTGGCCGAGCTCCGCGTCGAGCTGGTCGTGGGACCCGTAGCCGGCTCTGCCAGCCCCGGTTTTCGCGCGCGCGTCAACTTGCCGCCGTGGACTCGCGAGACCAACGGCATGGACCGCGCTTTCGGTCGTGCTTTGAGCCGCCACTTGGCAAAGAAACAACTCGGAGCACTCGGCACCTACGCCGAATCTCGGCTGGCCAAGCTCCATGGGACGAGCGCGGGGCTCGTCGGCTCGACTTCGCCCAGTCTGGATGGCGACCTCTCGCTGTTGATGGAGTTGGGGACCGGTTATGCGTCGGTGGAACTCGCCCTCGAGCAGCGTCGCTCACTGTCGTTGCGCGAAAAGTTCGCTCCAAAACTGCCGCTCGATTCTTTGGTTCGACCCCAAGTGCGGCACCACGAGTGGGACCTGATGCTCAAGCAACTGGGCCGAACCGCACCTCCTTTGCCCCTCGCCCTGGCGACGCCCGAGCGATTCTATCTCGTGCACACGGCCTCCGCTGAGAGCCTCTTCGCAGCCCTCGACGAACTCGATCGCTGGGGTACGCCGCTCGCGCACCTGCTCGAGCCCAGTGACTTTCGCTACCGCTTGGCGGACCGCTATCAAACCGAGCTGGGGCTGCGACGCGGACCATTGACCAAGCTGCTGGGTCCCCAGGCCATCGCCGAACTCGCTCTCGTCGGCAGCGATCCGTTCTTGCGGCGCGGCTCGGATTTGACGGCGCTCTTTCGAGCCAAAAATCGCTTGTTGCTGCGGTCAGGCCTGACGCAGAGCTTGGCCGAGCTGGGTGAAGAGCACGGCGGACTCGAAATAACGACCGAAAAGTGGGGTGGCGTTTCCGGCACGTTGTCCAAGAGCGCCGATGGCGCCGTGCGCCGCTACCAAGTCGACGTCGACGACCTGTCGATCGTATCGAACAGTCGCGCCGCGGTGGCCGCCGTGCTCGACACCGTGAGCCACCGTGCGCCGTCGCTGGGCGACGCGGCCGATTTTCGCTACATGCGAGCTCGGGACCTGGCCGAGCCCGCGGACGTCTTGTTCTATGCCGGTGACGCCTTCATCGAGAGCATCGTTTCGCCTCGGGTGCGCGTGCTCGATGCCCGTCGGGGTCTGGCCTGGGCCGAGCTGCGCCGCATCGGCTTCGCCGCCGTTCTCAACGGTCTGCTGGGTGGTGCAGCAGACGACGACGCGGCCCTGTTGATGCAAAGCGGCGCGCTCGACAGCGGCGCACTCGCCCATTTCGACGGTCAAAAGCTGACCTACGACGGCAAGACGCCGCCCCGCTCCGCCTACGGCACGCCGGCGCGCATGGCGTCCTTGATCGACCTACCGACACCGCAACTGGTCAGCCTCGAGGAACGGCGCGCGTACGAGAATTTCGTTTCGAGCTACGAACAGCACTGGTCTGAAGCCATCGATCCCATCGCGCTGCGGCTGCAGCTTTCTCCGCGGGACCACCACTTTCGTGCGCACCTGCGGGTGTTGCCGATCGTTCGCAACCACGACTATTCGTCGATTCAGGAACTGGTGGGCGACGTCCAGGTCGACCCCGGTGCGCCCGCGCTGGGAGTTCGAGCCTTGGTCGCTCTCGATCGCGAATCGTCGCTACGGCGTGACCTCGAAGGCAGCTCGCAGATGTTCTTGGGTCAGAACCTGAGTCTCGAGTGGGTGGGCCAATACGCTTTCGTCGGATTGGCCGACCGACCAGGCTTGGTGGCAGCCGTCCGCAACAGCTACGCGCCACGCGCGCCAGGGCCTGCGTCTTCGAACAACTGGGAAGAGGATCTGAGGCAGCTGCCGATCTACGCAGGCATCCAAGTGAAGAGCCGCGCCGTCGGGCG
>JBBQHO010000208.1:0-6295 GCA_038324055.1 Polyangiales bacterium | reverse complement strand
GTGGGCTCCGACGAAGTGGAGGCGGCGGCACTTTCGGCCTTCGGGCCGCCCTCGGCATCTGCGCTGGGCTCGGCATCTGCGCTGGGCTCGGCATCTGCACTCACCTCGGGCGCGACGTCCTCGTCCTGAGCAGCAGCAGTAGAAACAACGCAGCACGCAGCCGCAAACACGGAACACACCAATTGCATTTTCATCGTGAACATCCCCCTCGTGGTAAGTCTTCACCACGTACGTGGCGAAGACACTGAAGCTTTCTCACGAACGACCAAAAATATCAAAAGTGTAGGAGCGAATTGTGAGTAAATGTGGGGGACCTCGCGCGGCGCATTCCTCTCGAGCCGAGCGCCGCGCTTGCTGAGCACGTACTCACATCTGCTACATGGCCACCATGAGTTTGGACGGAGCGGAGGCGGCGCTCGAGTTGGCTCGACTCGGACCGAGAGGCAGCAAGCTGCGTCTTGGCTACAACTTCGTGAAGGCGTGTCTGCTGGCGGCTGGTGGCGTCGCGCTCGTCCTGGCGTCGCTGTTCGGCTTTCAATCATCACAAGGCTTGCTTGCGCTCCGCGTCGAGCCTCGTGCGTGGACGCTCGCGCAGAACACGCACCAGAAGTGGCAGATCGGCGATGTCGTGCGCATCGCCTCGGCGAAATTCGAGCCGGTCGCTACCAAGCCGGGCTACAGCATGGGCTGGCTGCGAGCGCACGCAGGAGGCGACGCAATCTTGCTTTGGGCAGAAGGCGAAAGCGCAACGACTCGCCATGAGTTCGTCGTTCAGCGCATCGATCCCGACGAGCAACTGGTCGCGCCTCAGCGCGCGTTCGAGCTGATGCGCCCGCGAAGAGAATGGAGTCGGCTAGTCGTCGTGCGCCCTTTTCAGGTGAAGATCGGTTCGTCGATCGCTCTTTGCCTAGTCGGCTTGCTGATCAGCGCATTGGCCGTCTGGAAGGCGCGCGGCGCGTGGCATGAGTTCGGGGAGCGCAAAGATCCGCGAGCACCAGAGGCCACTCGGATCCCCCGGGCAACCGCCGGGCCAAGGCGGATCTGATTGAGTCTCTAGGGTGGGGTGACTCTTTGGGGCAACATGCGGCCGCAATAACGCGCAGCTGGTCGGGAACACTACGCCTGAGCGCCCGAAGTTCTGTATAGTGGGCCGAATCCAAGTGGGCCGATTCGAATCGTTACGAGGGCGATGGATAGTCGCGAGTTTGGCAGCCGCTGGCGGTAGCCTGGTGCTCACCGCGCCCGCTCACGCGCAATCGGTCGCGCCCGCTGAGACCGCGCCGGTCGAATCACCAGTTGCTGCACCAGCCGCTGCACCAGTTGCTGCACCAGTTGCTGCACCAGTTGCTGCACCAGTTGCTGCACCAGCCGCTGCACCAGCCGCTGCACCAGTTGCTGTTGCAGTCGCACCCGGCGAGCTGAACGTGACGCTCGTCGGCGACCCCGGGAAGATCTTCGTCGATGGCAACGAGGTGGGTCAGGGCACCTTTCGCGGACCGCTGCCACCCGGACCGCACCATCTCAAGGTGGAGCGAGCGGGGTCAGAAACGTTCGAGGCCGAAATCCAGATTGTCACGGCCGAGGTCCAAGCTCGCTTCGTGACGCTCCGACCGGGAGTGAGCGCGAAGCCTGCTGCGGCGCTTGTCTCGGCTGAGCGTTACGGGCTCTACGGCGGCGCGCAGTTGTTTGCTTCGTTTCAGCCGCTGGGTAGCGGGACGACTCTGCAAAATGCCTGCGAGACGACTGGCGCGACCAACTGTTCGGCGGGGACGAACATCGGCGCAGGTCTTGTTGGTTACTTGGGCTGGTTGTTCGATCCGCTCGGTATCGAGCTGGCGGTGCTGCTGGCGAGCGACATGGTAAACCCGGTCGGCAGGTTCGATGGGATGAACGGATCGGACATCAACCCGATCGTCGCTACTCCCGAGCGCGACGAGAATTTCACCATCGGTCGCTTTGGTGGGGGAGGCGCCATCCGGGGGCGGTTCGTGCACGAGTTGAAGCCGTTTCGCTTCACGGCCGCTGCAGGACCGGGGCTGTTCTATCGCGTCTTCGCCTACCAACGGCGGGTGATGGCGGCCGATGGCTCGACAGGCAAGAACGGCGAAACTGGTCCGAGCTATGTGTCGTTGGCCTTTCTGCTCGAGCTGTCGGCTGAGTGGGAAATGTCCGACAAGCTGGCGCTCAGTCTCAGCTTGTTGTCCTGGTTCGAGGATGCCGGTGGCGGCGCTACGAGCGCAGCGCGCAACGATATCTTTATCGACAGCAGCCCCCCGACCCCGCTCGCGACACCCGCATACCAGTTGGCCAGCGGCCCGCAGTGGTTCTTGGGCCCGGCAGTCGGCTTGGTATTTGGGCCCTGAGCTAGCGCTCGGCTCGCGTTCGATACCCCAAACCGGCAGGCGCGAAGCTTGGCCCTTTCAAGGCTGGAAGCGATCGCAGGGGGCCGTCACGACGACGGGTACGGCTGGCGAGACGTGACCTTGCAGAGCATGCGCGACCCCGACGTCACTGATGACCTTTCGCAGGTCTTTGCAGGCATCCCCGCAGACCCGAACGAGGCCGCCTTCGAGGTTCCAGCCCGAGACGTCCGTCGCGGCTTCGCTACAATCGGCTGCGAACGGGATGTCGACGCGTTTTCGCGCCGAGAGCGGGTTCAAGTAAGAGATGTTGGCGCCCGCGGCAGCCAGATCCGCCGGAGCGCCCTTGTCGAGGCGCGTCGGGTTGTAGAGGCACGTGCCCAGCTCCGTGAGGATGTCGTTGACGGCCCGCGCTCCGTCGGCCTCGTCGTTCACGCCGTCAAAAACTTGGGTGCCGCCTGCGTTCGCCAGTGCGGTCGCGCTCGAAAGAGCCAGGGCTTCATCTTGCCCTTTGTCCAGCGCCACAGCGTAGGTGTAGACGCCCCCACCGAGCGCGTCGGCCGCCAGTTCGAGCGCGGTCGGTCCAGTGCAAGAGCCTCCTAGAATATCGCTGTTGCTGATGACCACGAGGGCGCGTCGATTGAACTTTTCGTCCTTCGGGACCGCCGCGGCTACGCCTTCGTAGGCGCCGAGCAGGGCGGCTTCGAGCAAAAAGTCCGGGGGATTGTCCGCCAGCACTTCACCTTGCAGCAGCACACCAATCGGCTCACGCACGGCGTCCACGCTGCCGATGGGGATGCGGGGCTCTTCGTAGGCGCTGGGGTCGCCGCACTGGTCGGCGTCGGGCGGCAGCAGATCGAAGCCGACCTTGGTGCGCGCCGCGACCGGGCTGGAGAGTGGCAAGCCGATGGCGAACTGCAGCCCACCATCACCAAAGAAACTGTCCATGCTCGCGGATTGATCCATGAGAACGTAGACGACGCTCTCCACTGGCTCCAGTGATGCCAACGTACAGAGGCCGCTGCCCGGGTCGTTGTCGTCTGCGTCGATCAAGTTGGGCGGGTCGTAGTCATCGCACAGCGGCTGAAGCGCGCGCTTGGCGGTGCACAGGGCGCTGGCCTCGACGGCCAGGATCTTCTTCTCTTGATACACGGCTTCGCACAGGTTTGGAGCGAGGCGAAACACCAGCGGATCCTCCGGATCCACGAACGAGAAGCCCTCGCCTTGGTCGGCGGCGAGGTTGTCGTTGTCGAGATCGAGCACCTCGGAACCAAAGCTGCGGTAGTAGATGCGCACGTTCAGCCCACCCGGTTTGGGCGTGGGTGCGTCGTCGGGCCAGAGAGCGCGAAACTGACACGTCGCCGGGTCCTCGAGCAGCACCGGCACGCGCCCATTCATGCAGCGGTTGGCGTCGAAGCAGGTGTTCGTGTTGCCAAAGACAAGCGAGTCCTTGTAGTCGACCAGCGTGTCGGCATCGACGTCCATCGTCACACACTTGCCGCCGATGCATGTCTGACCCTCTTGTCCGCAGTGCACGTCGCTACACGACTCTTTGAGCGGCAACGGTAGATAAAGGATGCGGTTCTCGGCGAAGGTGAGCCGACGACGGCGGATGACGGTGACGTCCTGGTCCTTCTCGGCGTTGGGCTCCGAGTTGAACACGCAGTCGCGCTCGAATTCGGACTCGTCAGCTCGAAAACCGAGCACGCCTACGGTCACTTCGCCGCGCCCTTCGAGACCGGTTTCGCCAAGCACACCGAGGGTCGCTGGCAGAGTGACCCGGCCGTCGGCGACAGCGTAGACGTCGCAAAATCGAACCTCACCACCGACCTGCACGACGAGCCCCACCGAGCGGAGATGGTCAGGCACGCTGAGTTGGGTATGGACGCCCGCGACGATCTCCGTAGGCGTCGAGGAGGAGCAGGCCCCCACACCGAGAAACGGCAACGTCAGGAGCGAGAGCCCCAGGAGTGCCAGCGCGCGGCGCGCGCCCCATTGCGTGACCTCAGGCGAGCGAAAGATGCGAAAAGGCTTCATTTGCTTAAAACCTCGGGGCAATCGTGCCCGGATCGAGCGTGCCGGTTACAGGTGCGGTGTCGGCCGTGGAACTCAAGACCACGGCGGCGATGGCTCCGCCGGCCAAGACGGTTGCGATGCTGACCGTCCACCAGACCCACTCTCTCTTGTCGAGGTCCACCTGAAAGGTCCGCTCTTGACCCGGATTGAGAGACACCTCGCTGGCGTACGGTTCGTAGCGGTCTTTGGACACGTCGAGCCGGTGTCCGCCCGCGGGCACGAGACCTTCCCACGCACCATGACCGACGAGCTTGCCGTCGAGCTGAATGGCCGCGTCAGAGTAGGAGGTGATGACGCGCATCTTGCCTTCGCTGCGGGCTTGCGCCAGTCCGAACGACAGGTGGAGCACGCCTTCGTGCAAAACGTCACTCGTCTGGCGCGCGATCTCGTAGCCTGGCGCACGCGCTTCGAACGTGTGCGCGCCCGCCGGAACCTGTCCCGCAAATGGCGCAGGACCCAGCTCGCGGCCATCCATGAAAATCGCCGCCGTCTGCGAGTTCAGCGTCGTGATCGAGACGTCGCCCAACTTGAGCAGCGGCGTCAGCTTCAGAGACAACGCGAGCGGTGTGCCCTGCACGACGTCGATCGTCTGCTCCAGAGGCAGAAAGCCTTCCTTGGTCAGAATGACTTTGCGCCGCCCCACGTCGATGGCGACTGGCTCCGCAAAGGGCGTGTGTCCGATCTCTTGGCCGTCGATCGACAGCGTGGCACCAGCCGGCTCGGATTGGAGCTGGAGACTCGAAACGAACGAACGCACGGCTGCGATAGCCTGCTCGGTCCGCTCGACGTCTTTGGGATCCAGTTCGTCGCGGCGCAGCAACTGGGCGCGCCAAGCGCGAATGGCTTGCGAGTATTGCGTCAAGTCCTTCCAGCAGACGCCGACGTTGAAGAGGACGCGGGGATTCTTACTGGTCTTGTAGGCGCGCTCGAAGTGGACCAGCGCGCTCTTTGGGTCACCGGCATCGTACAGTTCGCGCGCCGCGTCCCAGTCCTGCTTGGCCTCGACAGGCAGTTCATCGCGAATGGGAACAGCTGCGAGAGCGTGGGCCGAACCGAGCAAGGAACTGGCCAAAACGAGTGCACAGGCGAACGGTTGCTTGTAACGCACGATCATCATCCCCTTCGTATTCGAGCCGCTCTCTCCTTCGGCCTTGAAACCCAACTTGCCTAGTCCTGGATCTCGATCTTCTTGAGAGAGGTCTTGCCCGGCGCGCCCACGGGCCGAACGCGCGGAGGCGCTTCAGCGGTGGGCCGAGATGCTCCGGCTTTCTTCGATTCTGCTTGAGATTGGGCCGTCTCGGAAGAGGGCGTCGTCTCGGCTTCCTTGGCGACGGGTTCCGGGGGCGCAGCTGGCAGCTTCGGCTCGACCGCACTGGGCGATTGCGCGGCTTGCTCGGAGACTTCGCTTGCAGCGCGTTGTCGCAAGAAAAAAGCCCACGTCCCAGCCCCCAGCGCGAGTAGCAGCAAACCGATTCCCCAAGGCATCAGCGCCGATCGACCGCGCACTGTGATCGTCGCGGCTGCGAGCTGCTGCGTAGCAACCACGGGCTTCAGAGTGCCGTGCACCGCCGCCAAACTAGGCGTTGGCACAACGCTGGTCATCGTGCGCAAGTTGTCGGGGACGGTCTGAAAGTAGGCCACGCTACTTGGTGGAGGCACAGAGGCCCGCGGGGGCGCGGCCGACGGCGCGCGACTGGAACGGTTGGACCCGCGCTGGGTGATTTGCCGAAGCACGATGTCGCTGCGCTCGTCGGCGTAAGGCGCGAGGGCCTGCGCCATCTCCGTCGCCGACTGGAAACGGTCATCCGGTGATTTTGCGAGGCCTCGGGCGACGACGTCTGCAAGGCCGGCTGGCAGGT
>JBBQHO010000207.1:0-6330 GCA_038324055.1 Polyangiales bacterium | reverse complement strand
TCCGCCCTTCAGCCAAAACGCGTCGAGGCCGCCAGTCATGTCGGTATTGCCGTAGTCCAGGCGCTTCAGCCAACTCTGCATCGAGCTTTCACCGACCAGGCGAGCAACCTGTTGAAAACAGGGAACGCATGAAGCTTGGAAGCCAGTGCGCAGCGTGTGGTCCTGGTTCCAGTCGGCGACTGCATAGTTGTTTCCATCCCAAGGCAGCACCGAATCTGCAGACGAGATCGCGCCGTTTTCGAGACCAATCAGAGTGTTGGCGACCTTGAAGGTCGAAGCCGGCAGATAGCCTGCTTTGCAACGCGAGCCATCACTGCAAACCACCTTTTGCTCGTGCGTGTCGTACAGCGCGATGGCGCCTTCGACGCGCGCATCTCGAAAATAGCGTGCGAGCTCGGGAGCCGCTACGGGGTCGCGAGTCCGCGGCTGCGCGCTCGTCTCGGGCTTCCCGTCGTAGGGTGGCGGAGCCTGGGGCGCAGGCGGCGGCGGCGTAGGTGGCGGCGCGCAAGCGAGGGCGCAAGCGAGAGCGACGAGTCCAAGTGGTCCAGGAACGAGCAACGTCCAGCGCATGAACCTCCAGCATGGCACGATCGGAGGCCAGACCGAACTCGGAGCAACCGAGCTCAGCGCTCCGGGAACCAGGAACAAGATTCGCGCGCGCAGCGTTCGGCCAGGCAGCCGTGGAATTCCGTCAGGAGCTCCTGTCGGAGCGCAGGGGACAGCGTCGACTCGGGTCGCAAATGAACTTCCGCGCGATCGCCGCGGAGCGTCGGATGACGGTCGGTGGCGCAATCGAAGTGAAAGAGCCAGCGAAGCCTTTCGCCCAGCGGAACCTGATCGTGCTTGTACTCGCGGAAGGCGTAGTCGCACTCGTGTACGCGGCTCGTGGGTGGTGTTCGTCGCATCAGGGCTTGGACGGCGGACCATTCGGTTGGCGACAGGCCGCCGCGAGTGAAGAACAGGCTGAGCTGACTGGCGAGTGGATAGCGGTCGCAGTGAAGCCGTCCCGCGCTCAGCACGCCGCGCGCAACGAAGTCCTGGTAGCGTGCGTCGAACGTTTCGGTCGCGACGAGCACCAAGTTGCGATGTCCTTCGACTTCGCGTGGGTCCAAACTGAAGGGCGCGCGCTCGGCCGCCCGCAGCACGGCGTTCAGACCCGTTGCCGCTTCGTCTTTTGGATAGAACGCTGCGATCAATTGATCGAAGACGACGGCGCGCGTGCGCGCCTTGTCGAGCGCCTCGACGACCGCAGCCAGGTCCGGCACCCTTCTCGTTTCGTTCGCAGTCATGGGACTCAGCGTGTCGCGCACCCAGCCCCAGGTGCTTTGGCCTTCGGGCAAGGTCTGCGCAGGCCAAGACATGGCGTGGCCGGTGAGCAGCCCGGGCATCCCGCGCTCGAGGACGGCTCGCGGAAAGCAGCGCTCGGGCGCGAGCCTGAAATGCGCAGAAAAGGCCTCTTCGACCAGTGCCCGCACGTCGCTCTCGTCGGCTCGCTCAGCGCACGCTTCCTGTGCGAGGCGGGCCCGACCGGCAGCCTTGTCCAGGCCAGCGGCCTGACAACTCGATTCGGCGATCAGGGCGTCCAGGTTCGAATGACAGTCGTCGTCCGACCGCTCGGCGGCGACTCGCGTCAGTGCGCTGGAAAACGCTCTGGGATTGCGCGTGGCGCGCGCAAGATCCAAATCGATCGCTTCGCTTGTCTGCACGACCAGTTCTTCATCGAGGGTGAACTCGCATGCGTCCCCATTGGGGTGCGAGTAGCCGAGAGTCCGAGCATTGCGACAGCGGATGCCGATGGTCAGATGGTGGGGGCCGGCCGCCAGCGGCACGTCCTTTCCGCACTCGTCCAGCTCGAGCTCGTCTAGCGTACAGCTTGCGATGGCGCCGCCATCGACGAACACGTGAACCGAGTCGACGATCACGTCGCCTTCGATGAAGGTGGCCTTCACATGGCTGATCGTCAGGCGACCCATAGTCGAGAGCTGGGACGAATTATTCGCGTTTCCGGGTTTCGACGCCGGTGACGATTGCGCCGCAGCCCGCAATCAGGGCGGCAGAGCCCAAAAGCGCAGCTTGGAGCGAAGTGACGCGTCTTGCCCAACCGGAGCTCATGCACCTTTCTACGACGAATCGCTGTCGGAATCTCGAAAAGCCGGAGGCACCCACGACGAGCGCGGCAACAGCGGCAATTTCCCGGCGCGGTGGCGGAGGACGTTGATGGTGTGCAGCACCCGCGGATGACCGATCACCCAGCGCTCGAAACGTCGCTTGCCAGGAAAATCGAGGAGCAGCAGTGCAACCAGGATGGTGAGCAAAGCCTGCCCAGGCAGGACGAGCATGAGGATACCGGCCAGTAGTAACACCATGCCCAGCGCATTCTTCGAGATGGCGAGTGCGATCTCGCTGCCCGTTCGCGCCCGAGGGGAGAGTCCCAAGACGTTGCGCTCCGTTCGCGTGAAATGATCGTGCGGCAACCGTGTCAGAAAGTAGGGGACACCGACCAAGCTCGCGGCGAACGTGACCACGCTGAAAACACCAAGCGCAATCAAGACCGCGGGTGACAGCAGGGGGGCCAACAGCGCCTGGACGCTGGCAGGCAGAAGGCTCGCGAGCCACTCGAACATCTTGAGGGAATGAGCGCACCGCCTGGGTTCTGCAAGGGGCGACGCGGCAAAGCCACAAAGGCCCGCACTATTTCAGGAGCGAAGCTGCGTCGTCTGCGGCTTTGCGCGCGCTCTCTTCTGCTCGGTACTGTTGGTAGTGCCCGATCACCTGCACGACGTAGCCCTGCGTCTCTTTGTAGGGCGGGATGCCGCCGTAGCGAATCACTGCGTTCTCGCCAGCGTTGTAGCCTGCCACCGTGAGGTGGATGTCCCCGTTGAAGAGGTTGGCCAAGATGCGCAGGTAGCGCGTCCCGCCCAGGATGTTCTGGCGCGGATCGAAGATGTCTTGAACCATCATGGCCTCGGCAGTGAAGGGCATGAGCTGCATGAGACCGTGCGCGCCTGCCGGCGAAACGGCCCGTGGATCGTAGTCGCTCTCGGCCTTGATCACCGCGCGGATCAAGGCCTCCGGGATTTGGTAGAGCGTGGCGGCCTCACGAATGAAGGCGTCGTAGCGGCCGTAGCGTTCAGGCGAGCGGTCGCGAGGCATGGCTACGGGTGCGTCGGTCGCGACCTTCTTGGCGCCGCGTGTCTTGGTGTTCGAAAACGAAATCACCCCGTCGGAGCCGACGCTTTGATAGATGTCGGCGTGAGCGAGCGGAGTGGACAACAGCAGCGCAGCGCACCAGCCGAGAGCACGAGTCGTCAGACGAAGCGCCATGAAGGTTCAAGTGTAGCCGTCTCGGCTGTGCCTCGCCAAATTCGACGCGAATGTTCGCAGGAGCCGCCAGTCGTGCACGAAATCGGAGGGGTTCGTGAAACCCGGACGCCCCGGCCGCGTAAGCTCTCCACAGGGCAAAAGAGGAAATTGCAGGATGAAATCCAAAATCGTCAGGACGTGGCAGTGGGGAATAGGCAAATTGGCGCGCATCGAGGCGCTGGGGCCGCTCGTGGCTCGGCTCTCGGTCGGCGCCGTCTTCTTTCAGTCTGGCCTGGGCAAGTTGAATCACTTGGAGCGTACCACTGAGTTCTTTCGTGACCTCGGCATCGTCGCTCCGGACTTTCACGCTCGCTTCGTCGGTGGACTGGAGTGTGTCGGCGGCCTGTGCCTCGTGGTGGGTCTCGGAACTCGCCTGTTCAGCATTCCTCTGGCCTTCACCATGATCGTCGCAGTGCTCACCGCACAGCTTGGAGAAGTCGACGGAATCGTGTCGCTGCTTTCGCTTTCGGAGACGACGATCTTTTCCGTACTCGTCTGGTTGGTCCTTGCGGGTCCGGGCGCGCTCTCGCTCGACCACCTGGTCTTTCGCAGGCTCGCTCGTCGACCGGGCGGTCCAGCTCCCGGCGGCGCGTTCGCGGACGCTCTTTGAGATCGACCGAAGGCGATTGCCTTCCAACGCGTGCAACAGGAAAGAGGAACATCATGGACAAAAAATCATGGGTCGCAGCATTGGCAGTGGGTCTGTTGTCTTCGGGAACGGCGCTTGGGCGCTCCGACCCAGGCAACTCGGCCGGCATCTCTGGTGCCGAGAAGATGGGCTGCAGCGGCAAGGACGGTTGCGGCGGCAAGGACGGTTGCGGAACCAAGAAGGGCGAGAAGAAAAAGGACAAGAGCT
Organism: Polyangiales bacterium; assembly: GCA_038324055.1. Taxonomy (GTDB): domain Bacteria; phylum Myxococcota_A; class Polyangia; order Polyangiales; family Polyangiaceae; genus NIC37A-2. The sequence goes on along the minus strand of JBBQHO010000207.1, from coordinate 2,111 downwards.
GAAGCTCTTTTCCGCGGGGATGGCGCGCCATGGTTGAGGTCAGGCGCGTCACCTCATAGCGTGCCCCGCCGATGAGCAAGGCAAACGGTGGTCCTTTGAAAGCGGCAAGTGGGACGAGTGGCCGCGTGGTGCCCCCGCCAGCAGCGCCGGACCCAGCGCGCGAAGCCAAGGACGGCTGGGGCTACGCCGACACCAAGTTCGTCGTGCAGCCGAATGGCAGCGTGGTTCTCACCGGCGGTCGCTATCCGCTCAGCAACGTCGAGCTGCCCACGCTCATGAGTTGGTTCTCGCAGAAGCTGGGCGCGCCGCTCGGCTACGACAACCAGAATCCGCCCCAATATCCCCCGGCCATTCCTGACCCGCTCGAAGCCCCCGAGCTGGTCGCTGGGTTGTGCGGATTTCTGCGCAGTGACCAAGTGACCCAAGAAGCGACCACGCGTCTGCGCCATGGTCACGGCCACACCGGCGCAGAAATTTGGGCCATCCGCTATGGACGACTCCCGCGTGTGCCCGACCTCGTCGTCTTCGCGGAAAGCCACGACGAGGTGGTACGCATCGTCCAGATCGCCAAATCCCATGGCGCATGCGTGATTCCGTACGGCGGGGGCACGAACGTAACGGACGCTCTGCGCATCCCCATCACCGAGACGCGCTTCGTGGTATCGCTCGACCTTCGGCGCATGAGCCGCGTGCTCTGGATCGACGCGACCAACCGCATGGCGTGCATCGAAGCGGGTGCTACGGGCCGCGAGATCGGCCCGGCTTTGGCGGCGTACGGGCTGACCTTGGGTCACGAGCCAGACAGCATGGAGTTTTCGACGCTGGGTGGCTGGGTGGCCACGAACGCCAGCGGAATGAAGAAGAACCGCTACGGCAACATCGAAGACCTGGTGCTCGATGTAACCGTCGTAACGGCTTCGGGCGTGGTCGATCGCCCCGACGTTGGACCGCGCGAGAGCATCGGTACCAATCCCCGCAACTTCATGTTCGGGAGCGAAGGTAACTACGGCATTGTCACGCAGGCGGTGGTCAAACTCTCGCCGTTACCCGACGTCCAGCGCTATGGGAGCGTGCTTTTCCCGGACCTCGAGCGTGGTCTCGCGTTCATGTACGAGCTGCAGCAGTCGGGCGCCGCCCCGGCCAGTGTGCGCGTCATGGACAACACACAGTTCCATTTTGGACAGGCCCTCAAGCCCCAAGTGACGGGTCGATTGGCCAAGCTCAAGGGCTCCGTCGAGAAGATCGTCGTCACCAAGCTCAAGGGCTACGACCCCCACAAGATGGTGGTTGCCACCTTGGTCTTCGAAGGCACCGAGCAAGAGGTAGCCTTTCAAGAGAACGCGCTCTACGCCATTGCCGAGAAGCATGGGGGTATGAAGGCCGGCGCGTCCAATGGCGAGCGCGGCTACCAGCTCACGTTCGGCATCGCCTACATCCGCGACCTGACGTTCACCCATTGGGCTATCGCGGAGAGCTTCGAGACCAGCGTCCCGTGGAGCCGGGCGCTCGAACTCTACCGCCGGGTCGAGGCCCGCGTGAAGAAAGAACACAAGGCACGCGGCCTTCCCGGGAATGTGTTCTTCACTGGACGCATTTCGCAGGGCTACGCGACCGGTGTGTGCATGTATTTCTATCTCGGATTCTACGCCAAAGGGGTGCCTGACCCCATCCAAAGCTATGCCGAGCTCGAGCACGCCGCACGCGAAGAAATCTTGGCTGCTGGCGGTTCGCTGTCGCATCACCACGGCATCGGCAAGATCCGACAAGATTTCTTGCCTCAGATTTACTCCGAAGGTTCGCTCGGGTTCGCTCGTGACGTGAAGCGTGCAGTCGATCCCGACAACTTGTTCGGGGCCAGCAACCACGGTGTGCTCGGCAGCGTCACCATCGACGAGTGACGGCTCTCTGCGCCTCAGTTGGGGAGGATTGCCACGGCCAGGTCGACGAAACGGCGTCGCGCCACGGAAAAGTTTCTGGCCCCGGACTTGCAGCCACCGGGACATGATGACTGCATCTCTCGGAACTCAGAAGCAGCAGACACCGGGTGCTGGGACGCAAAAGCAGCGCGGCCGGAACAAGCCGGCCGTGAAACCTGGTCAGCACGATCCTCG
>JBBQHO010000206.1:0-6391 GCA_038324055.1 Polyangiales bacterium | reverse complement strand
GCAAGCACGATTGCTTGGTTGGACCCGGGACCCTTTCGATCGCCTGATAGTCGCCCATGCTCTCGCGGCTGGGGCGATCCTGATCACAGCCGACGAGACCCTCCGCGCCCATTGCACACAGGCCCATTGGGGCAGCTAGAGAGCAGGCAACGCTCTCCACAACTGCCTAGATCCCGCTCGGCAAATTGCACTTCGCCGTGAATGAATTGATGGGAGGGATGCGCTGAGGTCGCGGCCCGGGCGCAGCGATCGAGACGCCGTGGCGGAGTCTTCGGTGTCAATCGTGATGACTTTTACGCGCAGCTGGGTCCGGCTACTGTGCCGATATGCTTTTCATAGACGCTCGAGGCCTTCGCGCGGGGTCCTGTCTCGTCGCTTTGCTTTCTCTGTCGCTTACCGCGAGTTGCGGCTCGAGCGACGACTCATCCGGTACTCCGCAAGTCAACGACGAGCCGGCCTTCGAGCCGCCGCCGGCGTCCGAAGCGGCGCCCAACGAGTGGGGCCTGGCTGAAGAGGGCCTGCCGAGCGGTTACAAGCTTATTTCGCTGGTAGCTCACGAAGGGGACCTCCGCGTCTCGATTGAAGCGAACGAGGGGTCGGGGCTCTACGGCTGGCAAGTGGATAAGCACCGCTGGGCCCGGGAAGCGCCGGGGCCGTTCGAGGGCGAGCGCGCGGGTCAACTCGTCTCGGTGCCCAACGTAGGGCTGTTCGGCTTTTTCCGGAAAGAGTTGGCGCGTTGGAACGGCGCAGATTTCGAACAGCTCAGCGCACTCGAGGTCAACATCGAGGCGTTGGCTGGCGCCACTGGGTACGGCAAGCTCCTCGCCTGGACCGGCTCCAAAGAGTCGGGCATGCAAGTTTGGGAACTGGACCTGGCTAGTGACGTTTGGGTACGGCGCGGATCTGCGAAGACGGACTTTCCTTTCGACGCCCCGGATCGCGTCGCCGGCTTTGCCGTGACCTCGGACGGCAGCGCGTTTGTCTCCTACGCGTGGGCGGTACGCGACAGCCAGGGCACTCTGCCGGCGGTGTGGCGACAGCGGGACACCGGCGAATGGGAAGATGCTACCGGCAATTTGAGCGCCACCACAGAGGATGGCCTTCCTATCGCGCTCCGGAACGCTACGGGTAACGGCTGGGGACCCATGGGCGCCATCACTGCTAGCGCCGCCGGTGACACCGTTTACGCGTCGACGGAGCAGGGCCTGTTTGGTTTGGCCGCCGAAGGTACTGACTGGAACGGCGTGGCCGCCTACACGGGCAACAGCGGGCTTTCGTCGTCGCCTGGCGCGTTCTTCGCCCTGCGATCGCGGGTCGACATGTATCCGACGCCGACGCGGCGGGTGCGCCTGGGCCAACCGCGCCTCTACCCCTGCAAGCGTGAATCGTTTCAGCGTCTTGCTACTCCGGACGCTCAACTGGTGGGCGCGCTTTACGTTGCCGAGGATTGCAGCACCGCCTTGGACGCGACTGAACAGCGGCGTTTGGTGGTGCTCAACGTGGATCCATCGACGCCCTACTCGGACCGAAACCTGGTCCCCACTTGGGCTGGCTACCTAGGTGGAGGCGGTGACGACGAAGCGGTGGCACTCGCCTACCTGCCCGACGCGGCAGGTCTGGTGGCAGTCGCCAACATCGACGGGGAGGGTCAGATTTTTCGCCGCGACATTGAGGGTCGGCCGCTCTCCGAGGTGTCGCTTGGTGGACTTGCCGAGGACGCAGCCGTGGACCCCTTGCAGGGTTCTGTGGTCGTGGTGGGCAGTTTCGGCTTGGCACGTGTCCTTCCGGACGGGGACACGCGCAGCTGGACAGTCCCTCTGAAGGGTACGGGCAAGCGCGTGGACGTGGGCGATGATGGCTTGATCGTGACGCTGGCCGACAAGACGGTGACCGTCCACGACGAGACAGGGGAAACGCGAACGAGTCTGGTCCTCGAGCGCGCTTTCGTGACGGACCTGACTTACTCCAGCGACAGTGGTCTGGTCTACGTTGGTGGCTTCGACAATCAGCGCAACGGTGAACCCGTTCAAGTTCCCTTCGTGGTCGCGCTCCGCGTGGCCGACCTCTCGCAGGTTTGGAAAGCCTGGGGCTTCAATCCGGACTTGCTGGATAGCGACATGGCCGATGCGCGCATCTATCGCCTGGCCATGGGCGAGGACGGCGCGTTGTACGCGCTTGGCGAAACCGCAGGCGGTAACACGATGTTCCGTTGGAATGGCCAGGATCTCTCCACGGCCACCAGCCGCTCGTTCGATCCCCAAAGCGAACTCACCAACACCAAATCAGAGCACAAGACCTATGTGGCGCGCCTGGACGCGCTCTCGGGCGAGGTGCTGGTGGGCCAGTTTGCCGTCGCGCGGTTGAGCAACGGCAGCGGCAATACGGTCAAGGCTGAAGGCGGAAGTTTGGCTGCCGACGCCGCGGGACGCGTGTTCGTTGGTGGCGTTTCCGCATTTCAAATGGCAGGGCGCGACCTCAACCTCGTCGACGGCCAAGCCATCGCTCCCTACGCCGGCGGGGATGCCTCGATCCTGGTAATTTCCCCCCAGTTCGACGAACGGATCCGCTGGACCACGCCCAGCCGCGCTGCGGGCAAAGGCAAGGTCCAAGGCATCGCCGCCTCCGGCGGGAACGCTGCAGCTCTCATCACCTGCGATGGCGGGGACATGTTCACCCTCGATGAAACCAGCGCCGCCAATCCGGATCCCGACGACGACAAGCGCGACGTTCATTTGATGACATGGACAGAATAGGTCGAGTCTCAGGCGTTGCGCCCCAGTAGCGCTCGCTGAGGGCTCTGCGTTCGCGACCGAGCAGCGATTTCGAATGGTACGCATGCAATGCTACGAGGGATTCATCATGACCCTTACGCGCTATCTCATTGGTTCGGCCACGGCTCTCACGTTGGCTTTCTCGGCCATGGCTTGTGACGGCACTGGCGCTGACGCTGCAGAGGACGGCGGAGCCGGCGGCGAGACCGGCAGCGCCACTGGCGGCTCTGCGACGGGCGGCTCTGCGACGGGCGGCTCTGCGACAGGTGGCAGTGACACGGGCACAGGCGGTTCGGACAGCACCTGTTTGGCTGACAGCGATGAGTTCTCCGGCAGCTCGACGGTGGTGTGGGACGACGGCGACGTGGCCGAGGGGCTCACCGCAACCTTCGACGAAGACGGCATGCTCGTGCCAGCGAACCTGACCGTTCCCGTGAACGAGCGGTTTGGCATCGAGAACCCGGCCGGGACGGGCATCAAGGCGATCAAGATCGGTTGCGCCGGCGCGCAGACGATACCGGCCGGATTCACCGCCGGCTTCATCATCAACGAGCCAGGCACGTACGAGATCTTCGACGAAACAGCGAACGACTACGTCGGCGCCCAGGTCGGTACAGTCACCGTCGAGTGACCCGTTGCAAGCGAGCCATGCGGGTCGCCCAGGTGCCCGTGGTGACCACCCGGCTGCCGGACCGTATCTCGCCGGAGTCTCGCTCCCGGCATGAGCGCGACAGCGCGTTACCAGCTGCCCGTGTTCGACATGGAAGCCCAAGGCTCTGCTGGGGGTAGCGGATCGCCGGCCTGTAGCAGTTCGACCGAGATCCCGTCCGGCGAGCGAACGAAGGCCATGTTGCCGTCGCGCGGGGGCCGCAGGATCGTGACGCCCTGCTGCTCCAAGCGCGCGCAAAGCTCGTAGATGTTCGCGGTGCGGTAGGCGAGGTGGCCGAAATTCCGTCCGCCCGTGTACACCTCGGGATCCCAGTTGAACGTGAGCTCGATCATGGGCACCTCGAGCTCCAGCCCCCGAGCGCGTGCCGCATCTACCCGCGCGCGGTCCGCTGGGGTGGCTAGGAAGACCAGCGTAAAGCGTCCGGCCTCGGAGTCTCTGCGTCGCGCCACCTCGAGGCCCAGCCCGTCGCAATAGAAGCGCAGCGAGTCTTCGAGCGATGAGACGCGCACCATCGTGTGGAGGTATTCCATGGGCGGAGCTTGCCAGGGTCAGCCGAAGGCGCCAACGGGGGCGATCTGCTGGCCGTCGGCAGGGTCCGGTTGAGGCGCGACCCGCCCATCGCCACTAGTTCGTCGATCAGCTAGCAATCACCATGACCCGCATGGCAGCTCCGCTCATGGCCGCTCAACTCATGCCCGTCGCCGAGGACCTCTGGGATGCGACGACACTTCTTTCGTTCCCCGGGGGCGTGCGTCTGCCCGCGCGGATGACCGTTGTACGCCAACGTGGTCGGTTGCTGCTGCATTCGCCGATCGCGCTGACCGATGAGCTAGCGGATCAATTGCGCGAGTTGGGCGAGGTCGCCGCGATCGTCGCACCCAACCGCTATCACCACATGTTCTTGCGCGGCGCCGCAGAGCGCTTCCCGGACGCCCGGGTTTACGGCGTGCCCGGGCTCCCTGAAAAGCGAAAGAACGTCGAGTTCAGTGGCGTTCTGACGGGCGCTAGAGGTGAAATCGAGGCGACTTTCGAAGACGTCCTCATGCCAGTCGCCATGCGGGGCACGCCGGTCCTGAACGAAGTCGCTTTCTTCCATCGGCCGACGGCGAGCCTGATTACGGCAGATATGGTCTTCAATGTTCGTACGCCGGCGACCTTTTCCTCCAACCTTGCGCTCAGCATCATGGGGACGCGCGGGCGGCTCGCCCAGAGTCGCTTCTTCCATTTCTACACGCGCGACAAGGCGGCTATGCGCAGCAGCCTGAAGGAAGTCCTCGCCTTACCCTTGAAGCGCGTCGTCATGGGCCATGGCGAGGTATTCGAGCACGAGCATGCGTCGGAGCTCCTCCGCGAAGCGCTGTGGATGGTGCGCGGGGCCCCATAGGCGTCATTCTGCGTCCACGTAGACGCCGACTCCCCAGGTAGCAGCTGCGCAACCGGCGTAGGAGCGGCCAGCCGCGCTGGCCACGCTTTCACCGCACCCCGCCTCGCAAAAGGTCCGGTCGACGGCGCAGCCTTCTGGCAAGGGCTGGCAGCTTGCGGCGCCGACCTCCGTGAAAGGGGATCCCTGCGCCATGCAGGCTTCCGCCAAACCACAGGGTGGCAACGTGCCGCAACTCGTGTCCGTGACGTAAAGGCTGCGCTCACCAAGCAAGGAGAAACCCGTGACCGGCAATCCCTCCCAAGAACCGCTCGCCGCTTCGCAGTCGCACAGGCTCGACGGGGCGCAGCCTTCAGGGGGGTCGGCGCACTCGTACGTGTCTGGGGCGTCGGCCGTAAAGGGACCGCTCTGCCGAATGATGCAGATCTGCTGACCCGTACAGGTCGACTCGCCGCACTCGGCGCTTCCGGCATCGCCCCCGCCATCGTCAGTAGTCGAGTTCGACGAACCACAACCGAGGAGAAGAGCGAACATCCCCATGAAACATCGACCCATGAAGATGGGAAATACCCGAGGCCGATCGTTCCTCCAAGCAGGATTGTCGCGAATGCGCGAATTCGGCCTCAAGGCCAACGCTTCCGAATCGCAATGTGATGTGTTTGGTGTTTCAACACCCTCGACAGCTGCGCTGCGAGCGTGTCGAACCTGATGGTGCGGCAGCACAAGGCGCTCGGCCCGCCTATCGTCGTGGCTCGCGACAAGCGTGTGGTTCATCTCGACCCGAACACGATGGAAGAAATTCCGCCGGACCAGGACCTTGGCAAAGATTGCCCGGGGTCGCCTAACGAGAGGCGAATGCTGGACCAGCTCGAAAGCTGCAGGAATTCAGCTGGTTGGCAGTGAATTCGGGCGTTTTGCGAGTGGAAAGGAGTGGACATTAGAGGACAGGAGTCGATACGCTGGGCGGCGGCGTGCACGCCGACTACGCTCCTCTTCATGCCGCACTGCGCCATCCTGGCGGGTCCCAATGGCGCTGGAAAGTCGACGGCGGCGCCGCACCTGGTTCACTCCGTCCTTGGCATCGCCGAGTTCGTCAACGCGGACGTGATTTCCCGGGGCCTGGCAGGCAACGGAACCGGGGCTGTTGCAGTTCGCGCCGGGCGCTTGATGCTTGAGCGGCTCCGTGAGCTTGCCGCCCAACGGGCGGATTTCGCGTTCGAGACGAACCTGGCATCGCGCTCTTGGGCATCCTTCATCCGGACCTTGCAGAAGGATGGCTACGTCGTCAGCTTGTCCTTCTTTGCGTTGCCCACTCCCGAAGCAGCCCTGGCGCGGGTCGCATCGCGCGTGCTCCAAGGCGGGCACGACGTCGAAGAACAAGTCGTGCGTAGGCGCTTCGCGAGTGGACGACGCTTGTTTCTCGAACTGTACCGCGACCTCGTGGACGAGTGGCGGGTCTACGACGCGAGCCTGTCGCCGCCGGCGACAATCGCCGAAGGGCAACGAGGTCAGCCTCCGCTTGTCCTTCGGGCGGCTGCGTGGAAGGATTTCGAGGCGTCATGACAGATT
>JBBQHO010000205.1:0-6415 GCA_038324055.1 Polyangiales bacterium | reverse complement strand
TTCCCCGCCCCACGATGGCTGCAAAGCCAGATGTGCAGCAGCCCACACTTTGCTCATGTCAGTTTGGTGCCCCTTCCAAATCACGTTGGGGCTGTCCCGCTGCCAGTTCTCGAGTCGCTCCGCGCTCCAGCTACCTGGATTAGCGGGATCCGGCGCGCCGCACAGCCACAGGCGCACGTGAGGCGCTTCGGTTTGCAGCCTTTGAAAGGCTTGCTCGAGCGTGCTCAGACCCTTGATGGCGATCATGCGTGCCGAGAACACGCAGATGAACTCGTCCGTGTCGGCGCGAAAGTCGCGAACGGGAAAGGCCTCGGTATCGACGCCGGAGCCACGCACGACGGCGACGCGTTCCGGCGGCGGTACCACGCCTTGCTGAGCGAGCAACTCGAGGTCGTCCGGATTCTGTAGCAGCAAGAACGAGTTGGGTCTGCGCAAGATGCCGCGCCAGATGGGGCGCATAACGTGGCGCAACCCCAGCGCCAACGGCTCATTCGAGCTGAACACGAAGCCCAATCCTGCAAATGCGTTGACCACTCGCGGGACGCCGGCCATCCACGCCGCGAGCGAGCCATACAGCACCGGCTTCATGGCGATGTGGTGGACTGCCCACGGCTGAAGACGACGATAGTGGCGAGCGACTTCTGCGGTCGCGCGGAGCGCGCCCAGCGGATTCAAGCTACCGCGGTCCAGCGTGAGGGGGATGAACTCGATGCCGGCCGCTTCGATCGCGTCTTTGGCGGTGCTCTCCCGTGCCAGCACGGCCACGCGGTAGCCCAAGGCCAGCGCCGCCCGCGCCATCGGCAACCGATGAGACAGAAAGTAGCGATCCTCGGTGACGAAGTAGAGGAGAAGCTTGGGTATCATTTCCAACCCGCGTTCGACCACCGCGCTGCGATGCTGGTGTTCATTGCTTGCGCGCGAGCACGGTCCAATGCGGTTGGCGTTCCGAGAATACGATGTCCGAGAAGCCCGAACGCTCGAGCATCCCGCGCGTTTCATCCTTGGTGAATCGCTTTTCGAGCCGCGTTCCAAACCGGTCGAGCGCATCAGTGCGCATCGTATAGAATGAGCGGTTGCGGTAGTACGACAAGGGCCAGGCCGCCGGCATCAGCCCGAGCGAATCGAGAGCCCGACCCGTTCGCGCGATCGGCCAATAGACCGCGCCCGCCAAAGCTTGGCTTGCCGCGAAGCGCGCACCATGAGGCAAGTTCGAAACCTGCCTCCTGATCACGTTGGAAGCCCGCCAAAGCGCACGAAACCAGGCCGGTCGGTTCTCCAGTGCGTAGTAGATGTAGGCCAGAAACGGTGCACCGGGTTTCAGCGTCGAGGCGATCGCAGCGAGCGCGGCCTCCGTGTCGGGCATGTGGTGGACCACACCCAAACAATAGGCGAAGTCCAAGGAGCCTTTGGGGATTCCGGACTCCGTGAGGCTCGCGTGCCTGGCGGAGAAGTTTTGTTGCTGACGGCTCCGCAGTTTCTTCTCGGCGACGGCGAGCGCTTCGTGACTCGCATCAACGATCGTCAGATGCCCAACTCGAGGAGCCACTTGAGCGGCCCAACGGCCACTGCCACAACCAAAATCCGCGCCCCGCGCATCACTCGGCAACTGGGCCCAAGGAAAGAGATGGAAATAGTCCTCGAAGGCGGCGCGGGCCTCGGCCTCCGACATGCCGTCCTGAGACATGCGGGTCCATTCATCGCCAAAGCCCTCGACCGTCTCGGCATCGACGTTGTCCATCGAACCAGGCGGTACAACGGGCCGCTTCCCCTCGCAACCCCGGGGACGCGTCGCTCGCTCCGGCATATCAGCCCTGCAAGCGACCTAGCCGGCCAGTCAGTCCGTGCCAGACGCCACGAGTCATCGCAGCTGCCTGAGCCTTTCCTTGCTGGCTGAACAGGGAAAACGCCACGAACTTGGCGGCGCAAGCCATGGTGACGCGCAGCTTCCAACCGACGGGCACGTAGCGTCTCCTCAGCAAGACGGACGCATTGCGGTAGTAATAGTATTGTCGCAGGGGAGAGTGATATTGAACGTCGCGCCACACCAGGCGCAGGCGGTCGTCTGCTGCTTGGTGTCGCATGCGCGCGCCCAGGGCGACCAAACTCTGCAGACCCAGGCTCTTGGCGCGAAAGCACCATTCGACATCGACGCAATCGATGAAGAGCTCATCCTCGTTGTCGCCGACCAAAGCCCAGGCCTTGCGGGAGATGAGCGCTCCCGAAGCGATCACGAAGGCAGCTGGGCAAAAAGGGTGACCGTTCCAAGGGCGCGCCGGCAGCTGGCGAAAGCCGAGCCGCACGGGAAAGTCTTCGTTGGACCACCTTTCGTCCCAGAAGAGTGGCCCTACGGCTGCAACGCGAAAGCCCAGATTCTCGGCCTTTGCGCGGGCGTCAAGCTGGGCTGCTATCATGCCTGGCATGGGTTCGCTGTCTTGATCGAAGAAGACAACGTCCGTCGCTCCATCGGCGAACGCGCGCGCCGCGCCGAGGTTTTGGGCCGTAGCGATTCCAACATTCGCCGGCATGGTCAAGAGGACGGCCTCGGGAAAGGTGCTCTGAGCCAGTGGCTGCTGCTCGGAATTGTCCACGATGTAGATGCGCTGCACCTGCGGCCCGAGTGCGTCGAACAATGCGCGCAGCAACACCCCGTCGGGCTCGTAGGTCACGACGACTGCGAAGACTTCAGTCGGTTCCCTCCGATCGGCTTCCTGCGATAACGACATCCGCTTCGAGCGAACACCAAAACGCCTCACTTGTCACGGTTCAGACGGGCGGCAAGGCGCGCATCATGGAAGAGGGGCGATCTGAGTTCACACGCATCAGGCCATCTTGGACAACGTCGGCCAAAACGCGCAGTAGGACTTCGAGCTGGGGCGGCACCTGACCCGATTGCAGCGCGCAGGCGACTCTGAGAGTACTGGGCGAAGCGCCGGGAAAGACCCGCAGCTCGAACTTGGACTCACGGATCACGGCCTCGCGGCGTCCCGAAGGGGCACTACTGTCCCACGCCCAGAACGGGACTTCCTCGCCGGCTGCCGTGAGCGACGCCGAAGGGAAATGCTCGGGATCGAGGCTGGCTTCGAGCGCCACCAAGACGGCGGCTCGGGTCTGAGCGGTTGCGATGCGCGACATCAGCAGCGGCAAGGCGCGCCGCACCGCTTGGGTCGCGGGCGTGTAAAGATGCGCGTGGTTGTCTCGCTGATGCAGCATCAACTCGAAGTAGCCGGCAAACCGCACAACGCCCAAGAGCACCAGCAGCGCGCCGAGCAACGCACCGCCCACCTGCCAGTTCTTGCCGAAGGCCGCGGCGATGGCGATGACGCATAGCGCTACGCTCGTGCCATAGAGGAACAAGACCGCTCGCTTGTGCGTCAGGCCGGCTTCCAGCAGCTGATGATGCAGATGCTGCCGATCGGCGGCGAAGATGGAGCGCCTGGCCAGGAGGCGCCGCGTCATGGCCAGCAGGGTGTCGGTGAGAGGAACGCCGAGCGCAATCAGCGGGACCAGGAGCGATGCTAGAGTGCTTTCTTTTTGCCTCGAGCTGAGCAGGGCGCCGGCGCTCAGGGCGTAGCCCAAGAACAAGCTACCCGTGTCGCCCATGAAGATCTTGGCGGGGTTGAAATTGTAAAAAAGGAAACCGAGCACCGCCCCCGCGAGCGCGCCGTTCACCGCCGCGGCCAGTTCATTGCCGGTGATGAGAGCCACCACCACGTTGGTCAAGGCGGCGAAAAACACGACGCCGCCCGCGAGACCATCCAGACCGTCGATCAAGTTGATGGCGTTGGTGAACGCCAGGATCCACACCAGCGTAGCCACGTAGCTGAAGGCCACGCCGAAATCCGTGGGCCCCAAGAACGGCAGGTCGAGAACGCCCAGCACCCGGGCCCCTCCGTACCAAGCCAAGGAAGCGGCCAAGATTTGAACCAGAAGTTTGCGCTTTGCACCTAGGCCGCGGATGTCGTCGAAGATGCCGCCCAGCGTGATGACCACCGCTCCTGCGCCAAAGCCGATGAGTTGCTCGACGGTCAACCCCGCCACATCGAGCGCGCCGGAGCGGAGTAGCACCGCGAAGGCGAGACCGACCGCCAAGACGATGGCGAGACCACCCATGCGCGGAATGGCCGAGGTGTGCACGCGCCGTTCGCCGGGTACGTCGACCGCTCCCAAGGCGAGCGCCACGACACGTGCGACGGGCGTCAGGATCGCTGCGGCGATCGTCGCCGCCGAACTCGCCACGAGGGCCACTACGAAATGATTCAAGCCATCCGTCCCGTCGGCCGGAGTTTAGGCGCAGCCTTTGGGCCCAGCCAACTGAGGCAGAATGCCGTAGTCATTCGGATCGAGGTCGAGCGCGGCATCAGAGTCTCCAGACCTCGTACTTCAGCGATTCTACGACGGCCAGTGGCACGACGGATTTAACGTCCACGAACAAGGCGCCGTCTGCCAGTGGTTCGAGCAGCTGACGAGCAGGCAGCTCGACGTACGATTGATGCGCAACTGCCAAAATCACCGCGTCTGCCCCCCGGGGCAACGCCTCCCAGTCGCAGAGGATCAGGCCGTATTCAAGGAGCGCTGCCGCTGGATCCGCGTGAGGGTCGTGGACCGACACATGGCAACCGAACTCGCGCAGCTCTCGGACCATTTCGGCGACCTTGGAGTTGCGCACGTCGGCGACGTTCTCCTTGAACGTCAGTCCCAATACGATCACCTTTGCCCCGGCTACCGCGCGACCCGAGCTGATCAAGCGCTTGACAGTCTGCTGGGCGACGTACGCCGCCATGCTGTCGTTGATGCGCCTGCCCGCCAGGATGACGTGGGGGCTGTAGCCGACTTCCTCGGCCTTGTGCGTCAGGTAGTACGGATCGACCCCAATGCAGTGCCCGCCGACGAGGCCCGGCCGAAACGGCATGAAGTTCCACTTGGTGCCCGCGGCCTCGAGCACCTCGAGCGTGTCGATGCCGATGCGATGAAAGAGCATCGATAGCTCGTTCATCAGGGCGATGTTCAGATCGCGCTGCGTGTTCTCTATCACCTTGGCGGCTTCGGCGACTCGAATCGAGCTGACTGCGTGAACCCCAGCTCCAATGATGCTCGCGTACAGCTCAGCCAAGCGCGCACGCGTTTCGAGCGTGTCCCCGGCCACCACCTTGACGATCTTGGTGAGCGTGTGCTCGGAGTCGCCCGGATTGACGCGTTCGGGGCTGTAGCCGACGAAGAAGTCCTTCTTCCAGACGAGGCCCGAAGCGCGTTCCAGCACCGGAATGCAGATCTGCTCCGTGGCGCCCGGATAGACGGTCGATTCGTAGACGACGGTCGCGCCGGGGCGCATGTGTCGGCCGATGCTCTCGGAGCTGCGAACGAGTGGCGTGAAATCGGGTTGATGCGCCTCGCTCACTGGCGTGGGCACCGACACGATGATCACATCGGCTTCAGCCAATACCTCCGGATCGGTGCTGAATCGCAGCTGGGTAGCCGCACGAATTTGCTGAGCGGTCAGCGCACCTGCCAGGCCCCGATCGTGCTCGCGCGCACTCAGATCGGGCAACGCCAAGTCGAGGCCAATCGTCCGGTATTTTTTGCCGAACTCCACAGCCAACGGCAGGCCCACGTAGCCGAGCCCGACGACCGCGATCGTAGTCACTCGGCCGTTTTCACGTCGACGTCGTAGTTCTTGTTCCCGCTCGTCGCTGTCACTCTGACGTTCGTGGGAGACGTGCGCGCGAACGCGAAGGTCACCGATTTGTCGAAGGGGGTGGCCAAGGTGTAGCTCCCCGCTTGGGGTACGGGATCAACCCAACGCATCTGAACGTCGTCGACCGAAAGGTCCCAGAGCCCTGATTCGCCGCGCCAGTTCGCGTCGCCCGTGACGACAATCCCGACGGCCAAGTCTCCGGCAAGCGGGCGCTGCGTGCGGTCGCCCGTCCCCGAGCCCTCGCGGCCATCGCTGAGACGCTTCCAATCCAGGTCGTGCTCGATGCGGCGGCTCGCCTCTTCGCCGACCGTCCAGGTCGCGATGGCCGAACCGTTGACCTGCATGATGCCGTTGCTCAAATCCGTCCAGAAGTGCTGGACGACGACTTGGTCGTTCTTGCCCGTCGCGATGGTGATCTCGTGCCGTCCCGAAAAGCGCATGCCCTGATAGACGCAGTTGTCGCCGTTGACGCCGTATTCGACGCTGAGCTCGTTGCCTGTCAGCTCCACCTCGGCGCAGGGCTGTTGAGAGGCGTAAAAGGCGCGCAGATTCTCGGCCGCGTCCTCCACGGCTCCGCCGATGGTGAAATGGGACGACAGCTCGACGCTGTTCCCGACCAGCGTGGCCGCCTGCGAATAGAGCTGCGCTTCCTCCAGTGAAGCTTCGGCCTCCTGGCGTGTGAGAGGCAGACAGCCGACGAGACCCAGAGCAGAAAACAGAGCC
>JBBQHO010000204.1:0-6497 GCA_038324055.1 Polyangiales bacterium | reverse complement strand
AGGCGCAGCCGTTCAGAATAGCTTCTCGACGGCTTTGAGCGCCGGCTCGAGGCCGTTGTAGCGCCGCCCCGTCACCTCGATCGAGAAGGCGATGCCCAAGGTCTTGCCTTTCAGCTTGCGGCGCAGTGCCTCGAGGGCCGTAGCCTCGGTTGCGAACGGGCCGGCGGTCCACGTGAAGGCGCGCGCGGCGGAGGGAGGGGGTTCGATCGCGGACGCGACGTGAACGAAGATGCCCTCCGCTCGGCGCTCGACCGAGGGCTTGAAGATCAGCAGGTCCGTCACCAAGAGGTGATCCGCCAGGTAGGCTCTGGCCGTCAACCGCTACAATAGACCGGATGGTGGGCCGGAGAGTTCAGGGGTTCAGAACCAAGCTCGGATCGCTCAACAGCAGCGAACTATCGCCGTGGCGGCCCGTACATTCGCTGCTGGCGTAGTCATCCCCGTAGACCTTGTCCGGCTTGATGAGCTCATAGAAGTAGTAGCTTGCGGCCCCAGGTTGGGCCGTGCCGCGAACGTAGACGGCCCAGCCGTAGAGGGAGCCCCCGGAGGTCAGCTCTTTCACGCCACCGGGCCGCAGCACTCGCGTTGAATCTGCGCGAAGCGGTGCTAGCGAGTTGAATGACGCTCCTGGGCACTGCCCGATTTTTCCCAGTTGTCGCCGCGCTCCTCTGCCTGAGCGCCTGTCAATCCAGTGGAGTTCCGTCGGGATCCACTTGTCCTACTGACTCGGTCTTGACCTATGAGACCTTTGGCAGCGCGTTCATGCAGACGTATTGCACCGACTGCCACGGCGGTCTGAAAACCCTCGCGGGGATCCGAAACCAAGGCCTCGCGATCATCGACGAACAAGCGGCGGCTGGGCCGGATGCCGTCAATGTCTCGATGCCTCAGGGGCAGGACGAGCCGACGGAACTCGAGCGGCAGCAGCTCGGCGAATGGTTGGCCTGCGGGGCCCCCTAGTGCACTGAGGCAAGGCCTGGGCTCAGTCTGAACGAGCCCAATTCGGCGACGTGGCGGGCTCGTGGTAGTGTTTGGGGGTGCATTCGGGGGTCGTCGCAGTCGTGCTTTCTGGCGCAGCACTGGTGCTACCGGCTTGCTTGAACAACCCTTATGTCATTGGTGCGCTCGACTCGGAGGCCAGCGGCGAACCTGCGCCCGCGTTGGGTGGCGCTGCAGCTGCGGGTGGCGCGGTTGGAGCGGGCGGGGCAGCGGGCGCACCGACGCAGCCTTGCGCCGATAGCTGCGTCGGGCCAGGTCGACGTTGCGAGGCGGAGCGATGCATCATCGACTGCTTGGCGGGGAACTGTCCGGGTGAGGTCGTGTGCCCTGCAGGCATCGAGTGCCAGGTGCTGTGTCCGGACGGCGAGTGCAGCGGACTCGTGGCGTGCAGCGCTGCGCTGCGCTGTCAGGTCGAGTGCAGCTCGGAGGCCAGTTGCGCAGGAGGCATCGATTGCGGTGCGACCCAGGCATGCAGCGTGTCGTGTACGGGCGGGGAGGCCTGCGCCGGATCGATCCGTTGCGCAGGCGACCTCTGCGAAATTTCTTGCTCTGGCACCGGAAGTTGTCGAAGCCCCATCGTGAGCTCTGCAGTCGATACGCGCTTGAACTGTTCGGGTACCGAAGCGTGCGCGGCGGGCGCGTCGTGCAGTGGGACGAGCTGTAGCGCTGTTTGCATCGAAGGCGGGGGCTCTTGCGCCGCTGGTGTCTGCTGCACCGCCGAAAGCTGTTCGGTCTCGGGTTCACCTGCGGGTTGCCCCGGCCCGTGAGGATTCAGGGCTCGAATTCGAGCCCCAAACCGAGCAGCGGAGCGAACTGCGGGACGGTGAAGACGTCGCCGTAGCCGTCGAGTGCGAAGCGTGCACGCAGCAAGCTCACGCCGAGATCGGCTTGGGCGCGCAGGCGCCAATTGGCGCGTTCGGGCCAGCGGACCAGCAGGCTCGGCCCCACGGTCACGAGAGGTGCCGTGGCCGCGTCGTCGCGAGTCGCGCCCTGGGAAGCGGCACTGAGCCAGCCCGCTTGGGCGGTCAAACATGCGCTCGCCCGCAGCGTAGTGGCTGCGCCGGTCAGGCACGCGCCGCCCAGCGCACTCCCTCCGCTCATGGTCAGCGCGACATCGCCGATGATCTTGGTTTGACTCGGTAAGTAAGCGCCTACCTGCACGAATAGCTCGAGGTGCTCGAACGTGAGAGACCCGCCCAGTCGGGGACCGACGCCTGGTCCGTGCAGCAGTTCGGGAGTGAAGACGAGTCCCAGTTCGAACGCGCTGCGGACGGGCGCGGGCCGTGAGGGCGCCGGTGCAGTCTGCGTAGCCTCGGACGCGGTCGGCGTGGGGGGGGGCGGCACTCGAGCAACCTCGGGTGTGTTGCTTTCTGCGAGCGTGTTCAGCTCGATGTCGGCGCCAAAAGCCAAGGCGACCATCAATGCCGTGGCCTGAGCGAGCGCGTCGCAGTCGCCCGCGCGAAGCACAGTCTGCCCGCTGGTGCCCTCCCGTTCGGTCCGCAGCTCGAGGCGAAAGCCCGGTCCTTCGCTCTCGACTGTGGCGCGTGCCTCGACGGGCGGGAGCTGAACGCCCGGCCGTGGCCGCGCAATCGCTTCGAGGCGCGCCCGGACTTGGTCGACCGTGGGGCATTGCGTGGGCGCGGTCCATTCGAGCTTGACGGGCAGCTCGGTCGCACGAGAGGTGCGCGGAGCAACCGCGATCAGGGCGGCCAGGCCGACGCTCAGCGGCATGGCTAGGGTTCGACGCAACTGCCTCGAAGCGCGGGAGGTAGTTGGCCTTGAGCATCACGCAGGCCACGAGCGGCGGCGCGTGCCTCGCTGCCGCGTGCGCTCGCGCACAGGGTCAGCACACGCAAGGACGCACGGTCGCGGCGCAGTTGCGACGCAGGGAACCTCCGCACGTGCTCATCCAGTCTGCGCAACGTCGCCGCCGCATCGCCCGCGCGCCACGAGGCATACGCCAGCTGCAACAGAGCGACCTCGGCGCCTAGATCGGGAGCCGTGGCTTGCGGCCCGGAACGGTTCACCCGGGAGGGGAGGCTGGGCAGAGACGGCTCGGAGGCTTCGCTAGGCGGTTGGGAGGCTTCGCTAGGCGGCTCGACAACCCGCGGCGGGCTCAGTGGTGCGGCGAGTGGCTGCAGTACGCGCTGGGGCTCGCGCTCACCTGGCACGAGAAACCACCAGCCCGCAACCACTCCGAGTCCGACGACCAACGCACCGGCAAGCCAAAGCGGAAGCGCCGTGTTGCTGGCAACAACAGGGCCGGTTGCAGCTCCGCCGAGTCCAGGGGGGACTGCTCCGCCGAGTCCGGCCTGGATTGCTGCTCGATTCCGAATCCGGTCCGCAGGCGTCGAGCCGCTTGCGCAATGAGCCTCGTCCAGCAGTCCACGAGCAGCCGAGCTGAGTTCAGTCACGTTCCCTCCAATTGATTCGCGCCAGGTGGCGTGCCACGTGCCCATTGAACGCCTCGCGTGCCGCACGCAGGCGTGTGCGTAGGGTGTTTTCGTTGATGCCCAAGAGTTCCGCCGCTTCCTGGCCGCTCAGCTGATCGAGCTCGATCGCCAAGAATGCTTCGCGCTGCGCTTCGGGCAAACGTGCGAGAATTTCTGTCAGCACGAGGCGGGCGTCTTTTCGCTCCAGCGCATCGGGCGGTAGAGCCTCGGTGCTGGAAAAATGAGATTCGTCAAGCTGGAACTCCGCCGCAGGCTGATGACGTTTTTTTCGGACGTAGTCGCGCGCCACCAGCCGCGCGATGCCACCTATCCACGTGCGCAGGGACGATTGGCCTTCGAAGCTGTGTAGTCGCCGGTGGACCGTCAGGAAAATTTCCTGAACCACGTCGTCGCGTGCCGCCTCGGGTACCCCACGGTGCCCTACGAAACGCCACACGAAATCGAAGTGCAGCTCGTAAATTTCCTCGAAGCCCACGGAAGGGGCGTTGGCGGCTTCTTCCCCCAACAGGCGGGCTGCTTGCAGTGCTGGGGGCACGTGGGTCAATCCCGTATTGTTGCGCACGGCGAGGTGGAAACCAAGTGCGCCACCGGCCTCGCCCGGGCCGTCTTCGCTCGCAGGTGGCGTGTGGCTGGCGACCGCACTGAACGGCAGCAGGATGGCCGAGAGGGCATAGACCAGGCGCATCCACCATTGGTGGCGGCAGAGCGCGGCTTTGGTTGGACCAAAGGAGAAAAATTTCGTGGTTGCGGAATCGTATTCGCGGCGTTCAGCTGGACAGCATCGATCCCGAGCCGCTCAATCCGGGCGCCGAAAAATGTTTCTACCCGGGCGCGAGCTCGGACTACCCTCGTGCCATGCGAAAGCTTGTCCCCCTCTGCCTGTTGACGTTGACCCTGGCCGCGTGCGGAGGCGCTCAACCGGCTGCGCAGGCGACGCCCGCTGGCGAAACCGCTGGCGAGCCGGAGGCTCAGCCTGACCAGGAGGCCATAGCCTCGAAAAAACTCGACGCGCCGCCCGATTCCGGCAACGAGTTCGTGACGCACGACTCGACGACCGCCAAAGGCGCGCACGGCGCGACTCCTTCCAAGATCAAATCGACCGGGACCGAGGCGGCGATGAAGTTCATCGTGCTCGACAAGAAGAAGGGTCCGCTCGCCGGTATCGTCGTGTCTTTGACTGGCCCCGACGGCAAAAAGTACTTCACGGAAGAAACGGACGTGGAGGGGTATGCGGAGGTGCTCGTGCCGGTCGGCAAGAAGTACGATTTGGTTTACCTGTCGCTTGGCCAACGCGACATCGAGACGGCCGTCACCGTCACCAACGAGCCCAAACAGAACATCAAGCTGACGTTGCGCTACGAGGGCTACGAGCAGCTCGACGCTGCGCATGGCGGACGCATCGTCATGAAGGGCATCACGTTCGACACGGCCAAGGCCACGATCCGTCCCGAATCGTTCCCCGAGCTCGATCGCGTCGTCGAATACCTGACGCACAAGAAAAAGGTGCGCATCGAGATTTCGGGACACACCGACAACGTCGGCAATCCCAAGGCCAACAAGACCCTATCGGAAAAGCGCGCTCAGGCGTGCCGCGACTACTTGGTGAACAAGGGCATCGACAAGAGCCGCATCGAGGCGGTGGGCTACGGCGACGAGCGCCCGATTGACTCGAACGCGACCGACGCGGGTCGCCAAAAGAACCGTCGCATCGAAGCGACCGAACTCTGACACGGACTCATTTGACGAGGGCGAGTGACACGAGCGAGACCAGCGCCCCCACGACCGTCAGCACGAGCACGCTGCGCTCCAGCGAGCGGTCGATGACCGACAGCGGCGCGGCGCTTTGGGCGTCGAGTCGCTGAGCCCGCTTGTGGCAGCCCCAGGCCAGCCCGAGCAAAGATAGGCCGATCAACGCGATGCCGTAGGCCCACACTCCGACCAGTGGCACGGAAAGGAGGGCAGTCAGGCTCGCAAGCCAGCGCCAAGCAGTGCTCGACATCCAGCTGACCTAGCGGAAAAGGCGCCCGTGACCCAGGGCCCATGTCTGTTTCAATCTGCAAAGCGCGCCCTAGCGCGTTCAGTAGTCGAGCGCTTCTGCGACGTCGACGGGCGAGGAGGGCCGCAGGCCGTAAGGAGCGAAGCCGCTCCAATAGAAATCGCACGCGTAAGGCGAGTCGCTGACGCGTGTGGTCGTCGTTGCTGGCTCAGAGGACACGGAGGTCGGCGCGGGAGTCTGAACGAGCACCAAGCTGTCATTGCCGGCGAGTGTCAATCGGGCTCCGCGCAGCACGTTGGGGTCTTGCAGGTGGAGGCGCAGCTTGCCACGACGGAGCACGGCAACGGTTTGACCGCGGCAATCACCTCCGGTTGCGAAGACGTCAGTGAGGTAGAGTGGGCCATTGGCGAGCACCCGGCATTTCGCGTCGCTACCAAAGGTTTGCGTGCACCAGGCAGAGGCGTCCTGGGGGGGGCGCGCGACGCCGTCGCGGGCTTGGCGTGGATCCGTGTCGGCGGTCAGTGCTTGGAGCGACGACGGCCGGCCATCAGTCACTTCTGGCAGATCGACCCACGGGTCGTGAATCAGAGCTGCAGCGCTTCGTGCCGCCGCGGCGTTCAGATCGCCGCAGCTGGGGGCCCTGCACGCGAGGTCGTCTTCGTAAGGGTTTTCGATGCGCTCGGCATAGGGCGTGGCCCAGTCGAGCGCGGCTTCGACCGAGGGCTGCGGCGCCGCGGGCCTCACGGAAGCAAGGCGAAGGCCAGGTGCAGGCTGAGCGACCTCGGCGGAGCGCGTGCGATGGTGGCGTCCACATGCGACGCCGAGCAGGCTGAACAGGACGATGCACCGGAGCGCACGTGGTGCTCGTATCTTTCGTGGCCCAGCAGGTTCTCGACGTTCGTTCAAAAGGGCCTCTCAGTCGGCCGTTCAGAATAGCTCGCGCGGGTCGTTAGGCCAAAAACAGCGAATATGCAGGGTTATCGGTCTCGACCACGCACTGGTAGCCGAGTTCGCCCACGAAGTCCGACAGCTCGTCGAGCTCCGAGTCA
>JBBQHO010000203.1:0-6547 GCA_038324055.1 Polyangiales bacterium | reverse complement strand
GAGATGGCGCTTCACCCTGACGTGGCGCGACGCTTCGTCGACGAGGCGCGCATCACCGCCAGCCTGCGCCACCCGAACATCGTCGACATCTTCGACTTTGGTGACGTCGACGGCCACTTTTATTACGTGATGGAGTTGCTCGAGGGCAGCGATCTGTCGGGCAAGCTCAAGGCGGGTCGTCTCTCGGAGCTCGAGACCATCGACAGCCTTTTGCAGATCTGTAGCGGGCTGGCGGCTGCGCACGAAGCCGGTGTCGTGCATCGCGACCTCAAGCCGCAGAACATTTTCGTGGTCGCCGGCGATACTTTGCGGCTCAAAATCGTGGACTTTGGGGTCGCCAAGCTGATGACCACCAGCGGTGAGCAGACGAACTATGGCCAAGTGTTGGGCACGCCAGCGTACATGGCGCCCGAACAGGCGCTCGGACAGATCGATCGGATCTCCGAACAGAGCGATCTCTACGCGCTAGGCGCCATGGCCTACGAGATGCTGACGGGGCGGCCGCCCTTCCAACATACCGCGCCCATGATGCTGCTCGTCATGCACATCCACGATTTGCCCAAACCGCTCCGCGAGGTGACGCCCGGGCTGCATCGCGGGTTGTGTGAGCTTGTCGAGCGCTGCCTCCAAAAGGCGCCTGAAGACCGACCTCGCTCGGCGGACGCCATGGCCGAGGACCTCCGGCGCTTGCGTGTGGACGTCGTGGCCCGCTTGGCCGCAGGGACCTTGCCCAGCGTTGCGCCGGCCGAGATCCCCGGAGCTAGCGAGCCGGTTCCTCCGAGCGCGCGCGCCACCTGGATGGGAGCCGGACAAGAAGCGATCTCGATTCGGCTCGAGGTGCCTACGCCTGCGGCGCCGACGCAGCGGGAGTCGCTTTCCTCTTTTGCGCCTTCGGAGCGTCCGCCCGAGGAGCTTGCCGCGGCGCTCTCGCCTGCGGACAAGAACGTCCTTGGCAAACTGCTCGCGCGCATGAAGCGGCGCGGCGATCTTCCGGCCTTCGTACAGACGGTTGGCGAAGTGAACAAGAAGTCGGACTCGGAGAGCCACTATTCGGCCACGGATCTTGCGCACGCCATCACCAAAGATCAGGCGCTCACCGTCAAGCTTTTGCAGGTCGTCAACTCGACCTACGTGAACCGCTTTGGCGGACGCGTCTACACGGTGCAGCAAGCGATCCTGATCCTGGGGTTCGACAAGGTGCGTTCAATCGCGCTCAGCATCAGCGTCTTCAGCAAAATCGAAGCCAGCGCGCATCCCGAGCGCGTGGCCGATTCGGCCATTCATGCGCTGGTCAGCGGAGAACTGGCGCGGCAAATCGCCGAGGTCACGCGCCAAGTCGACGCCGAACAAGCGCTGGTGTGCGCCATGTTCAGAAACCTGGGTCGGCACCTGGTGGTTGTCTATTTGCCGGATCTGTTCGCGCTCACGCTCGAGGCGAGCGCCCGCGACAAGCTGAGCGAAGCCGTCGCCGCCGAGCGCGTCTTGGGCATTTCGTTCCGTAAAATCGGCATCGGGGTCGCCGAGCGCTGGCACCTACCCACGCGCGTCATCGCGGCCATGGCCGGCGGCACCCTCGATCCGAATGCAATCTGGGACGAAGAAGATCGACTCCTCGGCCTTGCGCAGTTCTCCAACGAGCTGTCCGATCTGGTCGCGACGGGCGCTGGGCCGGCCGATCCTGCCATGAAGAAACTGCTGGCCAAACACCAGGGTGTCGCGACATTCGACGAAGGCGCGCTCGAAGCACTCCTCGGCCGCGTCAGCGAATCATTCCGCAAGCGCTACGCCTCGCTGCTAGGCAAAAAGATGGCCGGCAGTCGCTTCTTGACCAGCTTGCTCGCACACGAAGCGGGCTCCCCGCCGACCCCCGACGCGCCCCCACGCGCCGTCGTGCAATCGTCGACCAGCGCACAGCGCTCAGCCAAAGGCGCAACAGTTGATCTGACCGCACTGCTCACGCAACTCGGCGAAAAACTCAAGCTGCCGCGACTCTTGGCGTTGCGCAAAAGTCCAACAGGAACCGAGCTGTTCGTGGCGGCCGGCGTGGGCGAAGACGCAGCGGGCCTGATGAAGGCGGTCAGTTTCCCGCTCGGCAAAGCCACACAGGACCTGTTCTCGAAGGCCTACCACGCGGGCCGCGATCTGCGCGTCACCGACGCCTTTGGCCCGAGCCGCGCAACGCAGCTGCCCACAGCCTACTTCGAAGCAATCGGCGCGCCTTGTTTGGTCGTGTTGGCCTGCACGCAGCCAGGAGCCGCCACCACACTGGTCTTGTGCGACGTCAAAACACCCGCCGAGCTGCCCGCAGCGGGTGAGCTGGCCTTGCTGGATGAGCTGCGACTCGCAGTCGCGCGCGCCCGGGCCTGAAAGAAGGCAAAGCGTCCCCCGCTCAGAACTCGGTACCGACGACGTAGCGCAGCTTGCCGGTGGCGGCTTCCAGCACGTACAGCGCTGTCCAGCTGCCGAAAAACACATCCTTGTCGGTGAGCGCCAGGCCGCCGTCGACCTGCGTGCGCTGGTGGACGGGCATGTCCCAGAGGCGCTTGCCGGTCGCGGTGTCGAAGGCCGCCATGCGCACGCCGTCTTTGGACTCGCGCATGTTGTAGGGAACGACAACGCGCCCGGCGGCGTAGGCGGCTTTTTGGGTGGTGACGTTGACCGTGGTCGAGAGCGGATCCACCCCGGGGACCAGCTCCTTCCACAGAACTTTCTTGCCTTGGATGCCCGCGATCATGGCCACTTGAGTGCCGGCGGATTTGGTGCCCAGCAAGAACGCCTCGCTCTTGTCGTCGAGCACAAGCGCGCGATGGGCAGAAATGCCGTCGACTTCGTGGAGCGAGGGCAGGCCTAGTTTTTTGAACTCCGACCAGCCGACGATGCTCCAGCCGAGCGCTGAGTCTTTGCGCGAGGTCGGCACGCTGCCGCAGGGCGCATTGGCTGGGATGCTGGCGGCTTTGCCGCTGAGCGGATCGAGCTCGACGCGGGTTCGATCGCTCTTTTCTATCCGCACGAATCCTTCGCCGGCGCAGATCTCGCGCGCGGTTTCCCCCAGCAAGCCGGCCCACTGCGGTTGGCCGTTCTTGGCGTTGTAGGCTTGAAGTTTACCGAGCGCGTCGACCGACAAGAGCGTCTCGCCGATCAAAGCGCGCAGGGCGCTCGGCTCGGCTGCGTCTTTGGGCAGCTCCGCACTTTTCCAGAGTTCGCTGCCGTCACGACCGTCGTAGCCGGCGAGCCACGAAGCTCCGCCTGGCGTGTTGCTCTTGCCGACGATGTCGAGCTGTCCGTCGCCGTTCAGATCGAGCAAGAAGGGCTGGTCGCTGAAGTAAAAGCGCGGCTTGGCCGCCTGCGTCACCAAATCGACCAGCCCGCCCGAGTTCTTGGCGATCGAGTCTGGCGCGGCGGACATGAACGCCACGACGCTGCCGATCACACCGGTCACGCTGACGCCCACGATGGCCAGGATCAGCGGCAGCGCACGAAACCCCGTGCCCACCGACACTTGGATGACCGGCAGCTCGCGCGTCGCCACCTTGGCCGGTTGATTGGGGCGCTGGATCAACGAAGTGTGCTGGCAGTAGGCGCACACGACCTGCTCGGCGCCGGCCGGAATGTTTAGCGGCGCGCCGCAGTGAGGACACTTGCTCGAGACGATTTGGGCCAAGGTGCCTGACGATCCAACGTCTTTCCGCTTTGCGCAAGACGCGGGGAGCGCCGTAGAGTCGCGCTCGTGCTCGATCAGCTGTCCCTGTGGTCCCGCTACCAGTTCGAACGCTTCTTGATGCGAGGGCCGCTGTCGCGGCTCTTGCTCGTGGCGGCGCTGATTGCCGCCATTTCATTGTTTGGCGGGGTGCTGGCGTTCAGTGGGACGACGCAGTTTCGGAGCCTGACCGAGGCGGTGTGGTGGTCGTTCCTGCGCCTTACCGATCCAGGCTATTTGGGCGACGATCAGGGCGTCTTTTTGCGCACGCTGTCCACCATCATCACCGTGCTTGGCTACGTGATCTTCTTGGGCGCGCTGGTCGCGATCATGACGCAGTGGTTCCTACAGACCATGCGCGCGCTGTCCGCCGGACTCACGCCGATGGTGCGCAAGAACCACATTGTCATCATCGGTTCCACCAACCGCACGACGACCATCGTCCACGAACTCTTCTCTTCTTCGGGTCGCGTGAAGAGCTTCTTGCGCCTGCGCGGAGCGAGCCAATTGCACGTGGCTATCCTCTCGGAGCGCCCGCCCGAAGAAATCCTGGAAGAGCTGCGGAGCGGCCTGGGCGACGTCTACCAGCGCTCGGGCATCACGGTGCGCCACGGTTCTCCTCTCAAGCTCGATCACCTGCGGCGGGTAGATTTTTTGCGGGCTAGCGCCATTTTGGTACCGGCCGACGACGAGCGAGGCACCGGCTGGAGCACGGGCGACGAGGACACCACCAAGGTGCTCTTGGCCATCGGTCAGGCGATGCGCGACGAGTCGCCTCCGCACCCGCCGGTGCTGGTGGCCGAGGTCTCGAGTAACGAAAAGGCCAGCTTGGCGCGTCGCGCCTACGGCGGCGATTCCGAGATCGTGCCTACCGAACAAATGGTGGCGTGGATGATCGCGCAGGAGGTGAAGTGCCCGGGTACCCTGGCCATTTTCGACGAGCTCTTGGCGCGAGAAGACGGCCACCGGCTCTACGTGGGCCCGGCCGACATGGTCGCCGGACGGCGCATTGAAGAGGTAGCCCACCTGTTGCCCGAGGCGATAGTCATCGGGCTCTTGCGTGGAACGACGCCGCTCGTCAATCCCGGCCCCGAGCTACTGGTCGAAGCAGGCGACCGGTTACTGGCCATTGCCACGGATCTTCGCTTGGCTTCCGCCTTCGATCTCAGCGCGAGCGTCGAGGTGCCCGGAGGCCTCAGCGTGCGTGAGGTCGCCATCGTCGATCTGCCGCGGCGCGTGCTTTTGCTCGGTTGGAGCCGCAAGGTACCGGCGCTGCTCGATGCTCTTGGCGGAGGCTCGGCGCCTGCCACGCAAATCGACGTGTTTGGGCGCGTGCCGATCCCCGAGCGCGAGACCTTGATCCAGCGAGGTTGTCCAGCGAAACACGCTGCAATGGTGCGCCACTTGGAAGGCGATGTGACGTCGAGGCGCGATTTGTCAAAGCTCGACTTTACTCGGTACGACCACGTGATCTTGGTCGCCAGCGACCGCCTCGAGTCGGACGCCGAGAGCGATGCACGCACAATCCTCTCGAGCCTCGCCGTGGACGAGCTGCTGGGAGACAATCCGGGTCCGCGCATCCTGGTCGAGATGCTCCACCCAGAAAACGCGCGCCTACTGCAGAAGCGCGCTTTGACGGTCGTGCAGAGCGCGGCCATCCCCAGCATGCTCTTGACCCAGGTGTGTCTATACCGCGAACTCCACGCGGTCTTCGACGACATCGTGCGGCCGGGCGGCGCTGAGATTCGTCTCGTGCGCGCCCAGGTGCTCGGTCTGACCCCGGGCCGCTACCGGTTCGTCGAGGTCTTCAATGCCGCGCAGTACTGCGGTGTGACTGTGCTCGGCGTCGTCGGTCTCGTGGCGGGCTCGGCGCTGGTTCCAGGGCGCGATGTCCCGGTGGATCTCGGGTTGGACACGGAGTTGATCGTGCTGTTGACCGACAACCGCGAGTCGACTGTCTGAAACGACGAGGGCCGCAGCCGGGGCCGCGACCATCGTCGTTTTTGGGTCAGTGCCCGATGGATACGCTCAGCTCATGGATACGCCCAGCTCAGTGCTGCGCGCTGGGCCAGCCTTTTTCGGGCGCATAGTCGTTGTTGCGCGTGGGCCCAGGTGCCGGCCAGTCGTTGGTGCGGGGCGGTACGGGCTGCGGCTGGGGGCGATAGACCGGTGCCTGGTAGATGGGCTGCACCGGCACGTAGCGACCGCAGAATTTGTCCCACAGACCACGCACACGCTGCACCTCGGCATCTCCCGTCAGGCCGGCACCGATACGCTCCAGATCGGCTCGCACTGCGTAGCACTTCTGCGCGGCGTCGCCGTCCGACCAGCCCGCGACGCGTTCGTTGTAGCCCGAGGGCAAGGGGCGCTCGGAGATGCTGCCGAGTTCACGAGCGAAGCGGCTGACCAACATCGCCTTGTCGATGTTGGGGGCGCGACCGGCAATTCGTCCCAGGTTCCAGGCGAACTCTTCGACGCGAGCCCGGCCGCTCTCCGGATCTTGGTATTCAACCGTCAGCATGATGTCGTCCTGTCCGGGCAGGACGCGGTCGCGAGACAGCAGATCGCTCAAAAAGACCTGCGAAGTGTTGGCAAAGTAGTGAATCGACTGGACGCGCTCCTTCGAGGTCGAGGCTTCCTCGCCATAGAAAGTCTGCATGGCCAGCGAAGGCGGCAGGTGCAGACGGAAGTGCACGTCGGTCGCGATGGTCTCGATCAAAGAGATGAAGCGCGAACCAAAAACCGCGTCCACTTCCATCTCGCTGCCCAAAAACACGTAGGCGCCCTTGCCGCGCTCGGTGAGCGTGTCGAGCAAGGAATCGTTGAAGTCCGAGCCCACACCGACGCCGC
>JBBQHO010000202.1:0-6561 GCA_038324055.1 Polyangiales bacterium | reverse complement strand
GGTCTCGACCACGCGCGCTTCTCCACGAAGACTGCACCAAGCAGGCGTTCTCGGTGGGCCCGGCTCGTGATAGTCGCGGCCGATGAACGACGACGACGTGTTCCTTGTCGCGGCGAGCCGCACGCCCATCGGCGCCTTTCTTGGCGCTCTGTCCACGCTCAGCGCACCGACCCTCGGCGCCACGGCCTTGCGCGCGGCGATCTCGAACGCACGCGTCGCACCCGAGCAGATCGACGAAGTCTTCTTCGGCAACGTGCTCACCGCGGGCATCGGACAGGCGCCCGCACGGCAGGCCGCCTTGGGTGCGGGCCTGCCGCAGAACGTGCCCACGACGACCGTGAGCAAGGTCTGCGGATCCGGGCTGCAGGCGGTCATCCTGGGCGCACTTGCCATCCGCGCGGGGGATGCCGCCCTCGTGGCCACGGGTGGGATGGAATCGATGTCGCGGGTGCCGCACTACATGATGGACTCTCGCCTGGGCCAGCGGCTGGGCGACATGCAGCTCATCGACGGCATGATTCGCGACGGTCTTTGGGATCCGTACCACGACTACCACATGGGCACGGCCGCCGAGCTGTGCGCCGAGAAATACGACCTCTCTCGCGTGGCGCAAGACGAGTTCGCGACAGAGAGCTACCGGCGAGCGCGTCAAGCCCAGGAAAACGGCTCCTTCGTGGCAGAAATCAGCCCCGTCAGCGTGCCGCAGCGCAAAGGCGATGACCTGATCGTGCGCGAGGACGAAGAGCCAGGTCGCGGCGAACCCAAGAAGTTCGGAGCGCTTCGACCCGCTTTTCGCAAAGACGGCACAATCACGGCTGCCAACGCTTCGTCGCTGAACGACGGGGCCGCGGCAGTGGTCCTCGCGAGCGGCAAGAAGGTCAAAGAGCTCGGTCTGAAGCCCTTGGCGCGCATCGTGGCGAGCGGCGCCTTCGCGCAAGCTCCCGAGTGGTTCACGACCGCACCCGTGGGCGCAATCGAGAAGACCCTCGGACGCGCGGGCGTCGGAGTCGCCGACGTCGACTTGTTCGAGCTGAACGAGGCCTTCAGCTGCGTCGCGCTGGCGTGCTCGCGCCTGGCAGGACTCGATCTCGAAAAGGTGAACGTCAACGGCGGCGCCGTGGCGCTCGGGCACCCGATTGGGGCATCGGGCGCGCGCATCCTGACTACGCTCGTGCACGCATTGATTGCGCGCGACAAGCAGCGCGGTTTGGCCAGCTTGTGCATCGGCGGCGGCGAAGCGCTAGCGATGCTCATCGAGCGCGTCTGACGAGCCGCAGTGGCAAGACCGAAGGCGCACTCGCCGATCCCCACTGACCCGCTTTCGCCCAAGCCAAGGGGTGCAAGGCGTCCGATCAGCTCTTCTTGAACTTGGCTTGCAGCGCGACGCACACCTCGGGCGGCGCGTAACGCCCGACGTCGCCACCGTGGCTCGCGATCTCGCGCACCAACGAAGCCGAAATGAAGCCGTAGCGCGTACGCGTGGGCAAGAAAACGGTGTCGATGGCGCCATCGAGATCAGCGTTGGCGTGCGCGATCTGCAGCTCATACTCGAAATCGGCGCCGACGCGCAGACCCCGCACCACGACGCGCGCGTCGATCTTGTGCGCGTAGTCGACCAACAACCCATCGAACTCTGCCACCTCCACGTTCGGGATGGCGTTGCAGACCGAACGCATCAGACCGATGCGCTCGTCGACGGAAAACAGTGGATTGCGCGTGGGATGACGCCCAACTGCCACCACCAAACGCTGAAATAGCTGCGCGGCTCGCTGAACAACGTCGAGATGGCCGAAAGTCAGCGGATCGAAGCTGCCTGCGTAGAGAGCGGTGTGAATGGATTCACTCACGGCGCCGATCCGGGAGGCAAGGGTTGCGCGCCAGGAGCGGGGTCCCTTGGGCTCGGGCCGAGCGGCGACATGCCGCCAGCGGCTTCGGCGTTCATGCGTCGCGCGGCCTCGATGCGCGCCTGGATGACCTCGGCCGGCAGATCTTCGATGAACAAGGTTCTACCGCGATCCGCAAACGTGAGACGAAAGGTCGCCCACAGGCCCGAGCCGGCAAAGCCGTCCAAGTCGACGTCGATGGCCTTCTCGAGTTCGCCCACGGGCGCGCCGAACACGCCGGGAACGTTGGGCACCTCGAAGGCGCCGATGCGGAGGAGCGGTAGAGTGCCGTACTTCAGCGCGCCACCGCCCGGCACGACCGCAAAGCCCTTGGTGTCCTGGCCCGCCTTCTTCCAGCCAGCCTCGTCGAGAGCGAGGGGATACGTCATCGACGTGTTCACCAGCAACGAAGCCGTTGGGGCAGAGGCCTCGACTCCGAACGCAGCGGGAATGACCAACGCGCCGCCACGGTAAAAGATGGGATGCACGGTGGTCGCCTCGGGCGGCGCCGGCGCTTCGTAGTTGCGCACGACGAACTGACTGCCCGCAAAATCGATGGTGGCACGCAGGTGCCGCAGCAAGTTGACGCCGATGAGCATCTTGATGGGCGCGCCCGTCTGGCGCTTGAGGCCAGACAAATCTCGGCCCACCGCCGGTACGTCGCTGACCTCGACGCGCCCGCCGAAGCGCATTGATACCCATGATCCGACGCCGTCCTTCGAATCGATGGCGGCCTCCGACGTGTCGGTCGCGATCATGGCCAAACTCTGCTCGCCGTTGATCTCCACCGGTACCAGCATGGCCGTCGTGCCGACACGCGGCATTTCAGTGATGGCGAGTAGGCCGCCACTCATCTCGAAGGGGCGTCGCCCTCGACCGATACGGGCCAGCTGCGCCACTTCCTTGGCCCACGGATCGCGAATCTCCGGATCTTGCGTGAGGATCTCGAGTTCGTCCGCGGCCTTTTCGACGTCGCCCTTGTACCAGTAGGCGCGACCACGAATGGAAAGCGCTTCGGAGCCCGGAAGATCGCGGGTCAGCTCGAGGGCGCGATCGAACTCGAGTTCAGCCATGGCGATGCGCGCCACGATCACGCGCACGCGGACGTCGCCGGGCAGCGCGCGCAACGCGTTTTCTCCGGCATGTCGCGCATCGTCGAGGTCACCCGTCCTGAACGAGTACTCGGCGCGGTCAAACCACTTTTTGGCTTCGGGTGGCCACTCCGCTTCTTGGCCGGCCGTCGCAGCGCAACCGGCCACGCCAACGGGCGCGGTCAACGCAAAGCCAAGACAGAGCGCCGCGCGAGCAAGAGAGGACCAACTGCGTGTGGCCCGGATCGAGGGCAGCTGAACGAACGGAAGCGAGTGTTTCATGGCGTGCCCTGGGCCGTCGTTTATCGCATCGACCCGCGAAATGCATCCGGGGTGCAAGGAAACGAGCGAACTCGAAACCTGCACCCCGAATGACCCCAAAGAAGGGGAAGCAGCTCCGAAGAGCTGCCGAAGAATTACTTCTTCTTGGAAGCCTTCTTGGCGGTCTTCTTGGCCTTCTTTGCGACCTTCTTGGCTGCCTTCTTCTTGGAAGCCTTCTTCTTGGTCTTCTTCACCGGAGCCATAGCGCCGTCGGCGGGAGCAGCGGGAGCTGCAGCAGCCTTCTTGCGGCTCTTCTTGGCAGACTTCTTGACGGTCTTCTTAGCGGCCTTAGCCACCTTCTTTGCGGGTGCCTTCTTGGCAACCTTCTTGGTCTTCTTTGCAGCCATGATTTTATTCCTCCCTGAGTGGATCGGGAGATGGACGTTCCCGTCCACCCCTAGGGTATGTTGCACGACGTATATTGCCACCTATTGTGATGTGTCAACGAAAAAAGTGCGGCGACACCCGGAGCGCAGCCGCGAAAACGCCAATTCACGGTATGCAAGATTTGCGTACTCATCAGAGGTCCAGGGTGCATCTGCCTCTTTCTCTGCGATGCCCTCGAATCGCTGGACAATGGAAATCTCCACCCGGCTAAAGTGATTCCAGCCAAATTCAGCCGCTTGACGCGCCTTCGTCCAGCGCGCTAGCGGATCCGACCCCCTTTCCGGCTTCTGCCGAGGAACAGAAAAAAAGATGCGAGGCTCGTTCATCACGGCACCTGGTTGCCTCCTGCTGTCCTCGGTCGTTTTTTTTGGCTGCGGCTATTCGCAGGAGGAGTGGGACGCCAAGGTTCGTGAGAGCGAAGAGCTCCGATCGCAGCTCTCGTCGGAGCAGCGTGCCCGTGCGAAGGCCGACGCCGACTACGCCGATGCGCTCGAAGAGATCGAAACGTTGCGCAACCAGGTGATGGAGGGCGGCCTCAACCTGGACTCGCTGAGCGCCAACCTCGAGGCACAGAAGAAGGCGCTGGAAGAATACGCGCAAAGAACGGCTCAGTTGCAGCAGATCCGAGAGCGCTTCGAGCTCTTGCGCAGCAAGCTGTCGCAACTGACGCGCCTCGGTCTCAAGCTCGAAGTCCGCGACAATCGCATGGTCATCCAACTCCCGGGCGACGTCCTGTTCGAATCGGGCAAAGACCAGCTCAAGCAAGAGGGAAAAGACATCCTGCTCAAGGTCGCGGAGGTGATTCGCGCAGACGTCGATCTGAAGAAGCGTGAGTTTCAGGTGGCCGGCCACACGGACGGACGCGCCTTTTCTGGCGGCAATTTCAGGGACAATTGGGGCCTTTCGGCCATGCGCGCTCGCTCCGTGCTCGTACTTTTGACGACACCTAGCAAGGATGAAGGTGGCGGACTGGACGCTTCGAACTGGAGCGCTGCTGGCTACGGGTCCACTGATCCGGTCGCCGAGGAAACCACTGAAGAGGGCCGCAAGAAGAACCGGCGCGTCGAGTTGGTGGCACAGCCGGACGTCGGGGAAATGATCAGCCTCGAGTCGATCGGGCACAGCGAAGCCACGTCCGGCACGGAATCGCGCTCGGAAGCCGCGCCGTGAGCGAGCGAGTCGGTGCCGTCGACCTCGGCACCAACTCGGTGCTCCTGACCATCGCCGAGCCGACCGCATCGGGCCTCGGTGTCGTGCTCGAGCGAGCGACGGTGACCCGTCTGGGACAAGGCGTCGATCAAGCGAGGCGCCTGCACCCCGACGCTTGCGCGCGCACCCTAGCCTGCTTGCAGGACTACCGGCGCGAGCTCGATGCGCTCGGCGTGACGCGCGTCGCGGCTGTGGGCACGAGCGCCCTCCGTGACGCCGAGCTCGGCGCCGAGTTTCGTGCCGAGGCGAGCGCGGCGCTCGGTACTGAAATCGAGGTGATTTCCGGGGCGCGCGAGGCTGCTCTCAGTTTCGCGGGCGCGCTGAGTGGTTTGCCGGAGCGCGGACGCATCTTCGTGTTCGACATCGGGGGTGGCTCGACCGAACTGGTCTGGGGTGTGACGACGGGCGACGGCTCCAAGTCTGCGAGCGCGATCATCGAACGCTCGACGAGCCTCGATGTCGGCAGTGTGCGCTTGCACGAACGCTTCCGTATCGGCGATCCGCCAAGACCGAGCGCACTCGCCGAGATGCGCGCCTTCGTGCGCGCCACGTTGGAGGGCTACCTACCCGACCCAAACAGTTTGGGACCACGCGATGCAGTCGTCGGCGTGGCGGGCACCGTGACGTCGCTCACGGCACTGTGTCTTGGTCTGACACACTACCAGCCCGAGCGCGTCCACGGCGCACACATGAATCGACGCACTCTGCGCGAGTTAGCGGAGCGGCTCTCAGCGATGCCCCTCGTCGAACGTGAGCGGTTGCCAGGCCTGGACAAGGGACGCGCCGACGTGATCGTCAGTGGCTCACTGCTCTGCACCGAGGTTCTCGATTGGCTCGGCGCAGACGAACTCGTCGCGTCCGACCGCGGGGTGCGGTGGGGTCTGTTGCAGGAGCTCACCCGCACGCTCTGAGGGTAGCTCTGTCGTCGAGAAGCCGGGCGATTGGCCCGCCGACTGGACAGTCGTCGAGCCGAGCGCGCGCTGACCACGTGCCCCCTGGCGCGATTCGAGCTAGACTCTCCCGAACCGCAGCGGGGTTTCGCACAGCTGAGTGCATTGTCAGCTGTGTTTCGCACAGCTGAGTGCATTGTCAGCTCCGCAGAAATCACCCACGACAGGCTGCGGTCAGCGCACAAAGTTCGAGGCCCATTGACACTATAGGCCTCTCCTACTACAGTAGCGCGCCTGGCGAGTTCTATGTCTCGCCAGGGGTAGCGCAGCTACTCGCGGGTGGATCTGGCGTCATGATGGCGTTGGGCCGCTCGAAGAAGTGCTCGATTCTCAGCTTTGCGTTCTGCTGGCAGCGGACTCACCGGCCCACTCATCGAGTGCGTCGATGTCATCGCACCAGGACGCGTCGAAGAGTTTCGGCGTCCTCGGATAGAGAAAACGAATCTGGGAATTTTGGATTCTCCGGAATGAAACAAGCCCTCCAGATGTATTCGTTTCCTGTCGTTCGAGCGGTCGCGCTGCGATCGCCTTTCTAGCTGAGAGCACAGCACGTCAGATTGACAGGGGTGCGTCGAGCCGCTGTGGCTCGAACACCGCCCATGCAAGGAGAGAACATGCAGGCAAACCAAGATGGTGAGTTCAAGGTCGGCGACAAAGCAGTTTACCCGGCACAGGGTGTTGCGGAGGTTGTCAGCATTGACGAGCGCGATATCGCTGGGA
>JBBQHO010000201.1:0-6642 GCA_038324055.1 Polyangiales bacterium | reverse complement strand
TGGAGAGCGAACGGTCGAGTTGCGGGCGAAGAACACGCTCGGCCGACATCCCGACAACTCGATCCAGTTGCTCGACAAGATCGTATCCAAAGAGCACTGCGTCATCGAACTGCGCGGCAGTCAATTCATCCTGCGTGACCTGGGCAGCTTGAACGGCACCTACATCAACGGTGAGCGTCTGAACGGCGAGACGCCTTTGATCGACGGAATGGAGTTCGCGTTGGGACAGACGCGCGCTCGGTTTCGGGCCGCCGACGAGCCGGCGCGCATGGCTCCCCTTTGGGAGCAACCAACGACGACGCATGCGCCCCAGTTGTCGCCGTCGCCGACCTTGCCTCAAGTCGCCCCACCCCTCGTCCAGTCTGCGCCGCTCCAGGGCGGCTTCAGACCGATGAGCGCGCCCGCCGTACTTCCGCCTGGCGTCGGCCCCGGGAGCCCCAATTCGCTGGGTTCACCCCTTTCAGTCGTCGCCCCCGCTTCGTCAGAACGCCGCATCGGCATGAAGACACGGGTCGATTTGAACGACAACAAGCGCTCGATCGGTACGCAGATCGACGCAACTCAGAAGGGCTTTTTGCCCTACGAACAGCTGATTTCGAATCAGGCTCAGCTGGCTCAAGACTACGAGCGACTGCGTCTCTCGCACGAGTTGTCGCGGGAGATCGCTCTCGAGCGCGACCTGCAAAAGCTGCTCGACAAAATTTTGGCGACCATCTTCCGCTTCGTGCGGGCCGATCGCGGGGTCATCTTCCTCAAGAACATCGGCGAAGAAGAACTCTTGCCGGCCGCGAGTTACCGACGGGACGGCACCGACGCCCCCATCCCAGTTTCGTCGACGATTATGAGCCATGTCGTGCGCGAGCGCACGACAGTGCTCACGCACGACGCGTCCATGGACTTCGCGGCTTCGAAGGGCAAGAGCATGATCCTGAACCGTATCGGTTCGGCCATCGTGGCGCCCCTCGTTCACAACGACGAAATTCTGGGCGTGCTGTGGCTCGACAGTGAAGGCTTGGCGCAGTTCCAGCAGAAGGACCTGGAGATCGTCACCTCGATCGCCAACCAAGCTGCAATGTTCATCGAGATCAACATTCTCGGCAAGAAGATCGAGCAAGAGGTCGTCAATCGCGAACGCTTCAGTCGGCTGCTTTCGCCCAACCTGGCCGAACGCGTGCTGTCGGGCGAGCTCGAGGTCAAAAAAGGCGGCCAGCTCGTGCAGACCTGTACTGTCTTCAACTCCGACATCCGAGGCTTCACCGGCATGAGCGAGCGCGCGACGCCCGAGTTCATCGTGGAGATGCTCAACGAGTACTTCGAGCTGATGGTCGAGACGCTGTTCAAGTACGAAGGCACGCTCGACAAGTTCATGGGCGACGGCATCATGGCCGTGTGGGGCGCACCCGTGGTGCACCCCGACGACGCCATTCGCAGCGTCGCCTGCGCGCTCGAGCAAAAAGAAGCGCTCAAGGAGTTCAATCGCTCGCGCGCCTTGGCGGGACACGTCGCCATCGACGTCGGCTATGGCATCCACACCGGGCCGCTCATCGCCGGCTACATCGGTAGCTCCAAAGCGCTCAGCTACACGGTGATAGGTGATACCGCCAACACCAGTGCGCGCCTATGCGGCGTGGCTGCAGGCGGACAGATCGTGGTAAGCGAGCCGACTCTGGACCTGCTCCGCGGCAAATACACCTACGAAGAACTGCCGCCCGCGCACCTGAAGAACAAAGAAAAGCCCTTTCGCTGCTTCAACGTCACCGGCGAAGTGGCGCGCGCGAGCGTGCCCGACGCCATCGGTTGAGGCGCTCCATCACGATTTTTACGCGAGAGTGCGTAATCGTCTGCGCACAGAGTGGTTGAGCCACTCGCCGTTTCGCGTTGCGCCCGCCAAGGCAAGCGCTGATTTTGCGCTCGACGGGCGAGCCGGTTCCAGACAATCTCCCCCCGCCCATGGCTCACGTATTGGCTTTTGAGCGCCCAGTGGTCGAGCTGATCACCAGGGTCCGCGAGCTGCGCGATCTAGCGGCCGCAGACGAGCGCTACGGCGAAGAGCTGACTCGGCTGGAAGAAAAGACGGCGCGGCTGGCGCGCGAAGTGTTCTCCAAGTTGTCGCCGATGCAGAAAGTCCAGCTGTCGCGGCACCCCGGTCGCCCCCACACGCTCGACTACATCAACGCTCTCTTCCAAGACTTCGTCGAACTGCACGGTGACCGTCGCTACGCCGACGACCCCGCCATCGTCGGCGGACTCGCCAGTTACCACGGCCGTAGCGTCATGGTGATGGGGCAGCAGAAGGGGCGCACGACCAAAGAAAAGACGATGCGCAACTTCGGGATGCCGAATCCCGAAGGCTACCGCAAAGCCATCCGCTTGTTCGAACTGGCCGACCGGTTCGGTCTGCCGGTCATCACCTTCGTCGATACGCCGGGAGCGTTCTGCGGCATCGAAGGCGAAGAGCGCGGTCAGAGCGAAGCCATCGGTCGCGCCATCGAAGTGATGGCGGGGCTCGGTGTGCCCATGGTCGCGACCGTGATCGGCGAAGGCGGCTCGGGTGGCGCGCTCGGGCTTGGCGTCGGCAACCGTGTGCTCGTCCAAGAGTTCAGCTACTACTCGGTGATCACGCCCGAGGGTTGCGCCTCGATCCTCTGGAAAGACGCGTCGAAAGCACCCGAAGCAGCCGCGCGGCTCAAGATCACCGCACCTCATCTGCTGGAGCTTGGCGTCGTGGACCGCATCGTGCTCGAACCCCCAGGCGGCGCGCACCAGGATCATCGTGGCGCCGCACAACTGCTCGATCAGGCGCTGTACGAGACGCTTTCGCCGCTGTGCAACATGACACCCGACGAGCTTCGTGAAGATCGTTACCAGCGCTTTCGGCGTCTGGGCTCCTACATTGCTTAGTCGCGTCCCTGCCATGTCCTTGATCGCCGGCATCAAAACACTCGAAGACCTCGAGCTCGAAAATCAGCGCATCTTCGCGCGCGTCGATCTCGACGCTCCCACCTCCAAGACTGGTGAGATCGTCGACGATTCGCGCATTCGCGCGGCGGTGCCGACGTTGCGCCGATTGCTCGACTCGGGTGCACGTGTCGTGGTCGGCTCACGCTTTGGTGAAGCCAAGACTGGCGCGGGCTCGCTGTCGCCCGACAAAGCGCCCAGCATCGAGCCGGCCGCGGCCAAATTGGCGGAGTTGCTGCAAGCCGAAGTGCACCTGCCCGACGGCTGCAGCGGCGACTCGGTCAAGAAAGTGATCAGCGGCCTGCGCGAAGGGCAGATCTGCTTGCTCGAGAATCTGGCGAGTGACGCCGATGTGGGTCCGGGCGCCGAAGCTTTCGCTCGGACGCTGTTCGACATGGTCGACATGTACGTCGGGGATGCACCACGTGCGTTGGGGCTCGAGTCGGCCACGACGACCATCTTGCCGCGGCTTTTCGAGCGTCGAGTGGCCGGGCTCTCGATGATGGCCGAGCTCTCCGCTCTCGCACGTCTGCGGGCGGGAACCGATCGCCCCCGCTTGCTGATCTGGGGAGGAAACTCGCTGTCGGAGCGACTGCCGCTGCTCCACAAGCTCGTTGGCGCCACTGACCGCGTCTACTTGGTCGGCGTTCCGGCCAACACATTGGTGCGTGCCCGCGGGGGCACGGTTGGCCGTTCCACTGTAGAAGAGGGCTACCTGGCGGGAGCGCGTACGTTGGCCGATCAGTTGGGGGACCGCCTGCTGTGGCCCAGCGACTTCTTGGTGGCCGAGAGCCCCAAGGCGACCGAAGCCAAGGTCTTGCCCGAGGGCCGTTTCCGCCCCGAAGAGATGGCCCTCGACCTCGGGCCCGCCAGCATCGAGGCTCTGCGAGCTGAAATCGGCCGCGCCAGCGCCGTCCTGTGGTGTGGGACCGCGGGCTTTCATCGCAGCGAAACCTTCGCTGGTGGAACACGGGCCATCGCTCAGGCTCTGGCCGAAAGCGCAGCCTTTACCATGGTGGCCGGTGACGATAGCGTCGCCGCCGTTCAAGCCGTGGCACCCGAGCTCTTGGACGCAATCGATTGCGTTTCCCAGGGCGGCTCGGCCAGCCTGGCCCTCCTTTCCGAAACCAAGCTACCCGGGCTCGAAGCCCTCCGAGGAATTTCCAATGACGCACCGCACTCCACTGATCGCAGGTAACTGGAAGTTGAACGCTGGCGGTCACGACGGTATCGCTCTCGCTCTCGCCGTCGCTGAAGCGACCAAGTCGACCAGTGGCGTCCAGGTCGTCGTTGCTCCTCCCTTCACCGCCCTGGCAGCGGTGTCTGCCTCTCTGGAAGAGGCCGGCAGCAAGGTCGAGGTCGCGTCCCAGAACATCTACCCGAAGGACAGCGGTGCGTTCACCGGCGAGATTAGCGCTCCCATGTTGGTTGCGGCCGGCGTGAAGTGGGTCATCATCGGCCACAGCGAGCGACGGCAGTACTTCGGTGAGACCGACGCGTCGGTCCGCGACAAGGTGACGGCTACGTTCGCGGCCCACCTGATCCCGATCGCTTGCGTGGGCGAGACGCTCGAAGAGCGCGAAGCGGGCAAGACTCTCGAGGTCGTGTTCCGTCACGTTGATGCGTTTGCCGATCTGTTTGCCGACAATCCCGGCGTCGGCGTGATCGCCTACGAGCCCGTTTGGGCCATTGGCACCGGCAAAGTAGCAACCCCGGCGCAAGCCCAAGAGGTGCATGCAGCAATCCGTCAGCGCCTCGCCGAGAAAGTGTCGGCCGAAGTCTCCGAAAAGACTCGCATTCTCTACGGCGGAAGCGTCAAGGCCGACAACGCGCAAGAGTTGCTCTCCCAGACGGACATCGACGGGGCGCTCGTGGGCGGCGCCGCTCTCGTCGCCGCTGGCTTCGGGCAGATTGTCGCCGCGGCCGAGACCGCCTGATTCACCGCCCGCCGCGGCTCAGACCGCCTGATTCACCGCCCGCGAAATTCCGTCATGCTCGACCTGTTTGAAACTCCCCTCACGGTTCTCCACATTTGCGCCTGCCTCTTTCTGGTCATGGTCGTGCTGATTCAGCCCGGCAAGAGCGGGGGCCTTGGTGCGTTCGGCGGCGCAGCAGCCCAGCAGGTGTTCGGTGGCCGCGGCGCCGGCAACATCCTGACCAAGACCACTTGGATCACTGCTGGCATCTTCTTCTTCACGAGCCTGACCTTGGCCTACCTGTCCTCGTCGACGGGCGACAGCCTGGAATCCAAGGCGGAGCAGATCGGCGCTTCCGACGCGCCCGTGCCCGCTCCCGCTCCGGCCAAGTGAGTCGGAGCGTCCGGTGACGCGCCATCAGGCCTTGGGCTGGCTGCTCGTGGGGCAGCTCGCCCTCTGCGTCTGGCTGCGCGCTTCTGGTTTTTTGGCCATCAGCGACGACGACTACGCGCGCGTCGTCATCGCGCAGAGATTCGTCGGTGCGCCGAGTTGGGATCCGAGCGGAACCAGTTGGTTGCCGCTGCCTTTTCTCGTGACCGGCAGCGCCATGACGCTGTTCGGAGCGACGCTCGAGGTCGCTCGCGCCCTCGCCGTCGCGTCGTCGCTGGGCGCCATCGTCTTGCTCTACGCCGCGGCGCGGCAGCTGAGCATGTCTCGCGGCTTCGCGGTCGTGACGGCGCTACTCGGCGCTAGCCTGCCCACATTGCGACTGCTGGCGGTCGCTACCGTGCCCGAATACTGGTGCGCGGCCTTGGCCGTGTTCGGCCTCGCCACGCTGGCACGCAATGGCCGCGTGCGCGTGCTCGGCGCGCTGGCTCTGGGCGCGGCTACGGCTTGTCGCTACGAAACGTGGCCTTTGGCGCTTGGCTTTGCGCTGATTTGCGCGCTGGACGCGCGGCGACCGAGCGAGCGACGGACCGCCCTCTCCGCTGCAGTCGTTGCCCTTTCTTTTCCCGCCGCCTGGCTATCTCACGGTGTAGCCCACCACGGCTCCGCGTTGTTCTTCGTCACGCGCGTTCAGGACTACAAGGCGGCGCTCGGCGGTGACGGACGCGACTTGCTCGGAATCTGGACCGGATATCCGGCAGCGCTCTTGACGCGCGAACCCGAACTCGTGGCGCTGGTGCTTTGCGCGGCACTGGCCGCGCGCTTTGCGCGCGGAGCCAATCGGGGGCCGCGCGTACCCGCGCTGCGTCTGCTCGTCCCGTGCGCGCTCGCGCTGGCGGTGTTGGTCGTCGGCGACGTCCGAGGCGGCAGCCCAACGCACCACCCCGAAAGAGCGTTGCTTTCCTTTTGGCTGGTGCTGCTGGTCGTCGCGCTGACGACGCTGGCACGCCTGGGTCCCACGCGAGCTGCACAGATACTGGTGCTGAGCGTCGCCTTGGCTCTCCCTTTTCGCTGGTCGCTGACGCCCAGCAGCTACGGTTCGCGCCCCGAAGAAGAAGAGGCGGGCCGCCTCGTGCGCAGTCGACTGGCAGCGACCGAAAAAGTGGCTCTAGCCACGAGCGATTACGGCTACTTCGCCATCGAAGCAGCTGCCGGACACCCCGAGCGTTTCGTGCTCGCGGAGACCCACGATCCCCGCCTTGCCCGCTCCGGATTGTCTCTGGCCGAGAGCCTGCGCGAAAACGCGCGCCGAGCGCACGCTTGCTACGGCCTCCTGCCGCTGTGCATCGAACTGGATGGCGTCCGACTCGAAGGCGAGTCG
>JBBQHO010000200.1:0-6654 GCA_038324055.1 Polyangiales bacterium | reverse complement strand
CCCCACGCCCTTGGGACCCCGCAACTTGTGGGCGGCTACAGCAACGCTACCCGCCACCTCGAGTGCCTCGTGCGCGCCGCGCCCCAGCAACTGCACGGCATCGACGTGCAAGTGGGCGCCCGCGGCATCGACGAAGGCCGCGATCTCGACCAACGGCTGCATCACACCCGTCTCGTGGTTGACCGCCTGGATCGCCACGACAGGGCGCGCCCCGAGCAGGGCCCCGGTCCGCATGTCCTCGAGTGCATCGCTAACACCCTCGGGCTCCAGGCGGCCGCTGGCCGGCACCGGTAGCCAGCGCACCGGCACACCGCGGCGTTCGAGCTCGCCGGCGCTCGCGGTGATCGAAGCGTGCTCGAGCCGCGAGAGGACCAAACTGCTCGCGCCAGAAAGGGCCAAGTGGTTTGCCTCTGTACCGCCGGAGGTGAAGAGCACGTCGCGCGCGGATACACGCAAGATGCTGGCGCAGAGTTCGCGCGTGTCCTCCTGCAAGCGGCGAGCTTGCCGTCCGGCCTGGTGGACGCTGGCGGGGTTGGCCCAAGCGGTTTCTCTGGCCTTTTCCATCGCGGCGAGCACGGCCGGATGCGGCGGTGTCGTGGCGTTCCAGTCCAGGTACGTGGTCACAAGGAGCCGGTTGGGGTCCGGGCAACGACGAAGCGCAGGGCCGCTCCGTTGAAGGTCACCCCGCCCAGCGACTCACTGCCGCGGGGCAAAACCTGGGCGTCGCCGCCATGACCGCGCGCCACGCCGCGTACGACCGCCAAGCCCACGCCCGTTCCGCCCTGAGCGCGCGTCGGTGAACCGTCGATCTGAAAGAAGGGCTCGAACACGCGTTCGGTCAGCTCTGCGGGAATGCCCGCACCCTGGTCAACGACGAGTACTTCGAATTGGCCCGAGCCGACGGCGAGCAAGCGCACGCCCAAAGTGGTGCCAGAGGGCGCGAATTTGGAGGCATTTTCGAGCAATTGCTCCACGGCCCGGCCCACGCGGCGACCGTCCCCGCGCGCCTCGGCCGAGTCCAAACCGAAATCGCTGACGAGCTTTTGGCTCTTCTTGTCGCGACCGGGGCTGGT
This sequence comes from Polyangiales bacterium, assembly GCA_038324055.1. Classification (GTDB taxonomy): domain Bacteria; phylum Myxococcota_A; class Polyangia; order Polyangiales; family Polyangiaceae; genus NIC37A-2. Next base: position 5,581 of record JBBQHO010000200.1, on the reverse strand, counting down.
GGCTTCGATGGCCGCTCGCACCGCGGACACGACGTCGTACGGCTGATTGGCAAAGCGCAAACGTCCGGTCTCGATGCCCGTGATGTCGAGCAAGTTATCGATCAGGCCGCGCAGACGCTCCACGCAGTCCTGCATCGAGCGCAGGGCCTTTTGCTGCGGCGCCTTGAGTTCTCCCAGCTCCTGATCGAGCAGGAGCTTCGTGTAACCGACGATCGGTGTCATCGGCGTCGACAGCTCGTGCGAAATGTTGCGATAGAACTCCTTTCGAGCCTGATCCAGCTCGATCAGCCGTTGGTTGGCTTTCGACAGCTCGTCGACCTTTTGCTCGAGATGGTGGGCGATGCGCTGCGATTGCTTCCGCAAGTGCTCGCCGGTCTGCTCGGGCGTCAGGCCTTCTTTTTGGCCTTTCAGATAGCCCTCGAGCGTCTTGACGAACGAGCGCGCGTCGATCGGCTTTTGCAAGAAACCGTCGCATCCCACGGACAAACTGGTGTTGCGGCTGCCTTCGGCCGTGATGGCGACGATCGGAACTTCCTTCAGCGCAGGCTCCGAGCGCAGGCGCAATGTCACTTCGTAGCCATCGAGCCCGGGGATAGCGATGTCGACCAACACCAAATCATAACTACCTTCGGTGGCCTTTTTCACGCCGTCGAGGCCATCTACTGCGTCAACGACTTCGAAGCCCGCGGGTGTCAGCAACTTCCGCACGAGCAGCCGATTCGCCGGATCGTCCTCGATGTGCAGCACGCGGGGCATGCGCTGTTATTCCCCGAAGCGCACTTGTCCCGCAAGCCTTGTCCAAGCACTGCCCCGTCCGTCCGCATGAAGCGCTTTCCACCCCGACTTGAATGCACAGGCCCAACGTGCAAGACCGGAGCGAGCGTCCACGCATGAGCAGCCCCACTTCCCCTTCCGCCGTCAAAAAACGCATCTTGGTCGCTGACGATGACGCCGCGATCAGCCGTTTGCTCGAAAGAATCTTGGGCCGCGAGTATGACGTCATCACCGCCAGCGACGGCGGTGGCGCGCTGGCGCTCGCTGACCAAGCCAAGCCACAGCTGTTGATTCTGGACGTGATGATGCCGGGCATGGACGGCTTTTCGCTCGCCCAGAAGGTGCGCTTGATCCCGCACCTCAAGAACGTGCCGATCATTTTCCTCACTGCACGCGATGGGCCGCTCGACACGATCAAGGGCATTCAGGCTGGCGCGCGCCACTACCTGACCAAGCCCTTCAAGATCGAGGATCTGGTCGCAAAGGTGAAGAAGACCCTTGGCTGATCCGACCGTTCCGGTGGTGAGCCACCGCGTTCACCTCGTCCTGGCAGCCGCGACAGGCCTGCTTTACTACTTCGCTTTCCCAGGAGTCGATTGCTGGCCGCTCAGCTTCATCGCCTGGGCGCCATGGATGGTCGGCCTGATCGGCCGCACCCCGAGGCAGGCGCTCGTGGGCGGTCTGATCGTCGGATTTGCTACCCATTTTACGGGCTTTTCTTGGCTCTTGGGCATGCTGCAGACCTTCAGCGGCTTCCCATTGCCCATTTGCGCGCTGTTCATGGTGCTGCTCTGCGCTTACCAGGGCGGCTGCTGGGCGCTGCTCGGCTGGCTCTACCGGCGCATGGTCGATCGCGGCTGGCCGACCATCGTCGCCTTCGCCCTCGCATTCATCGCCCACGAGACGGTCTACCCGTTCCTCTTCCCCTTCAAATACGCCACCACCGTCCACGAGGCACCGGTCTTCGTGCAGCTGGCAGAAGTGGGTGGGCCCATGCTCGTCTCGCTCACGCTCATTTGCTCGAGCTGGGCCCTCTCGCTGCTCGTCGCCTCGTTCTTGCGAGCCCGCGCCACCGGCGCCGAGCGCTCATTTTCGGCCATGGTGCGCGCTGCTGGGCCCAAATGGCTGGTCGGGCTGTTGCTGGTGCCCGTGCTCTCGGCTCTCTACGGCCTTGTGCGCATCCGGCAGATCGACGCCATTGTCGCCGGGGCCGAGAAGATTCGCGTCGGCCTCGTGCAAGCCAACATGGGCCTGGCGGAAAAGCGCACGCAGCTCGACGAAGGCATCCGCCGCCACCTGGAGCTCACGCGCAAGGTGCGCGTCGAAGACAAGGCCGAGCTGGTCGTTTGGTCCGAGACGTCTCTCACTGGCGTCGTGCACGAAGACAGCGCGAACGACTACTACCAGCGCAACATCACCCGCCGCCTCAAGATCCCCGCCATCGTCGGCGCCGTCTTGGCACGCAAAGTCGACGACGCGCGCCAGTACGCGCTTTTCAACTCGGCGCTGATCACCGACAAAAAAGGCAAGGTCCACGGCCGCTACGACAAGCAAGTCCTGCTGGCCTTCGGCGAATACCTACCCTTCGGTGAGAGCTTCCCGAAGCTGTACGATTGGTCCCCCAACTCGGGCCAGTTCTCGCCCGGCAAGAGCTTCGAGCCGTTGCCCTTCGGCGAGCACCAGATCGCTGTCTTCATTTGCTACGAAGACATCATGCCCAGCTTCGTCAACACCATGATGAGCCATCGGCAGCCCGAACTTTTGGTCAACATGACCAATGACGCCTGGTTTGGCGACACCAGCGAACCCTGGGAGCACATGGCCCTCTCCAAGATGCGCGCCGTGGAGCAACGCCGCTTTTTCGTGCGTTCGACCAACAGCGGCATCAGCGGCTTCGTCGACCCCGTCGGCCGCCTGCTGCAACGCACTCCGACCTTCCAGCAAGCCGCCATTACCCAAGAGGTCGCCTGGCTCAAGCTGCGCACTCCGTACCAATTCCTAGGCGAAAAGCCCTGGTGGCTCGCCAGCGCGGCCGCCTTCGTCTGCGCCCTGGTCCGGCGCAAGAAGTCCAAGCCCTCTGCTTCTGCCAACCCCTACCCTTGACGCCTGCCTCCCCCATCGCCCCGAACCGCGACACGAATGTCAGAGTGCGGCGCGCACGGCCGCGGCGTGAAAAGCAGCCAGGTGCGGAATAGGGCCGCGAATCGGCGCGTAACTTCCAAGCTCGACCTTCTTGGCGCTCCGGCACAATTAGTGCAAAAGTCGCTTGTGAACGGAGCTTCCGGGCAACCCAAGCTGCTTGCCCTTCGTCCCTGACGTCGCTTCCCTGCCCCCCGACACCCATGACTTACAAATCGCTCACCATCCCCGCCATCCTGCTCCTCACCGGCGCCTTTGTGGCTGGCGCCTGCACCATCGGCACCATCGACGATGAAGATTTAGGCGGTCTTGGCGGTGAAGGTGGCGCAGGCAGTGGTTCGGGCGGCGCCTCGACCGGCGGCTCGGCAGCTACCGGTGGCGATGGCGGCGCGGGCGGCGCGCCCGTCACTTTCGACTGCCAAGAAGACAGCACGGCAGTCGGAACTCTGGCTTCGACCGAACCTGACGCTGGGGACGACGCCTGCACGGCCTGCCAGAAGTCAGTTTGCGGAGAGAGCTACGCTGTGTGCAACGCCAGCGATCCAGAAACCGGGTGCCGTTACGGTTCCACGTCCTATGACGGCATGGCCATCGATGGCGAGTGGGACTGCATTGACTCGTGTATGGTCGCCACGGGCGCCGCCTTCGACGAGGGCGAAGTGGAAGATTGCGCTGCCCTTTGCGGCTCTGCTCAGTGCGATTCCACGTCAGCGGGGCCGGTCGCCACGGAGCTCATGAAGTGCATGATCCTCGGGAATGGCGGCGATGACTGCTACGACGAGTGTTACTGAAGTCATATTGTAACCCTCGCGTCGAATTCGGGTCGCGTCGGCCTGATTCCGGGGCCGGGCTGTGTTAGGGTTCGCGCCGCCATGATGACCGTTGGTTGCGCCGGCTTCGCGGTCCCCGCCACGCGATATTTCAAGGAATACCTGTTCGTCGAAATCCAAGAGACGAACTTGGCGATTCCTGGGCCCGGGACCATTCGCCGTTGGGCGCGCGAAGCACCAGAAGGCTTCGAATTTGCTCTGCTCGGCCCGCGCGAGTGCACCTTGGAAGGCTTCAAGCCCAGCAAGGTGATCGAGGCTGCCCTCGAGGGGCTAGCCGGCGTCCGTGACCAGCTGAGCGCGACCACGGCTGTGTTCGTGGCTGGGGCAGAGTTCACGAGCAGTCGGACCAACAAGGCGAATTTAAAGGAGTTTTTGAAGATCGTCCGCCCGCAATACACGCGTGTCGTGTTCGAGGTTCCGGGCTGGAAGCCCGACGAAGGCGACGCTTTGGCCGATGAGACCGACTGCCTGGCTTCGCGTGATCCGCTTCATGCAGGGCTCTCCAAGCGACCCGAGGCCTACTACAGGCTCCCTGGACCTGCTGGCCGCAAGAGTCGCTACGAGGATCCGGCAATCGAAGATCTGGCCGTCATCGCCAGCGCTGGACTCGAGCAGAGGTCGCACTACGTCTTTGCGAACGTCGACATGTTTTCGGACGCCAAGCGCTTCCGCAAGTCGATGGACGTGTGACGGCCGCCTGCGCTGTCCCCAGCTGATCCACAGCGCGCCGCAGCCCTTTGCAGGCGACTGAGCCACGCATGCGGTTCAGCTCTTTTCGGCTGGGAGCAGTCCCTCAGGCCTTGCGGGTCGTGGCTCCAAGGGGCGCAATGCTTTCACGTTAAACAACACGTTCTCCACAACGGTGCGGCCGTTCACTGGGGAACTGTCGTTCACTGAAACGGACGCGCAGCTCTGCTGGGCCGCCGGGAGCGGACGAAGTTGCGGTGCCGCTCGGGGGCTCGCACCTTTGCCCCCAAAATCCATAGGGTCGTCTTTTGTCGGCTTCTGGGCTCCAGCGAACCCATGCTAAAACTGTCCCCATCCGGGGCCTCGCTTCGGTGAGCCCCACGCTATCGATTTGAGGGGCAACGGAAATGAAGCGGTCGCGCCGAGCGCGTTTTCGGATCCATGTTGGCGCCAATCAGAAGAAGCTCTCGTGACCACCAAACTGTTCGTCGGAAACCTCGACTACTCCACCTCTGAAGATCAGCTTCGCGACGCGTTCGCCCAGTACGGAAACATCGTCTCCTCGGCCATCGTCCTCGATCGCATGACCGGGCGTTCGCGCGGTTTCGGTTTCGTCGAATACGATAGTGCCGCGGAGGCTGACAAGGCCATCGAAGCCCTCAATGGCTCGGACATGAATGGTCGCCAACTCAACGTCAACGTCGCCCGTGAACGCAGCGAGGGCGATCGGCGTCCGCGCAGTGGTGGTGGTGGGGGTGGCGGCGGCTACTCCGGTGGTGGTGGTGGCGGCTACTCGGGTGGTGGTGGCAGCGGTGGTGGCGGCGGCGGCTACTCCGGTGGTGGTGGCAGCGGTGGCGGTGGCGGCGGCTACTCCGGTGGTGGTGGCAGTGGTGGCGGCGGCTACTCCGGCGGGGGTGGTGGCGGCGGCTACGGCGGTGGTGGTGGCGGCGGTGGTGGCGGCGGCTACGGCGGAGGCGGTGCTCGTGGCGGTGGCGGCGGTCGCGGCGGTGGTGGCGGCGGTACTTACCGGAGCCCTGCAGGCCGGCCATCAGCACCACGGTGGGCGGCTTGGAGGCGTAGGTGATCGTGAGCGTCTCGCCGCCGAGGGCGCGGGTGAGTTCGTCGTTGACGGCCTTGACCACCTGCTGCGC
>JBBQHO010000199.1:0-6657 GCA_038324055.1 Polyangiales bacterium | reverse complement strand
TCGAGACGGTAGAGCCGCATGTTCGAAAAATCGTTGCTGGCTACATCGTCCAGGACGAAGCCGCGGCTACCAATGGCGCGCTCAGGACAAGCGCAGCGGTCGATGAGCTTGGTCAGACGCTCGCGGAAAGCGCGCACCTCGCCAGGATCCGGCGAACCCCCGGCTTCACGCTGTGGCTGGAAGTGGCTCTCCACGTGAGCGCGCCCGAGCCAGTCGAGGCTTCGTCCTTGATCGATCTGATGTCGAGGGCGTCGGACATCGAAGTCGGAGATCCAAATCGGGGCCATGAGGTCGTCGCAGGAGGCGCACGCTGCATATTCAAGATTTGGGCCAACCTGATATGGCCCGCAATGCGAGCCGTTTCGCGACGCCGTGGCTGGTGGAGCGCGCGGGGGACCCGAGGACGAATGCCCCACCTGTGCCGCAGGGCCCCAGACCGCCCGTCCCAGCGAAAACGCTACGAATACGCAAGAGAGTGTTCGCACGTAAATGGGGAGGGACGGCGACGCCATCCCTCCCCTTCGCTTGCTAGCGGGGCGCACGTCCGACGGCGCAGCCTTTCGGCCGCGCCGTCTCGGGGCTCAACCCGTGCCGCCTGGTGACTGGGGGTGATGACCGCTGCCGCCGCGGGCTTGAGAGCTGCCGCCGTTAGCTGCGCTGCCGGACTGATTGGCTCGCAGCGACTGCGCCATCTCTGCGCCAGCGCTCTGGGCGGTATCCGTCAGCTGGCGGGCCGCCTCCTCCACCTTGCCGCGCGCTTCGTGGGCCAGCTCGCCTGCGCGTTCGAGCATCTGGTCGCGTGCGCTTCCCATGAGCTGATTCTCACGCCGGCTCGTCGGCACCGCGATGCCGACGGCGGCACCCACAGCGAATAGGGCCGCGCCCATGGCTAGCGGATGACTCGCAAAGCTATCCTCAGCCTGATGTCCCAGCCGCCGGCTCTGATCGGCAGCAGAGTGGGCCAGCCGCGAGACCTGCTCCGAGGTGGCTTGCGCCGCATCGGTGACGGAAGAGCGAGCATCCGAAGCCAAATGACTCAGGCGATCCCGCGCGGCGACCGTTGCTTCCCCGACAGCCTCGGCCGCCCGGTGGGCGACCTGGCTGACTCGGCCCGAGCCCTCACGGCCATCACCCTGATCGGTTCCGATGGTATAGCGGCCACCTAGGTACGCGCCCCCGTACGTCGCATCCCGCTCTTTGCGGGAGCGCGAGTTGGCGATGAGCCAGACCAAGCCGACGCCGATCAGTGCGGCGGGAACTGGGTTCTCTTTGATGGTGTTGACGACAGAACGACTCGTCGTCCGAACTGTCTCTTGTGTGTTGTGAACCATGTTCTCGACCTTTCCGATTGTGGCGTCTCGCAGGGCGGTCTTGGCTTCGGAGAGCTCCGACTTCACATCCGAGTACAGTTGCTGCTTCGTTTCCGAAAGTTCGGTCTTGAGCGCCTCTTTGGCTTCGCTCAACTCCGCCCTGAGCTCGCTTTTGATGGTCTCTTTGGCTTCGTGAAACTGCTTCAGCGCTTCGTCTTTGAGAACGACGGGGTTGAGCCGCCCATGCAGCTCCTCCAGCGTTCCTCCCATTTCGTCGCGTGTCTGCGCGATAGCCTGGGTGAGTTCCTCGGTTTCGCGGCGCGACTCGCCGGCGGTCGTATTGTCGTCCGTCATCGGACCATTTCCTGTGCCCATGCCTTGTTCTCCTTCAAAGTTTCAATCGTCCTTGCGGGTGCCGGGTCCATGCGTTTCAGCGCCCCAAAACCCATCAACACTCCGCCCGCACCCAGCAGCGCGAAGGCCGCGCCGACGCACAGCGCTGCGACCCACGGCTCCATGAACATGCTCAGCCCCAGCACCAAGCTGCTGGTCAGCGCCAACACGCTCACCAGCGCCAGCAGCATGCCCGCTCCGATCAGCAGCACATGGCGCAAAGCCGTCCTTGCCTTGTCGGCCATTTCCGAGGTCGCCAAACGCATTTCCTGGCGCACCAACGTGCTTGTCTCTTGTCCCAACCGGCCAAACAACTGGGCGATGGTGGGCTCAGGCGCCGGATTGAAACCCGTAACCCCCTCTTGCCCAGGAGCGATCATGACCCCGATCCCTGCGTCCGCGACCCACCAAAAGGTGAGCCCTCCGCGCCCCCGCGGCGCGCTGACGAACCCCAGTCGCCGCCATCCCAGCCTTGGTCATTGACGGAGCGAGCAGAGCTCTTGAGAAAGCGCGCTCCCAGGAGGCCCAGTGCGAAGGCTCCACCAAGAAAGAGCACGGGTTCCCGCTTGGCGAAATTTTCGACGCTGTTCATGATGTCCCGAGGCTCAGCGGTCCTCAGAAATTGCGACACCCGCTCGATCTGATCGGCCGCTTTGGCGACGTAAGGCGCAGCGATGTTGTCCTCCAGCTCCTGGCCGGACCGACGCAGAGCGCCCGCAACTGCGTTCAAGTCTTCCGCGCCTTTTTCCGTCCGCTTGCCCACTTCTCCTTGGACCATCTCTTGCGCAGAGCGTGCGACCTGCGACGACAAGTTCTTTGCCTCGGCCCCCAGCTTGGCCGCGACGTCCTTGGCTTCGTCAACCAAGGCACTTCCGGCTCCGCGACCAGCGGATGTGCCGACACTGCCCTGCTCTGCGCTGCCCGGTGCACTTTTGGTAGTCGTGGATGGACCAGGGGTGGACCGTTTTGCTTCGTTCATTTCAGCCATGTTTGCCTCCAGAAATTCCCCAGCTGGGTGATCGTCACCCATCGCTGTCAGGGGTTCTTGTGGGGCGACGTTGCGAGACTCGTGCCAAGCGCAATCACCCACCGCACGGCGCGTCAGCGAGTGCGATCGAGGCGTCGCAATTGACCGCAATCGTCAAAGCGAACCCGGACGGGCACCGACAGGCGGGCATTCGGGCGTGCCCGCCCCCTGGAGGACGCCAGTGGGGCAAGAGGTTACATGTGCCGTCCATCGCCACGCGCGCGCGCCCAGGGCGCTCCGCTCAATGGCGCCGCCCCTTACCGAGCGCGGCCTGCGTCCGTTTTACCTAGAGCAATGCTGCCGATCCACGCTTCGCACGCGAAACGAAACCCAGATTCCGCTCCGCCAGGGTGCGTCCAGTGTCGGAAGGGGACCGAACTGGGTTTCGACTTTGTTTTTGCCTACCAGCCCATCGTAGATCTGGCCTCGCGCTCAGTTTTTGCACATGAAGCGCTCGTTCGCGGACCCTCTGGTGAGTCCGCATTTTCCATACTGTCGCAAGTAAACGATGAAAACCGTTACGCCTTCGATCAGGCGTGTCGAGCGGAGGCTATTCGCGGCGCCGCCGCCTTGGGGATGAAGGAGCGCTTGTCGATCAACTTCTTGCCGAATGCCGTGTATCGACCCGAAGCCTGCATTCGGAGCACGCTCGAGGCGGCACGCCTCTACGATTTTCCAAGCGATCGAATCATCTTCGAAGTCACCGAGGGTGAACGCGTGCAAGATCGCCCCCACCTCGTGAACATCTTCCGCGAATATCGGCGCTTCGGCTTCCAGACAGCAATCGACGATTTTGGTGCGGGGTACGCCGGACTGAACTTGCTCGCCGAATATCAACCAGACGTGGTCAAGATTGACATGGATCTCGTGCGTGGGGTCGACACGTGCAAGCCCAAACAGGCCATCGTCAGGGGCATCGTCACCATTTGTACTTCCCTTGGCGTGCAGGTGCTTGCAGAGGGCATAGAAACCACCGGCGAGCGCGACTTCTTGAAGGACGCAGGCATCCGGCTCATGCAAGGCTATCTATTCTGCAAGCCAGCACTTCAGGCGCTCGGCGAAATCGACGCCGCATCCTGGGGATAGGCGCGGGGGCGCCCAATCCACGCGCGTCGCAGAAAAAACCTGCTATCGTGGCAGCAGCCATGAGCGAGCCTGCACGGCGCGTCGCCACCTACGACGATATCCTCGGGAGTCCACCGCACGTCGTGGCGGAGCTGATCGAGGGGGTGCTCTATCAGTCGCCGCGGCCGACTAACCTGCACTCGCGGGCTTCGTCTCGGGTCGGGGCCGAGATCATGCCGCCGTTCGATGGGGGCAAGGGCGGACCTGGCGGCTGGATCATCCTGATCGAACCCGAGGTGCATTTCGGCGCCCACGTCCTCGTGCCCGACGTAGCGGGCTGGCGGCGTACCACCCTCCCCGAGTTGCCGGACGCGCCCTTCCTGGACGTGTGCCCCGATTGGGTCTGTGAGGTTGCTTCGCCGTCCACTCGGGCGCTGGATCGGGGCAAGAAGCTAGGTGTCTACGAACGCGCTGGCGTTCCCCACGTCTGGCTCGTCGAGCCGCTGGATCGCCTGCTCGAGGTGCTCGAGCTGGATGGCGAGAGCTACCGCATCATCGACCGCGCCGACGGTGACACGCCCCGTCGCCTGCGGCCTTTCGATGCCATCGAGTTCGACGTCGGCGCACTTTGGGCTCGCTAGTCGAAAAGCCCGGCCTCCAATTTCGGTCTTGCCGCGTGCCGGCTCAGAGGCAGAGGTCACCGCGTGCGTTGACGCCGCGGTAACACAGCGTGCGTTTCGTCGCCCGAACGAGCTTCCACTTGGCCTCTTGCTGATGGAGACGCAGCGTCGTCTGGTCCCCGGCGACCGAGTCATCGAGCGCGCAGCAACTGCGCAACTCCGCCACTGCGTCATCGCCCCTGACTGCCAGACCCAACAGGACCGTCTCGAACTTGCCTTCCGCCTGGGGCTGGCCGCGATTGAGCTGAGCGCGCAAGGCATCAACCAATGCAGCGGGCGTCGCGAACTCGGCTGCGCCGAGATGGGCCGACCAAACGGTCGTCGTGTCTACAGGTTTGAGCGTCGGCGCGATGAATTTGCCGTTCACCCAGCCGCGATGGGAGCCGCTCAGTACCTCGTACCAGTGCGCCTCGCCCAGATCGCAGACCTTGCCCGTCGCGCGGATGCCGCCCGTGTCGAACTCGAGCTCGGCCACGAGTGTCGCGGTCGGCGACGCTTCGGTGCGCACGTTCAGCGTGTCGTCGGCTCCGACGTTGACGACGCCGACCTCGCCTTTGGTCGTCCATTCGACCACCAGTGGCAACGGCAGATTCAGGCTGGAAACGGAGTAGCACTTGGCTTGGGGTGGCGGCGTAGGTGCACTGGCTTCGGGTGCGACCGGGGTTGCGGTTGGCGACGGTGAGGGCAACGGAGCCGATGGCTGAGGGCTCGGCGCCTTCTCCGAATCTTGCGGCGCGGCCTTGGAGCAACCGGCAGCCGCGAACAGAGACGCGGTGAAGACAACGAGACGGGCGCGCTGGGAGAGGATCATGGTGAGCAGGGTTGGGACGGGGGTGAGCATCGGCGTCCTCAACCGGGACCGACGGCCAGGGCAAAACTGGACCCTCGGCTGAGCACAACGATGCGCACAGGGGAACCTCCGAGAAATACGTCGTGACGTTGGACGAGAAACACGAATGCACTGGTGTCGTTGTCGAGCGCGTCGGGCGCAATCGTGACCGTCTCTTCGACCCCGCGGCACACCACGTTGCCGTCGGCACCATTGAATTGAATGAACGTCTCGTCGCCGCTCGCGAAGGCTGGCACAGCGAAGCTACAGCCCTCTGCGATCGGGCAGTCGGAGCCCGCGGGCGGCGGGAAGCTCGGCAGCTCGCCCCATTTCTCCGCGACGGCACTCGGAATGTCGCCTTGGCCGTTGATGAAGAAATCGAGCGGCGTGTCACGCGCCGCCTGCACCCCCGTATCCAAGAAGCCATTGTAGTAGCCATCGAAGAGCTCACCCAGGTTCAGAACCAGGTCACCCTGATCCAGCAGTGAGGGCAGCCCGACCCCGAGCAACGGTACCATGCCCCTGTCGGGTCGGGGCATCAGTGGCCCGCATTCGCCGGGCTCGAGCGTCGCAAAGGTCGCGAACTCGCTGTTCCACTTCGCTTCGAGCGAGCTCGCGTCGAAGTCGGGCTCGGTGAACGCGGCTTCGGCCGTGATGGTGTTGTCTTCGTCGTCGTCGTACTCGTTGACGATCACCAGCAGGGCTTCGAAGAGCTTCTCGCCCACGGGGCCGCTGCCGCCTCCGCCGAGCGACGCTTCGCCACCCGTAGCAGCGCCGCCGCTTCCACTTGGTGCACCCCCCGAACTGCTCTCGTCGTCTCCCCCGTTGCCGCCGCCATCATCTGGCCCAAGGGAGTCCCCGCAGCCCTGGGCAAGCCCCGCAGCAAGTACCAACGCCCCACTCATCGCCCTTCGTCCGCGCGCCCACGTGGTCAACATGAGCTCGAGGGTACCATTGCTTTGGCTTGCTAGGAGTAGAAGAAGGGAAATTCACAAGACCCGCGTCCCGGGCGACTACCTTGCGCTCGCCCCGCGCGACTAGGCTGGCGGCGCCTGTTGCGCGAGGCGCTCACGGAGGGTCCGCACAGCGCTCGTGATGGCAAACGCGTTGGGGCTTGGACCGCCGGGATGTAAGGCGTGCCAGCTTGCCGCTTCGGAGAGCGAAGAAAAGACCTGCTGCGGAAAGCGACGACGCGACATGAGGTAAGCGGCCGAAGTGATCGTCCTGACGGCAGCCGCCTTGAACCCCGTCCCTTCATGCAAAATGCTGGAGTGCCTCACGTATCTTTCGGCAAGGTCGAGCAGCTTGGGCAGCTCGGCGCGCGTCTTGGCATCGGGCGGAGAGGCGGTCGGC
>JBBQHO010000198.1:0-6702 GCA_038324055.1 Polyangiales bacterium | reverse complement strand
GTTCGTTAGGTTGTATGTGCTGGCGCTGCCGGCGTTCACGGTGACGCTACCGTCCTGCGGGGGATGCCAGCCTCCCAGATCGACGGCCAGCTTGCCGTTGATGAACACCCAAACGTCGTCGTCGCCCGTGAAGTCGAGCTGGTAGGTCTTGCTCGAGTCGTACTTGAACCAGCGGCGTACTTCGCTGGTGAAGTGAAAGTTATGGGCAGCTGCGCCCGTGACGTAGTTGCTCTCGGCGTCCCAGTTACCGCCATATTGAGGCGCGATGGCGGCCGTCGAGTACTCGCCGACCGGCGTCTTGCCCTTGCCGTCCAGCGGGAAAAACACGGGGCTGCCGTCCCATTCGGTGCGCGTCCCCGCGGAGACCGCGGGGTACTCCGCACAGGCGGAGCTATTGCTCCACGGCGTGCAGGGCGCGTGGCACACGGTCCACTTGTTGTCGGCGCAATTGCCCTTGCCCGTGCAACCGTCCGCGGCGTTGTTGCTGCACCACTCGTAGCGGGGACCCGAAGCGCCCAGCATGACGAACCACTTCTCGCCCTGACTGCCCCAGCGGTTGACGAACGAGAGGCCGCTCGAGTTCTGGCTGGAGGCATAGGCGCCGTCCGTGGAGACGCGGTCGCGGTCCCACAAAATCAGCTCGCCCACCACAGTCGTGCTGGCCGAGGAGTTGCGATACCAATTGGCAAACAGCGCCGAGTTGCCGCTGTTGATCACGCCGTCGCTCGCGCCGCTCCACACCGGTTTGCCGCTCGAATCGAGAGCGCTTGCAACCAAACCCTTGGTGCCGGCGCTGTCCCAGCCCGGCTGGAAGTGGGCGTGGTTGGCGTTGAAGTCGCGGTAGATCACGGGCACGCGATCGACGCAGGTCGGAACGCCGGCAGTCGCGTCGTTGTTGTCGTGATCCCAGGGAAGCTTCTCGGCGCAGGTCGTCGGTTGCGCGCACGAAAAACCCTTCTCTTTGGTGCAAGTGGCCGAGCAGCCGTCGCCGCTGCGGACGTTGCCGTCGTCGCACTCTTCGCCGATGACCAAACCGTCGCCACACTTCGACGTGCAGCCCGCGCTGCCGTACGTGCACGAGGGCTCTGCGCGGCAGTTTACTCCACAGCCGTCACCCGGTACGCGGTTGCCGTCGTCGCAGGATTCGCCGTTGCCGGTCTTCGAGTTGCCACAGGTGTCGGGCACGCAGTTGTGGGGCACTGTTGCCGAGCAGAAGTAGCCGGGTTCCCAGACGCACTTGGACGAGCAGCCGTCGCCATTGGCGGTGTTGTCATCGTCGCAGGACTCGTTGCCTTTCAACGAGCCATCACCGCAGATAGCATTGCACCGGGCACCCACCGTAGGGCAGCTGAAACCCGTTTCCACGGTGCACGTCTTCGAGCAACCGTCACCATTGTCGGTGTTGCCATCGTCGCACTTTTCGTTTCCAGCTAGGGCGCCGTCACCGCAGTTGATGACGATCGGCACACACGCAGAGCCTGGAGTGGGGCATGCAAAGCCCGTTTCGACCAAGCAAGTGGCCGAGCAGCCGTCAGTGGATTTCGAGTTCTTGTCGTCGCACTCTTCGTTTCCGCCTTGCAAACCGTCGCCGCAGAACGGGACCTTCTTGCAGCTCTGGCCGATGCTCGGGCAGAAATAGCCCGCCTCGAGCCGACAGCTCGCGTCGCAGCCGTCGAGCGGCGCCGTGTCGCCGTCCTCGCACTGTTCGTTCCCCGAGATGCGACCGTCGTTGCACGCGACGGTAGAGACGCACGCGCCGCCGGCAACCGGACAGAGATAGAATGGATCGATGCTGAGACAATCGCTGCTGCAACCGTCGCTCGGTGCCGTGCCGCCATCGTCGCAGACTTCGTAGCCTTCGCGCATGCCGTCGCCGCAAACGATAGTCTGGATGCAAGTGCCGCTCGTGCAGTCCCAGTTCGCCTCCGTCAGGCAAGCGCCGTTGCAGCCATCACCCGGAAAGCCATTGCCGTCATCGCATTCCTCGGCGGCTTGATTGACCTTGCCGTCGCCGCAGCCAGGGCCGGCCGTCTCGTATTTCAGAATGCAGTAGTCGGGCGGCGCGTCGCCCTCGCACGGATCGACGTTCGAGCCGCCACCGCCAGCGCCGATGCCACCGTCAATGCTCAGATTGCCGTCGGATGACGAATCGGTCGACGAGTCTGTCGATGAATCGCCGCTGCTACCGGAATCAGGTCCGCCTGCAGCGGAACAGCCACCAACAATCAGGGCCATTGCGGCGAGTGACCGCCAGGACAAACCATAAGTCATTTCCCCAATCTAATTGGCCCCAACCGGGTTTGGTTAGTATTTAAGGGGGGCCACCAAAGATCCGTGGGTGCGCGACTCACCGGGAGCGCCGGAGTAGGGGCGGGTGGGAACCCCGGCTAGCGGGCTAGCACCCGTCGGCTGGGCTGTTTGATGCAGGGGCCTAACGGCCCCTGAATTCGCGAAATGCCTCGAAGCTGAGGTGGGTGAAGAGAGTCATCACGGCGAAGCCGAGGAACAGGTAGGCGGGCACGTCCCGGTGCACGGCGAGGAGCCCCGCGGTGCAGAGCAACAAAACGCCCAGGATCATGGCCATGAACAGGCGTCGGCCGTGGCGTTCGATAGCGCGTGTCTGCGGCGGATTGTCCAGCTTGATGAGCAAGCGACCAAGCCTGAGGTCGTCCAGCACTTCTTCGAGCTGCTGAGGTACCTTGTACCCAGCTCCGCCCAGGCGCTCGATCCGCTTCAAGAGCTCGTTGCCCATGCGCTCGGGCGAGTAGCGCTTCTTGAGGAGTTCCGTGAAGAGCGGGCGCGCTTCTTCGTAGACGTCGAACTGGGGATCGATCTCTTTGCCGACACCTTCGATCGTCATCAGAGCTTTGCCCATGAGGACGAAGTCGGTGGGGATTTCGATGCCGTACTTGGTGGCGGCGCGCACCAGATCGCGGATGAGCGCGCTCATCTCGATGTCGCGCAATTGCTTGCCGAGATAGCGATCGCTCAGCAGCGCCACTTCGGCCCGGTAAGCGTCCATGTCGATTTTCTTCGAAGGCGTACCGATCTCGTACAGAGCGCGAGCGATGCCGTCGTAGTCGCGCCGCAGCGCCGAGGTGACGACGTCGATTGTCAGGTCGCGCATGCGCGGGCTGAGGCGTCCGACCATGCCCAAGTCGAACAAGGCGAGCACCGGTGCGTCGGGTGTGCCCAGCACCAGGGCGTTGCCGGGATGCGGATCGGCGTGAAAAAAACCGTCCTCGTAAATTTGCTTCACCATGGCCCCGAAGGCCAAACGCGCCAGCTCCTTGCCTGAGTGACCGTTGGCGATGGCGGCGTCGAACTTCACGCCATCCAGGTATTCCATGGTCACCACCTGCTTGCTGGAGGCGCTGCGGTAGATCTTGGGGAAGTGGACCTGTGGGTGTTCGGCGAAATTTTGCGCGAAACGCACCGCGTTGTCGGCCTCGGCCGCGAAGTCCAGCTCTGCGGTGATGGCCTGGTCGAACTGCTGGACCAAACCCACCGGTGAGTAGAGCCGTGTTTCGGGAATGGCGCGTTCGAGCAGCGCAGCCAACGTATGGAGGATGTCCAGATCGCTGGCGATGGTCGAGGAGATGCCCGGGCGTTGCACCTTGGCCACCACGTCGTGTTCCCCGCTGTCCGTCACCAAGCGGGCGCGATGAACCTGGGCGATGCTGGCCGCTGCCAGGGGCACTTCGTCGAATGAGCTGTAGATCTCTTCGATCGTTGCGCCCAGCGAACGTTCGACTTGGGCGCGGACTTCTTCGAAAGGCAGCAGTAGGACGCTGTCTTGCAACTTGCGCAGCTCGACGATCAGTTCGGGCGGAAGCAGGTCGGCGCGAGTCGAAGCCAGCTGTCCGAGTTTGATGAAGGAAGGGCCGAGCTCTTCGAGCACCTGGCGGATGCGCACGGGCATCGAGACCCGGCTGCCTTTGCTCGAATCCTCGGCTCCGTCGGGCGCACGCTTGCCTCCACCAACGCCCAGGCCCAGCCGCTGTACGACCTCGCCGAAGCCGTGTCGCGCGAGCACGCTGGAAACCTCGCGAATGCGGGCCAGGTCTCGGAAGGCGCTGACGATGGAGACCATGGGACTCAGGGACCGAGCCGCCCGGTCAGGCGAGCGTCATGTAGATTTCGTGATCGCAAATCTTGAATACGTCACCGTTCTGGATGGCTTTGCGTTGTACGCGTTGGCCCGCAAACTCGATGCCGTTCGTCGAACCCATGTCCACCATGTAGAAGACGCCCCCCGCGAATTCGACGATGGCATGCTGACGCGAGACATTGGGATCGCGAATGGTCAAATCGGAACTCTGCTTGCCGCGGCCGATGATGAAGCGATCTTTCGCCACCACGACCCGATCGCCATCGGCTTCGATGGTGAGCATCTGGCCGTTGCCGTTGACGAGTGGGGCTCCAGCCGGCACCGGCAACGGAGCGCGCGAGGAAGGCGGAGGACCCACCAGCGGAGCGCGCGAAGAAGGCGGAGGCAGACCCGGAGACGGCAGCGGCGGGGGAAGAGGTGACCGTCCGGGCGGGGGAGCCCAGGGGGTTGTGGCTGGACCTGGAGCAGGAGGCACAGGCGCGCGACTCGCGCCAAGCGGCGGCGGCCCGCCGAGACTGGGCATTTGCGGCGCGGACAAGCCTGGCGCCGGTGGCGCGCGTGGGGGCGGCGCAGCATGTGCTGTGGAAGCTGGCGCGGGTGGCGGAGGCGCCGGAGCACGCGAAAGGCCTGCCGGCGCTGGCGGTGGAGCGGCGCCGGGCGTTGTTCCCGGAGCGGGCGGCGGCATCGAAACGGTCTGCGACAGGGCAGCAGGCGCGTAGCCGCGCTGACGCGCGTACTGCTTCATGGCGTCGTTGACGAGGTAGTCGACCGAGCATTCCAGCTCCTTGGCCATTTCCTCGAACTTCTTCCACAGGCTGTCGCGGCACTGGAAGGTGCGCGGCGTTTTCGTGTTCGGTTCGCTCATCCGAATTTCAGCGTCCTTCCGTCACTTCTCGCTCGGGGTCTGCGGGGCGGGGTCGCGCACCGACAGAGTGGGCACGATGCAGTAGCTCACGAAGTCGCCGACAGTCTTTACCTCTTTGGCAACCTGCGTCTTGTTCTCGACGACGCTACATGACCACTCACAACCCTCGGCATCCTTGGCGCACGCGGGCACTTTGCGGCCGTCATCCTTGTAGACTTCGACCTTGGGCAGATCGGCCTTGCTGCCGTAGCGATAGTAGTAGGACAGAGCGGTGAGTCGGACGGGCACTGGCTCGCTGGGCTTGGAGTAGCGCTCGACCAGGTTCTCGGGCTTATCGCCCTTCAAGTCGTTGAGCAGCGGTCCGTAGGAAAGCGGCTCACTCATGGCCATGTCGCGGATCTTGCCGAGGCGCGTCATGAACTCGTCGAGATGCTTGGCCTCGCTCATCTTGAGAAGCAGCGAAGCCACCGACCAGCGCACCTGCCAGCGCTTGTTGCTGAAGAGCAAGTAGAGGCGCTCAGCCACCTGGGCACGCGGCAATTCGCCGATGCGGCGTGCTGCGATGTCACGAATGGTGTCTGGTGTCGCGTCGCTGGCGAGCACGTCCAGCACTGCCTTGGCGTGCGCAGGGTTTTCACGATCCAAGTTGCCCTCGAGACCTGCCAGCGCTGCCGCGCGCCGCTTCTCCGGGTTCTTGTCGTTCGTCGCGTACTCGAGCAGGTAGTCGACCGTAGGCTTCTTGCCGACGCTCTTCATGGCTGCGAAGGCGCGCATCAACTCTTCTTCTTGGTAGGTGGCAAGCTGCACCTGAAATTGCTTGTCGCTCACCTTGAGCTTGCTGGCTGCGTTGGCGGCCTCCAGCGCGGGCGTCTTCTTCTTCAGCCACTCGTCGGAATCGACGAAGCGCGCCACCTGCACGAGTTTGGCGCTGGCTTCGACCTGCGTCTCCTCGTCACCCAGCTCGTGGATCAACCTGGCGACACTGTCGACCTTCTTGAAGTCCGGCGCGATGAGCGGAGTGAGGCCGCGAACGCCGTCGGCCTTCAGCAAGCGCAGGACTTGCTCCATGCCGTAGAGCTGCGAAGTGTCGTCGAACCGCTTCTCGAAGCGATTCTGCGTCCAGATCCCGAGCGCCTTGATGAGTCGCTCGCGTGCGGCCGGGTCGGTGACGAGAGTGCCGTTCTCTTGTGTCAGCAGGGCGAAAGCCGCGTCCTTGTAAGCGAACGAAGCGTCGACACCATCGGCCGCGACAGGTGCGTTGATGCCCGTCTCGAGCTTCGGAACCAGGCCCACGACGATCACCTGGCGTTCTTCTGCCGGCATGTCCGTCAAAGCGGCGAGCAAGCCATCGAAGTCGTCACCACCCACGAGACCCACGGCTCGACCGCCGCGCGGCTTCATCGTGACGAGCGTGAGGGCGGCCTCGACGCGCAATTCCGGAGCGTATTTGTCGTGCGTGAGCACGGCAATCAGCCGCTTGGGGCCCGATGCCTTCCTGGCCCATTGATGCACGTCATCGTCCGAGACTCGGCAACCGCCAAAGCTCAATGTCGTCGCAGCAATTGCCGTGACGACGAGCGATACCCGCGCTCCCCGTCGTGCCCAGCTCCCCATGCCGTTCTTCTTGTCGCTTCCCATCGTGATCACTCGTCGACTGCCCGCGCTCCCCGCATCGGCGCAGCTCCCAATCCAAGAGCGGACGATAGTACATGTGTGGTTTCCTTAC
>JBBQHO010000197.1:0-6716 GCA_038324055.1 Polyangiales bacterium | reverse complement strand
GTCGCATGGACTATTCGTACTACTACGAAGCAGCCCGGCACGCGCTCGACACGCACGCTCAGATGATCTCGGCCGAGAACATGGAGTGGCTCAAGCACCTGCCTTACAAGGTGCCGCTCGACGAGCACGGCTTGCACCTCTGTCATGGCAGCCCGGTGCGGCTCGAAGAGTTCGAGTACATCTTTGCACCCGAGCAAGCTCGTGAGTGCCTGCCGATGTTTGCAGAGCTGGGTCACATCACGCTGATCGGCCACTCGCATTTGTGCAAAGTGTTCGCGCTGACGCCGACGACGGTCGAAGAACTGGCTCCCGTCGATTTCGCGCTCGATTCGAACCGAAAGTATATCGTCAGCATCGGCTCGGTCGGTCAGCCCCGCGACTACGACAACCGCGCCAGCTTCGTCGTCTTCAACACCGAGACGAAGCACTTCGAGTTCCGCCGCGTCGAGTACGATATCGAGACGGCCGCCGACAAGGTCCTGCGCGCCCGCCTCGAACGCAACTTCGCGCATAGGCTCTTCATCGGCGTCTGAGCCGATGGACGCCAGCCCGGTATCGGCGTCTGAGCCGATGAACGCCAGCCCGGTATCGGCGTCCTCTCCGTTCCCGCTCACTTCCAGAACGGTCGACCGTCGCTCTTCCAGAACACGCGGCGTTCGGGTGCGGGTGCTGCGTGAGGTCGGGCGGCGCGTTCGGCCGTCGCGACTGCCCGGCCATAGAGCAGAGGCTTCACCAGCAGTAGGCCAGCGATGAAGCCGCCGAGGTGAGCGAAGAAGGCCACCCCGCCGCCAGTACTTACGGCGCTGAGGCTCGCCAACCCGCCAAAGACGTTGCCGATGAACCACAGCCCGACGACGAGCCAGGCCGGCAACGAAAACAACGGACCCAGGAACAACCACAGCGGCAGGATGGGATTGACGACGGCGATCGGTGAGCGCGGGTAAAGCACCAAGTACGCGCCCAGGACGCCAGCAATTGCCCCCGATGCGCCGATCATCGGCACGGAGCTGTGCGGATCGATCGCGAACTGCGCGAGCGCTGCCACGACGCCCGAGACGAGATAGAAAACGAGGTA
This sequence comes from Polyangiales bacterium, assembly GCA_038324055.1. Lineage (GTDB taxonomy): Bacteria > Myxococcota_A > Polyangia > Polyangiales > Polyangiaceae > NIC37A-2. Next base: position 5,641 of record JBBQHO010000197.1, on the reverse strand, counting down.
GCGCGCCTTGCCCAGGCGGTCTTCGACGTTGTCGCCAAAAATGTGGAGGAACAGGAGGTTCCAACCGAGATGGGCGAAGTTGGCGTGCAGAAAGAGCGCCGTCAGCGCCTTGTACCATTCGCCGACCGGGTCGGCGGAGATGCGCGACGGCACCCAGCCGTAGCCGGCCGCGATCCATGTCACGCCGCGATTTTCGAGCCACCACTGAACCAAGAAGCCGAGCGCGTTGACGTAGAGGAGCGCGCGCGTGACCAGCGGCGCCGTGCGTGATGGATGGTGGTCGAAGAGCGGAATCATCGAGAGCAGGCGTGAGACGAGGAGCAGGCAGTGCCGCGCACCGGCGGAGGGCGCGCTGGCGCATGTTTAGCTCGAAATCGGCGCGCTGCCGCGATTTTTCCCATTTTTCCCACGGGTCTTGTGCCTCGGGCGGGCGTGGTAACGTGGCCACCGTGTTTTGCCCCAAGACGTTGGAGCCATTTCGCCCGCTGGGACTCGCCTGTGCTTTGGCACTCGTCGCCTGCGCTGGTGGCCCGCCGTTCGATGGTCGGGAGTACCGAGGCGATGGCCTGGCGTTTCGGATCGGTCCGGTGCCCACGGGTCTACGGCTCGTGCAATCCGACGATGCGCGCCTGGCATTCCGCAACGACGACGATGGCTCGACGGTCGTCGTCAACGCACGCTGCCGGCTCGATGGCGATGATGTCCCATTGCGCGCTCTGGTCCAGCACTTGTTCTTGCAGTTCACCGATCGCACTTTGCTCGGCGAGCGCGCGTTTCGACTCGATGGTCGAGATGCTCTGGAAGTCGAGATCGAGGCGTCTCTGGACGGCGTGCGACGCCACTTCGTCGTGACCGTGCTCAAGAAGGACGGTTGCGTCTACGACTTCGTGCTGGTCGACCGTCTGCACGCCGCTCGTGGCGCGGCGGGGCGCGCTGCGGAGTTTCGTCGCTTGGTCGAAGGTTTCGCCACGTTGGACTAAGCTGAGTCCGGACTCTCGTTCGTCATGACGCCGCCTCCCCCCAGCTCCAGCCCGTACGCGTCGTCGCCTTCGCCCGCGCCCGAATCGGGCCGCCTCAGTCTGCGTCCGCCAGCCCCCGACGGGCCGCCCGGCATGTTGGCAGCACCCAAGCTTCGGCCGCTCGATGCCTTTCTGTTGCTGCTTTCGCACATCGGTCAGGTTGCGCGGATGTTCGTCGGCACTCTTCGCGCTGGCACGCGGCGTCCCTTCGAATTCAAGGCCATCGTCGCGCAGCTCGAGGCCGTCGGTGTGGCATCCTTGGGGATCGTCTTCGTGTCCAGCGTCTTCATCGGCATGGTCATGGCCGTGCAATTCGCCTACGGACTGCGCAAGTTTGGCGGCATGGAGTACACGCCGCGCGTCATTGCCCTCAGTTTCGCGCGGGAACTCGCGCCCACCCTGACGGCCATCATCGTCGGTGGACGTATCGGCGCCGGCATGGCCGCTGAGCTTGGCAGCATGAGTGTGACCGAGCAGATCGACGCCGTGCGCGCGCTGGGTGCCGATCCGTTGAAGAAGCTGGTGTGGCCGCGCCTCGTGGCTTCGGTCATCGTCCTGCCGCTGCTTGGTGCGCTGGCCTTGGCACTGGGTGTCGGCGGCGCTGGCCTGATCACCTCGACGCAGTTTGGCATTCCCGCCAGCTTCTTTTTCCAGAGCGCGCTGGCGTCGGTGCGCATGAGCGACTTTGCCAGCGGTTTGATCAAAACGCCGTTCTTCGGAGCACTCATCGCGCTGATCGGCTGTCACTTGGGCATGAACACCCGGGGCGGCACGGCCGGCGTGGGCGTGTCGACGACGCGCGCCGTCGTGGCCATTTCGATCTCCATCTTCATCGCTGATTTTTTTCTGACCAACCTGGTGTTCGCGATATGGCGGTAGCTCCGTTCGACAAGGCTCGCGCCGAAAATGCCGTGCGTGAGTTGCTCTGTGCGCTGGGTTTTGATCCCAGCGTGCCCGAGCTGCGCGACACACCCGCGCGGGTCGCGCGCGCCTACGGCGAAGAGCTCCTGCGCGGCTACCTGTCGGACCCTGCAGAACTGATCGCGAGCGGCAGTGATAGCGTCGAAGGGACGAAGCCCGACGCCGTGATCGTCGAGGGCATCGAAGTGGTCACCGTCTGTCCGCACCACCTGATGACTGGCGAGGGCCTCGCGACCGTGGCTTATTTGCCCGGTTCCCGCTTGCTGGGGCTCGGAACGCTCGCTCGGCTCGTCGACGCGGTGAGCCGGCGTTTGGTGCTGCAAGAGACCATTGCTGGTCGCGTGGTCGATGCCCTCATGGATCACGCCGGCGCTCGCGGCGCGTTCTGTCGCATCCAGCTCCGGCACGCCTGTCTGCGCACACGAGGTCCCGAGCAGCACCAGGCAGAAGCGGTGAGCTACGCTGGTCGCGGCGTGTTCGAGGATCCACGAGCGCTCGAAGTCGCGCTCGGTCGCTCGTTGGGAGCGACGCAGGCGCCGTGAAGACGGCACTGGTCACGGGCGCCAGTCGCGGCGTCGGTCGAGCAACTGCCCTTCGTTTGGGGGCGTGTGGCTATCGGCTCGAACTCTTGGGTCGCGCCTCGGACGACCAACTCGAGACCGAGCGCGCCCTCGATGCCCTGGGCACGCCGTTCGAGTTCGTAGACTGCGATTTGGGCGACTTGACCGCTGCTGATCGGGCCATCGAGCTGATTCTGGCGCGCGCCGGCGCGCCCGAGATCGTCATCCACAACGCGGGCATCGTCGAGCGGGCCGCTTTCGCCGAATTCGGCGATGCCAGCTGGCAGCGTCAGCTCGACGTCAATCTGACGGCGCCCTTTCGACTCACGCGTGCGTTGCTGCCAGCGATGCTGGCTGCGCGCAGCGGACGGATTCTGTTCGTCTCGAGCATCTCGGCCGTCGTCGGCTCGCCGCGTCAGGTCGCTTACAACGTGAGCAAAGCGGGCCTGGTGGCGTTGATGCGTTGCCTGGCCGAAGAACTGTGTGACACCGGCTTGATGACCGCGGCAGTGCTTCCTGGTGCAATCGACACCGACATGCTGCGTGGGAGCGGCTACGCGGCGCGCATGACGGCTGACGAAGTCGCGCGCACTCTGGTTTTTCTTGCCACCGAGGCGAGCCTGGCCCACAACGGTGGCGTTACGGAAATGTTCGGAGTTTGACGATGAAAAACGGAGCTTCTCGATTCGCCGCGTTGGCGGCACTGGGCCTGTTGGGCAGCGCTTGTACGGAAAAAGACGCCGCGCCATCGGGTGCCAAACCCGCTACGACGACCGGGCACCAGTCCGACAAAGACTGTTGTATGGGAAAGAACTCTTGCAAGGGCAAGGGTGGCTGCGCCGTACCCGAGTCCCATGCTTGCGCGGGTAAGAACGACTGCGCCAACAAGGGCGGCTGCAACATGCATTGTCCGAAGTGAGTTCGGGCGAGACGAGCGCATGAAGTTCTTGTTCTGCACGATTGGCTCGCGAGGCGACGTGCAGCCGTTGCTCGTTCTGGGGCGCGAACTGCGACGGCGAGGACACGAAGTCGCTTTCGCCGCGCCGCCCAATTTTCGCGACTTCGTCGAACGCGAGGGGTTCGCTTTCCGTGCAGTGGGAAGCGACACCTCTCGGCTGTTGCAAGAAAACCGCAAATTAGCCGAGAAAAACCCACTGTTGGCCGTGGGCGAGCAACTCGAGTTGGTGTGCCGCGAGACCGAGACGCACTTCGATCAACTGCTCGGCCCGAAAGAGGACTTCGATCTGGTTATCAGTGCGGGGCTTGCGCTTTTCGGTCGCTCGCTCGCCGATCGCTGGAAGGTTCCGCATGCTTTGTTGTTTTACACACTGTCTGGTGTGCCGTCGGCCGCGCACCCGCCAGCCACGTTGCCCATCTTTGGTCTGCCGCGCTTCGGCAATCGACTGCTCTGGACTTTGAATCGCTGGTTGTTCGACCTGGCGCTCGGCCCCGTGCTCAACCGCGGGCGCGTCCGCCACGGTTTGGCGGAGCAGCCGAGCCCTTGGTACGCCATCCATCAGGATCGTGGGCTCCTTGTTCAAGATCGGTTGATTGGTGAGCTGCCGCGAGATGCCCTGTCGCACACCATGCACGCTCCTGCTTTGCTCGAGGAGCACGAAGCGCCCGCTCAGCTCGCGCCAGAAATTCTCGACTTTCTCGAGCTGGAACCCGGCTCTGTGCGGCGCTCGTCCGCCATCTACGTCGGCTTCGGGAGCATGCCCACGGTCGATCGCCAGCGCGTAGTGCGCGCCGTAGGTGATTTTCACGCACGCACCGGCCGCCGCGTCGTGCTGTTCTCGGCGCACGACGAAGAAGCCGCCACGCGCCTACCGCCAGGCGTGCGCTCGATCGGTGCGGTCGACCATCGCGCGCTGTTTCCTCGTGTCAGCGTCGTTGTGCACCACGGTGGAGCCGGAACGCTGGCTACGGCTTTGCGTGCGGGCACGCCGCAGGTGTTGGTGCCGCACATCGTGGATCAGTTTTTTCACGCGCGGCGCGTGCACGAGATGGGGCTCGGGCCGCGTCCACTCGACAAGCGTCGCTTGGACGGTGCCAGCCTCGAAACGGCGGTCACAGTGGCGACGGATTGCCTGGGGCGCGCGGAGGCAGCTCGCGACGCCATGCGGATCACCAGTGGGCCTGGGGCCGCCGCCCGTATTCTCGAAAGCTGGATTGCGCCAAACGGCACTCGAGCACCTGCGGTCCCCAGGGGCTCCTTGGACCCTCAATAGGAAAGGGCCCACCACACTCGCTCTCCTCTACCGTTGCTCCCTTCCAGGCCTGGCGGGGTTCGAGGTGCGCTGTCGGTGGGCCCATACGGGCGCTGTCGAGGAGCGGAGCTACCGCGACCGCGGAGGGCGCGCAACAGCTTGCAGCTTGGTCCACGTCTCCCTTTGATACGAGCCTCCCGGTCCCGACGCCCGGGCCGTTCGTCACGGGTGGCACTCGTGGAGTGCGGTGGTCGGTGCCCGATCGTCGCGTCCCCACCCCCCCCGTCTCGGGGATGGCCATCCCTTCGGCCACGCCGCGGGTGCCGTACTTTACATTGTCCAAGCGCGAGCCGCTGGCGGCTATAGTGGTCAGCGCATGGGGCAAGACGACGAAGATATCCCGGATCTGTTCCCGGGAGCCCGGGCCCGAGCCAAGCCCGAAGCAGAACGTGTTCGGCCAGCGGCGGCGCGGCCGGTCGCGGCGGCGCGGCCAGTCGCAGCAGCCCTGCCCGCGGCGGCGCGGCCCGTGACAGCAGCCCCCCCACAGGCGCGCAACGCAGCAAGCGTCCCGACGGCGTCCATTCCTCCTGGAAGTCGTTCGTTCGATCTCGCGGAAGATCCGAGCGAAACTGCGGGCGGCGCGTTTGACGAAGAAGAGGACGGGGGAGCGCTGGAGTTCGATCTGCTGGGCGCAACCAGCAAGCGCGGTGACACCTTGTGGGGCACCGGCGCGGATGCGTTCGACTACCCCGAGCAGATCGCCGCCGAGCCTCAGGCTTTCGAGCTCGAACAGCCGGTGCCAAGAACGAGCGTGCGCCCACCGGCTGGTTTGCTCGACGGATCGCTTCCCGACCGGCGTGCTTCCGTGCCGCCGAAGCGCAGCTCGTTTCCCCCGCCCATGGCGGCGCAGGCCTCGGTGCCGCCGCCGAGT
>JBBQHO010000196.1:0-6790 GCA_038324055.1 Polyangiales bacterium | reverse complement strand
GGCATTCCGTTCTTTGCAGTGTCAGTCCAGCAACCGTTCGACGAGGTTGTGCTGGGCGTACTGCGTCGCGGAGGGCTACTGGGTTGATGCTGGGCGTAGCTTTGCTGGGCTGGACGCTGGGTGGTCTGTCCCTGGGCGGCCTGCTGGGTCTGGGTGCCGCGCTCGGTAGCGTGGTCGCAGGGCTCTATTTCTTGCGCGTTCGGCGTCGGCGGACGGTCGTGCCTTTCGTGGAGATGTGGACCGCGCTCGGCACATCGAGTCGCAAGACCGCCTTTCTCTCTCAGCTGACGCGGCTCTTGTCGCTGCTGTTGCAGTTGGTCCTCTTGGGCTTGTTGCTGCTGGGGCTCGGCGATCCGCGGGCGACCGAGGCGCCCGGGGCTGGTCGGTCCCTGGTTCTGCTCGTCGACGTCAGTGCTTCGATGGCAACGGCGAACGAGTCTGGGACGGTCGGGACGCGGCTGGCCCGCGCGCAGGTCCGGGCTCGAGAGCTGATTGGCGGCTTGGGGCCGCTTGATCAAATGTTGGTTGTCGAGATGGGCGTCCGCTCGCGTCCGCTTTCGGGCTGGAGCCGCAAGCGCAGTGACTTGGAAGCCGACCTCGACGCCTTGGAGGTACTGGACACGTCGGCGGACCTGCGGAGCGGTCTCGAACTCGCCCACGACGCGCTCGGTGGTCAGGCGGGAGGTGAGGTCGTCGTGATCAGCGACGGCGCGCTCGACGTCGCTTCGGCCGAAGCCGTGGCGCTCGATGACCTGCGCGTCTCGTTCGAGAGTGTTGCCTCGGGCGCGGCCAGTGCCGAAAAGGGCTTGAACAACTTGGCGCTCACGAGCTTCTCCGCGCGGCGTTATCCACGCGGCGCAGGCGGCTTCGAGGTGTTGTTCGCCGTGCAGAACGCCTCCAGTGTTCAGATCGAGGCCGAGGTGACGATCGCATCGGCTCGAGCCGATGGCCGCGCGTCTGCAGCACTCGAAGTCGTGCGATTGCAGGTTCCGGCGGGACGCACGGTACAGCATTCGAGCGCCGATCTGTCGGGAGCCGAGGGCCGCCTCGTCGCCAAACTCCGACGCTTGGACGGGCAGCGCGACGCCATGACTCGTGATGATGTCGCCTACGCGCTGCTCCCGGCCGAGCGCCAAGCGCGTGTGCTCGTCGTCGGTCCGCCCGACACGTTCGTGGACGCGGGCCTGCTCGTCGATGCTGGGCTGGTGGTCGAGCACGTCGCGGCTCCGAACTACCCGCCATCGGAGACTTTTGACGTGACGATCTTCGATGGGGCATTTCCGGAGCGCGTAGCCCGAACGGGCGCTGCACTGTATTTGGGTGCGCCGGCGAGCGGCGACGCGGCAGCCGAGGCTCGATTTCCAGTCGATTGTGGCAAGCCCCTGGCGTCGTTCGGCTTCGATCATTGGGAGAAAAACGACCCGATCTTTCGTTTCCTGGATCCGTACGACATCCAGGTGCTCCAGGGTCGCGCGCTCGTCGGGCGTCAGGGAGATCGCGTGCTCGGACGCTCCGATCTTGGAGCCCTCTTGGTGAGCGGTGAGCGCTCGGTCGGGCGCTTCCTGGCACTTGGGTTTTCGCCGCGCGACAGCGACTTCGTATTGCGGGTGGCTTTTCCATTGTTCTTGTTGAACGCCATCGATGCCCTGGTTCCCGAACGGGTCGAGGCACGCTTGGCGGCTTTCTCGACCGGCGAGCTTGGTCGCTTTGCCGTACCGGGGCTCGATCGGGGGCGAGCGGTCGTACGCGGGCCTCTCGGCGCACAGCCGCTGGACGTCAGCGTTCCGGTCGAGGCTGGGCAGGCCAGCTTCTTTGCCGAGCGCGCGGGCTTCTACGAGGTGAGCGGGGGCGACCGACCGATCGCGCTTGCCGCCAGTTTGCTCAGTCCCGACGAGAGTGCCCTCGTTCCGCGGACGCGTCTGCAGCTGGGCCAAAAGAGCTTGCGAAGGGTCGAAGGGCTCGTCGCTCGCGCCTCGCACGAACCGTGGGTCGTGGTGTCCTTCGTCGTGCTCGTACTGTCGGCGCTCGAGTGGCTCACCTTTCATCGCCGGTGGACAGTGTGACGTCGCGCGATCCACGTGTCGCGCGGCGCTTGCGCGCGAGGCTCTGGTGGTTTGCTGGGGCCCTGTTGGTGCTCGCAGGGCTGCTGGGGCTGCTGGTCTTTGGCGCGGACGCACCGTTCGCTTTCGGGGCCTCGTTCGAGCTCTGGGGACACGAATTCACCTTCGCCGAGCCGCGCGCTCTCGACTTCTTGTTCCTCTGGCCATTGCTCTTGGTGGTTGGTGCCTTTTCGCTGGCCGACTTACCTCCGCTGCTGCGCGCGCTTTCGGTGTTCTTGCGCATGGCCTTCGTCGGGGCGCTTTGCTTGGGCCTCTCCGACGTGGTCGAGACGGTGCATTCGACGCGCCTATGCACGACGGCGCTGCTCGACGTCAGCGACTCGATGCCCGATGCCTCCGTCGAGGAAGGACGGTCGCAACTTCTCGCGTTGGCAGCAGCTGGCCGTGCCGACGACAGCCTCACGGTGGTTGCCTTCGCTGCCGACGCGCGCCGCGTCGAGCTGGAGAAGACCGAAGGAGGCTGGCAGCTGCCGCCCGTCGCCGAGTTGCGCAAGCGAGTCACGGTTGGCGCGTCGGACATCGAGCGAGCCCTCGCCAGCGCGCGAGCCTTCGAGAGCGGCGACTGTGTGGGACGCACCGTCCTGCTCTCCGACGGCATCGAGACGCGCGGTCATGCCGAAGCTCGGTTGGCTCAGGCTCCGGGGCGATTCAGCACCATCGCACTCGCTCGGACGCCGCCTGCCGACGTCGCGATCCTGGACGTCACCGTTCCGCCCGACGTCACCGTCGGAAAGACGTTCGAGGTGCGCGTCGATCTCCGGTCCACGGTGGCGTCGGTGGTCGATGTCGAACTGTACCAAGGCGAGCTGTTGAACGGTCTCGATGCGAGGCAAACCGTCGACGCCCCCAGCGGCCGCACGACTCTGGCGTTTCGGAGCGTCGTCCGCGTCGCAGGACCGATCAGCTACCGCGCGGTGGTGCGACCGAGGTCGGCCGATCGCTACCCCGACAACAACCAAGCGACCGCTCGCATCGACGTGCCGGGTCCGCCGCGCGTGCTCGTCGTCGACGGCGATCCCAATCAGGCAGGCTACTTGGCGCAGGCGCTGGGCGCGCAGCAGTTCGAGGTCGACTTGCGGGCACCGGTTGCCTTTCCTGCCAGCACCAGCGAACTCTCGGAGTTTGCCTTCGTCATTGTTTCCGACGTCTCGCAAGCGCAGCTGGGACAGAACGCACAAAGGCTGCTGGTTGACTACGTGCGTGCGGGCGGCGGTTTGCTCTACGCAGGTGGAGCGGCTGGCTACGGTCCCGGGGGGTGGCAAGGCTCGACTCTCGCCAAGATCCTGCCGGTCGAGATGGACGACGAGAAGTCACGCGAAACTCCAGGAGTCGCGCTCGCGCTCGTCATCGATCGTTCGGGTTCGATGACCGGTCTTCCGCTCGAAATGGCCAAAGAAGCCTGCACGGCGACGCTCGACGTGCTCGAGGGAAACGACTTGCTCGAGGTCATCGCGTTCGATTCGAAGCCGACCCGCTACGTCAAGATGCAACCGGCTCGCTACCGCGCGCGCATTGCTGGCGAGGTCATGCGCATCCAGCCGGGTGGGGGTACCGAATTGTTCGCCAGTCTCGATATGGCGTTTCAAGATCTCGGTGCCGCCGAAGCGCGGAAGAAGCACGTCATTCTGCTCACGGATGGCAATGCCAGCTCTGAAGGCTTGTCGGATCTGGTCAGCAGCGCCTTTGCGGACGGCCTGACGCTGACAACGGTCGGCTTGGGCACCGGAGTGAACGAAGAGTTGCTGCGCAGCGTCGCAGAAAGCGGGGGCGGTCGTTTTCACCTGGCGCCCGAGCCGACGAGCTTGCCGCGCATTTTCACTCGCGAGACCGAGTTGATTGCCAAGGACGTGGCGGTCGGAGACTGGTTTCCCGTGCATGCAGTTGCGTCTGCGGAGTTCCTGAAAGGCGTGCCGCTTGGTAGTGCGCCGCTCTTGCGCGGCTACACCCGCGTGCAGTTGGGACACGAACCGGCGGAGGCGATTCTGGTGAGCGAGACCGGAGATCCGATCCTGGCCAGAAAGCGCGAGGGGCTCGGCTTCACCTTGGCTTGGACGAGCGATCTGAAGGCGCGCTGGGCCGTCGATTGGTTGAAATGGAATGGTCTGGGCCAGTTTTTGGGCCAGTTGGTACGCTCCCACCAACGCTCGTTCGACGAGCGTGTGTTGCCCATGACCACCGAACTCTGGGGCGACCAGGTGGTTGCACGTGTCGAAGCGTACGACGGCGCGCAGCGCTTCGACAGCGGCTACGTGTCCGAGCTCGGCGTCGTCGGCGAGCCTGAGCTCGCCGTTCCGTTTCGATTGACTGCACCGGGGTCTTACGAGGCGCGCATCACCCTGCCGCATTTCGGCTCGTTCGCGCTCCTGGCGCAGCACCGACGCGACGAGAACGGCGTGCTAGGTTCAGCCGTCGCGCTCAGCCGTGCCAGCGTGTCGTATCCGTACTCGGAGGAGTTTCGCTTGCTGGAGCCTGCGCCGGCAACACTCGAGCGCTGGGCGACCGCTGGGCGAGGCCACTTCAACCCGACGACCGCCCAGCTGCTCGACCTGGAGGGGGACGAGGTCGTCGGCAAAAAGAGCCGCAAAACGCCGCTTCTTTGGGCGGCACTCGTGTTGTTCCTGCTCGATCTGGCCGCGCGGCGCTTGCGGCTGCCCGAGCGCGTCGACGCCTGAGTCCTGTTCGCGAGCCGTCATTTCCCACTCCGGGCCCGAGCGTCTCGCTTTGGGACTCGCTTCAAGTCGCGGCCGGGTGCCGTCGTTGGACAGTTCCGAGGTCACGCGCATGCAAGGCAAAGCAGAGTCGGGAAAGCAGAAGATCAGGCCGATGGCCCAGATCACGGCACTCGACGAGTTGGAGGCCCGGCTGATTCGCACGACCAGCGGACCTGATTCAACGTCCGTTGGCCTGTTGCTGCTCGAGGTGAACGCCGCTGGCCGCGCGCCTCGCGAAGAAGATTTCGACGAAATGGCGCACACGCTCTCGCGTATGGTGCGACAGAACGACGCCGTCGCGCGCTTCGACGCCACGAGCTTCGTCGTTCTGCTCACCGGCTTGACCGGTTCAGAAGACGCGCGCGTTGTGGCAGAGCGCGTCCACTACGCTCTGACGCAAGGCGGAGAGTCGTGGAGCGTCTGCCTCGGGCTCTCTCTCGTCGGCACGGGTAACGTCGATTTGGCGGAAGTCTGGGCACGGGCGGAGCGTGAACTCGCAGCGGCGCGTCGCAGCGGCGCCTCCTTCATTCGTGCTCCGGCCGAGACTTTGCGCGTACGCGGCACCGGCTGAAGAGCTGGGCCCGTTCGGGTCCTTCGTGTATGTTGCGCCGCCCATGGACGAGGCGGCTGTCCCCCTGCATCCCTTGTTGGCCGAGCTTTCGGCCCGAGGCCTTCTGCACCAAACCACGAGCGCTGAGGGCCTGAGTGTTCACCTCGGCACGCCGCGTGTCGTCTATGCCGGTTTCGATCCGACCAAAGACTCGCTGACCATCGGCAATCTGGTGGCGTTGACGTTGTTGCGACGTTTTCAGCTGGCAGGGCATCGTCCAGTCGTACTCGCGGGTGGGGGTACGGGGTTGATTGGTGATCCAAGCGGCAAGGACGCGGAGCGCACGTTGCTCGATGCGGAGCGCATCGCCGAGAACATCGCAGGGCAGCGCGCCATCTTCGAGCGCGTGCTCGACTTCGAAGGCCCCCACGCCGCCCTTCTCGTCGACAACGCGACTTGGCTCGAGCCGCTCGGCTACATCGCCGTGTTGCGCGACGTGGGCAAACACTTCTCCGTCAACATGATGATTCAGAAAGACTCGGTGAAATCGCGACTCGAAGGTCGCGATCACGGCATCAGCTACACCGAGTTCAGTTACATGATTCTGCAGGCCTACGACTTTGCGCACCTGGCTAGCAGCGCCGACGTGACTCTACAGCTGGGTGGTTCGGACCAATGGGGCAACATCGTCGCGGGCGTAGATTTGACGCGGCGCCTCCATCACAAAGAAGTGTTCGGTCTCACCGCCCCGCTCCTGACCAAAGCGGACGGGGGAAAATTCGGCAAGACCGAGACCGGGGCGGTTTGGCTCACGGCCCAATACACCAGCGCCTACGCCTTCTATCAATTTTGGATCAACGCAGCCGACGAGGACATCGGCAAATTCTCTAGAGTCTTCTCGCTCGCGCCGCTCGCGACCATCGAACACCGCTTGCTCGAGCACGCACGAAATCCAGGCGCCCGCTCGGCGCAGCGGCTGCTGGCGGAGGAACTCACCGAGCTGCTGCATGGCCCGAGCGCCTTGAACGACGCCCGTGTCGCAACGGAAGCTCTGTTTTCGGGCAACGTGCGCGCTCTGTCGGCCGCCTTGCTGGATGAAGCTTTCGCCGGAGCACCTCAAACCACGCTGCGGCGCCAGCAACTCGTCGACTTGTCGGTCGTCGACGCGTTGGTGGACGCAGGAGTCGCCAAGAGCAAGCGCGAGTCGCGCCAGTTTCTGGCGTCGGGGGCGATCAGCATCAACGGCGACAAGGTCGACGAGGCGAGCGTGCTGGGCGCGGGCAGCCTGCTCCACGACAGGCTTCTGTTGATTCGGCGCGGCAAAAAGACCTGGCACGTCGTCCGCGTGGTCGAATGAACCTCGCCGCCCAGGGGCTTGGTAAGTCAGCCCAGGTGTGCTCGGCTCAATT
>JBBQHO010000195.1:0-6792 GCA_038324055.1 Polyangiales bacterium | reverse complement strand
CAGCTCCAGCGCAAGAGCCAGCATGAGCTGGCGCAGCGCCCCCTTGGATACCGAATAGGCCAGGTAGCCTTTGAACGGACGCACACTGCTGGTGCAGGTGATGAAGATGGCGCTGCCGCGGCTCTCCTTGAGCCAGGGCGCAGCCTCGTGAATGAGGGCGTACGGGCTCCGAAGGTTGAGGTCGAGCGAGCGGGCGAAAGCTTCGTCGTCCGTTTCTGAAAATGGTAGCCGCTCAAAGCTGGCGGCGTTCGCGACTACCAGGTCGAGGCCCCCCATGGCGGCGTGGGCCATCTGTACCAGCGCACGCGCTCCGTCGGGCGTCGACAGATCCGCCTGGCCTACGAATCCACGGCCACCCTTTTGCTGCACGACCTGCTGGGCCTCGCGGACGCCCTGTTCGCTCTGGTGGTAGTGCAAGAACACGTCCGCACCTCGCTCGCCGAGCGTCTCTGCGATATGGCGGCCGAGACGCTGTCCTGCACCTGTAACGAGGGCTTTCACCAGCGCGAGCCTAGCGAGCACAACTCAGCGACGGAAGGTGACCTTCGCAGGCCAGCTGCCCGGCGAAGGAAACTTGATGTGCTGCACGACGCCGACGATGCACGCCGCAACGTCATCGCCATTGTCGTCGGCATGAGCGATACCCGCCGACATCACTTTGCCGCGCGTGTTGACGTAGGCCGTGACTGAAAACGGGCCGCCACGGCCGCAGCCGGTCAGCTCGGAATCCGCCTCAGACAGCACAGTGGCGATGTCGCTCTCGGACCATTCGACCGGCGCGCGGACGTCGGCGGGGGGATCGAAAGCGATCGATGTGCGCGCCAAACCGATCTTGCCGCCGACGGGCTTGGGCCAGCGGCTGTCCTTCAGCTTGCCCAGCATGCACTGCTCGGATTGGAAATCACCCAGGGTCGAGCGCTCGGCTTGAGCCGCGATAGCTTCGCCTTTGAGGTTCACCTTGACCAAGAATGCGACCTCGCCACCCAAGAACTCGACGCGCTCATAACCCTTCATGAGGCAATCAGTCAGCGATGGATAGAGGCCTTCGATGGTCTTGCTGACCTTCTCCTCGTTCATGCCGCCGAACTCTTGCATCATCTCCATGCCGCCGTTGGAGTCGTCGCGCTCGTCGTCGATCTCGTAGCCAGGCTTTTTGGTTTCCTTGGGATCACCGCCGCAACCTGTGACGGTCCATGCGACGATGGAGACAAGGGCGACGAACAGGCCACGAACGGAAGTTTGAGCCATGACGGTCTGCGTGTAGCGAAGGTCGAGCAGTCTCACCAGTGAGACTCGGAGCAACGACCGAATCGTCGTGCACTTTACGGCGGATTCAAGCGAACGGCGTTGGGGAAGCGATGGAGCCCCGCAATCAAGGCGGATTTTTCCCCTATGCCGACAGCTAGCGCTGCGCGACCCAACATTTCGAGATCGAACCCGCTGTCGCCGAAAGCGGCGAGCCACGGACGAGTCTTCGTCAACGCTAGGCCTGCAGTGACCTTGGCCCCAGCGTAGGGCAGGGGGCCCTCCATGCGTGACTCGTAGACGTCCCCACGCTGGGCCGGGACGCCACCGGCAACGCAGTTGCTGGCGAAGCCGAGCGCACGACTGGCCTCCTCGACGACCAGGCGGGGCGAAGCCGAAACGATGTACGTCGTGTGTCCGTGCCGGCGCGCCCAATCGGCCAACTCAACCACTTCCAAGTGGAGGCCCTGCGTGTGGTGCGCCTCTTCGAGCGCATGGCGCGTGAGCTCGCGCCACTCCAGTTCGTCGAAGCCAGCGTAGGCCCAGACCATCATCTCCGCTGCTGCCTTTTCATCGTAGTCGCCGCGCAGGTAGGCGTCGACCAACAGCAAACCGATTTGGCTTGGCGTCGCGTCTTTTGGCACGTCCAGCTGGAGCTTCTGCGCTTGCTCGAGCAGGGCTTCGCGAGCGGCTTCGCGCAGCAGTCCGGCTTGGCAAGCGTGCTCGAATACGATGTGACCCACATCGTGGGACCACAACGTGCCGTCTGCGTCGAACAGCAGCGCGCCTTCCGGATGCGCGACCATCAGTGGCAGCAGCAGCTGCTTCAGTTCGTTCGAGCGGACGACGCGCACCACCAGTGGAGCCTAGCGCTCATTGAAGGCGCGAGCGATCTTCTCGACGGTCGTGCTGTCCTCCAGCGTCGAAACGTCGCCCGTCACTTCGCGGCCGGCTGCGATGTCCTTGAGAATCCGCCGCATGATCTTGCCGCTGCGCGTTTTTGGCAGTCCTTCGACCAGGATGACGTCGTCGGGTCGGGCGAATTTCCCTATCTCTTTACCAACGTGCTCAGCCAAAGCGTTCTGCAGCGCCTTGTCGTGCGCAAAGCCAGGCTTGAGGCTGACGAAAACCGCTAGCGCCTGACCCTTGAGATCGTGCGGCCGACCCACGGCTGCGGCTTCGGCTACGGCCGGATGGGCGACCAAGCAGCTCTCGATTTCGGCGGTGCCCAAACGGTGGCCGGAAACGTTGAGCACGTCATCGATGCGTCCAACCACCGTGAAGTAGCCCTCGGTGTCGTAGCGCGCCCCGTCGCCCGTGAAGTAGCAGCCCGGTATGTCCGCGAAGTACTGCTTCTGGAAGCGCTCGTCGTCGCCCCAGACCGTCCGCAGCATGCTGGGCCATGGCTGACGGATAACCAACAGGCCGCCTTCGCCCGGCTTGAGGCTCTCGCCTTCGCTCGAGACGATGTCGGGCTTCACGCCAAAGAACGGCACGCCGCAGCTGCCGGGTTTGACCGCGTGCACGCCGGGCAAGGTCGTCATCATGATCGAGCCGGTCTCCGTCTGCCACCAGGTGTCGACAATCGGGCAGCGCTTCTGGCCAATCTTGGTGTGGAACCAGCGCCAGGCTTCCGGGTTGATCGGCTCGCCCACGGTGCCCAGCAAACGCAACGAAGACAGATCGTGCCTGTCGACCCATTCGTCACCCGCTTTGACGAAGGCGCGGATGGCCGTCGGCGACGTGTAGAGAATGCTGACTTTGTGCTTGGCGATCACTTCCCAGAAGCGACCCCAGTCGGGTTGGTTGGGTGCCCCTTCGTACAGCACACAGGTCGCTCCGTTGGAGAGCGGCCCGTAGACGATGTAGCTGTGGCCGGTGATCCAACCGACGTCTGCAGTGCACCAGTAGACGTCCTCGTCCTGCATGTCGAAGACGTACTTGGTCGTCACATGTGCGCCGACCAAGTAGCCCGCGCTCGTGTGCATGACGCCCTTGGGTTTGCCCGTCGAGCCCGAAGTGTAAAGGATGAACAGCGGGTGCTCCGCGTCGACGATCTCGGCCTGGCCCTTTGTGGCATCGGCCACGCTGGCGGCTTGGTACCAGTCCAGATCGCGCCCGGCCTGCATGCTGATGGCGCAATCGGCATCGCTGAGGCGCTTGTAGACGAACACCTTTTCGACAGTCGGACAGCCGCTGACCGCGTCGTCGACCGTTTCTTTGAGCGGTACCACTTTGCCGCGCCGCCAAGCGCCGTCTTGAGTGAGCACGGCGCGGGCTCCGCAATCGATGATGCGATCCCGCAGGGCTTCGGCTGCAAAACCTCCGAACACGACGGTGTGCGGCGCGCCCACGCGAGCGCAGGCCAGCATCCCGACCACGACCTCGGGCACCATGCCCATGTAAATGGCGACGCGATCACCCTTGCCGATTCCGGCTTCGCGCAGCGCCGCGGCGAAGGCTACGACGCGCTCGTGCAGCTCACCGTAGGTCCAGCTGACGGTTTCGCCGGGCTCGCTTTCCCAGATGATGGCCGTCTTGTCGCGACGACCGTTTTCGAGGTGCTGGTCGACGCAACTAGCGCTGACATTCAGCTCGGCGCCGACGAACCATCTGGCGAACGGCAGCTTCCAATCGACCAATCGATCCCACTTCTTCTGGAAGGATAGGTCCGAAGTCTCGCGCCACCAGAATGTCTCCGGGGAATCGATGCTCTCGTCGTACAGCACGTCGTAGGCAGAGCGACTCTGGATCCGGGCCTTGGCCGCGAACTCCTTGGGGGGCTCAAAGCGCTCACTCTCACCGCTGAAGCTCTCAATCGCGTCGCTCATGGATAAATTCTCCACTGGAAGGATATCTGAGGTACAGCGCGACTGGAACGCTTTCTGCTCGGATACATGGCCGAAATTGAGCCAGACAGACCGCTTTCATGCACCCAGGCCCCCCACCAGCCCCCTCACTTCGCGCTGGAACACGCGGCGAGCGCCAAAAGGTCGGGGCGTGCATGCAGGCCGGGGCGCGCGGGCGCCTTGCGGGGCAGCGTGATCCCTTCGGTGCGAACGGGCCCAGTAGTTCGGGCGAGTGGCGTTTATCGGTGCCTCGAACAGCTATCGCCAGCGATACCACAACGCTGATGCCGATGCCTGCCGCCAGATGAGCGACGGGCCATCGGTCGTGAGGCGTCGGTCGTGAGGCGTCGGTCGAGAGGCATCTGTCGAGAGGGCGCATCCGACGCGATTGAACGCAATGGTCAGTGCGCGTGGCCGAGTCAGGCGCATGGTCGACGTTCGTCACTACACGTACAGCATCAGTTGGGATTGCAACGAAGAAGACTGGGTGGCTAGTTGCGCTGAGCTGCGACGCCAGGAGCCTGCAGTCGGTGGCGATCCGCATCAAGCGCTCGATGAGGCGCTGGTCGCGGCACAGGCTCGTGTTGAGAGGCTCGCGGCGCGCGGAGAAATACCTCCAGTGCCGCTTTCTGAACGCCCGTTTTCCGGCTGTCTCAGCCTACGCATCCCCAGCGACTTGCATCGGAGGCTCGCCATTCGCGCCGCTTCCGAGGGGCTTTCGCTGAACCGCTGGCTCACTGCCGTTCTAGCTCGCGAGACGGGCGAGGTCGTCGCCCCCGTTTCGCTTGGTCCCGCCCGCCCGCTCCCGCCGAGTCGTCGGCTGATCGTCTACTGATTCGAGAAATGTGATGGCAGGTGCAATGCGGAGGGGCACTGCATGAAGGCGTCCTGCAGACCACGGTGACCAGGCCGTGCCCGACCAAGTGGCAGCGCAGTTCATTGGCGCGCCGCGTTGCCAGCCTCGTCGAAGTTCGGCGTTCGATTGGTAGCTCTGCCGATAAGATCTATCGAATTGTCCAGGGCGACGACGTCTACGTCGAAGTTCGGCGTTCGATTGGTAGCTCTGCCGATAGCTAGTCGGCGCATCGCAACAAGCTCGCTCTTCGCCCAGCGAAACGATTGCGCGCTGGGGAGCTGGAGCGCTTATCGGGCGGCGCTATCGGGCCGCGGCGCTATCGGGCGGCGCTATCGGGCGGCGGCGCTATCGGCCGGCGGCGGAACGAAAAACGAGCCGCACCGGGTTGGTGCGACTCGTCGTTTGGCAGCGTGTGACGGGATCGTTTGCTCAGAGCTTGGCCAGAGCGGACTCGATACGCGACGTGGTGCGCGAAGCCGTCTTCTGATGCAGGACGCCCTTGCTCACTGCGCGAGCGAGGATCAACGTTGCCGACTTCACGGGCGCGGTGGCTGCAGCCTTGTCGCCGGCCTCGAGTGCGGCGCGAGCCGAGCGGAGTGCGTTGCGAACGGCGGTGCGAACCGAGCGGTTGCGCAGCGTTTTCACGATGCGTTGACGGTTGCGCTTATCGGCGGAGACGTGATTGGCCATATTCTTACTCGTGGAGCTCAGCCCTTGGGCTTGGCGTCAGCGGCTTTGGGGTCGTAACCCTCGGGGTGGATCGGGAACGCGGGAGTGCCAGCCTTGGCGCGAGCGCGCTTCTGCGCGGTGCCTGCGGACTTGGCGCGGATCTCGCGACGGGTCTGGGTGTGCCGAGTGTTCGAAACCATTTGAAAAAAACTCGTTGAAAGGTGACCGGAGGGTCACGGGGCCGGGGAATATGAGCGAACGTCTGGTGCCTGTCAACGCGGCAGGCGTTCTTTTGTGCAGGGAATTTTGCCATTCCCGCCGGAGTTGGGGCCGCCCGCGGGGAGGACCCGGCCAGGTCGGACTCAGCCGCCCAGCTTTTGCTTGAGCAAGTCGCCCAGGGTGCCGAACTTGGATTCGGCTTTGACCTTGGTTTGGTACTCTTTGTGCGCGCGGCGCTCTTCGTCCTGAGCCAGGCGCCCGATGCTGAGCTTCGCCTCACCGCGGTCGATTTCGACCACCAGCACCTCCAGCTTTTGGCCCACGCTGAAATGCTTCTTCAGTTCGGCTCCGCGTTGGGTACCCGTCTGGGCGGCAGGGATGAAGCCCCGGGCATGGCGACCGGTGGTTCCCAAGATGCGAACGACCAGGCCGGGGATCTCGACTTTGGCCACTTCGACCTGGAGCTTGCCGTTTTTGACGACCTTCTGTCGCGTCTCCTCTGCCTGAGCGTCGGTCGGTGCGGGGTGCAGGGCAATGCGCCGCTGCCTCTCGTCGAAGTGATGGACCAAGACCTTGAGGGTCTGGCCCACCTGGATGACCTTGCGCGCGTCGTCGACGCGCACGACGCCCAGATCGGCTGCGTGCAAGAGACCATCGACTCCGTCTGCGATTTTGATGAACGCCCCGAACTCTTCGACGCCCACTACCTCGCCGTCGACGATGTCACCCGGCTTGATGTTGTCGAAGATCTTGCCGTACGGATCTTCGAGCAGCGCCTTGCGGCTCAACCAGATTTTGCCCTTGTCGTCGATTTTCTGGATCTTGACCTGGAACTTCTGGCCGGGCTTGAGGATCTCGACGATGCGCTCGCGCGGATCGTGACTGACCTCGGAAGCGTGCACCAGACCTTCCAAGTACTCGGCTTCGGGCAGAGCGACGAAAGCGCCCCAGTCG
>JBBQHO010000194.1:0-6815 GCA_038324055.1 Polyangiales bacterium | reverse complement strand
TCACCACCAAACCGGTCGGGGTGGGCACCGGACTCGGACTGTCCATCTGCCACGGCCTCGTCTATTCCATGGAAGGAACCCTCTCGGTGCAAAGCGAATCCGGCCGAGGCAGCTGCTTTCGCGTGTCGCTGGTCCGAAGCGAGGACCAAACGCCGCGCTCAGCACGCCGCCTTCCTTCCAATAACCCCGTCGGGCGCGCTCGCGTGCTCGTCGTCGACGACGAACCGCTGATTCTCCGCAGCGTCGCTCGCCTGCTCCAGGACCAGCACGACGTCGAGATTGCGATGAACGGCAAGGAGGCCTTGGCCCTGATGGACGACTTCGGGCCGTTCGATCTAGTGGTCTGCGATCTGATGATGCCCGTCATGACCGGCATGGAGCTGCATGCGGAGATCGCCCGCCGCGACGCAGAGGCGGCGAGCCGCTTCGTATTCTTGACCGGTGGGGCGTTCACCGAGCAGGCGCGCCGTTTCTTGGCGTCCGTGGACAACCCCACGTTGGACAAGCCCGTTCAGCCCAACCTGCTGCGCAGCGTGCTCAGCGGCGTTCTGGGCAGATGAACCCCGTTTTGAAAATCGTTTTCAGTTTGCTAGAGAACGGCAGTGACTCTCCTGGAGCTGAAAATCGGTCAGCTGGGGCGCGTCGAGGAAGTTTCTGGCGAGCGCTCCTTTCGTCGTCGCCTGCTCGAACTCGGTCTCGTTCCAGGAACCGAGGTCCGCGTCCTGCGCGTCGCTCCGCTCGGTGACCCGCTCGAGCTCGCAGCGCGCGGCTGCCGTCTGTCGATTCGACGCAAAGAGGCCGCCGAAATCCGCGTCACACCGGTAGGGCCGTCGTGAACCAAATCGCCCCGAGCACCCCCGACGTGCTCTTGCTCGTCGGCAACCCGAACGTGGGCAAGACCTCGTTGTTCAACTGCCTGACCGGCGCGCGCGCGCGCGTCGGCAACTACCCGGGCATCACGGTCGATCGCCGCTCGGGCCGTGCCAGCGCGCGACTCACCGATGGCAGTACGCGTGAGCTCGAACTCGTGGACGTTCCGGGGACCTACTCGCTTGCGGCGCGTTCGCACGAGGAACAGATCACACTCGCCGCCGTGCTGGGCATGGATAGCGAGGCGCGACCGAGTGTGCTTGTCGCTGTCGTCGACGCAGGCCAGTTGAGTCGCTGTCTCTATCTGGTGGCGCAGCTGATCGAACTCCGTCTCCCGCTCATCGTAGCCCTGAACATGGCCGACGAGGCAGGCCGCGCTGCACCCGAACCGGCAGCGCTCGAACGCCTCCTGGGCGTGCCCGTCGTGACGACCAACGGCCAGACGGGGCTCGGTGGCCAAGAACTCCTGCGCCGCGCGGCCGAACTCGTCCTGAGCCCACCGCAACTCCCCCTCTTCCACGTGCCCTACCCCGAAGCGCTGCGCCGCGATCTCGATCGCGTCGTCGAGGCTTTGCCCTCGGCCTGGCGCTCGAACGTCGAGCGCGACCGCGCGCTCGCCTTGTGGGCGCTTTCGAGTCTGGACGAGCACGACGAGCTGGTCGACATCCCCGTCGAGTTGCGCTCGCGAGTCACTCGAGTCCTCGCTTCGGGGCGCGACATCGATCTGGAGATCAGCGCAAGCCGCTACGGCGCCATCGACGCTTTGCTCGCCCGGCTCGAACTCGGCGACGCCGAGCAGAGGCTGCTGGTCACCGAACGCCTCGATCGCGTGCTCTTGCACCCTGTCTCGGGGTTCGTCGCATTCTTGCTGGCCATGCTGGTCGTCTTCCAGACGTTGTTTGCTTGGGCCGACCCGGCAATCAGCCTGATCGAATGGGCCGTCGGTAGCCTGCAGCAGTTTTTGGTCGAGGTGCTGCCTCGAGGCATTTTCACCGATTTGGTGGTCGAAGGCGTCGTGCTCGGCGTCGGCAACGTGATCGTGTTCTTGCCCCAGATCCTGCTGCTCTTCTTCTTCATCGGTTTGCTGGAGGACTCGGGGTACATGGCACGAATTGCCTACCTGATGGATCGCATCATGCGAGCACTGGGCCTCCACGGTCGCGCCTTCGTACCGCTGCTCAGCGGCTTTGCTTGCGCCGTTCCGGCGATCTTGGCGACGCGTACGCTCGAGCGGAAACGGGACAAGTTGCTGACGATGATGGTCGTGCCGCTCATGACTTGTAGTGCGCGATTGCCCGTCTACACGCTGATTATCGGCGCGCTATTTCCGGTCGCGAGTTTGTTCGGGTTGCCCACCCAAGGTCTGCTGATGGTGGGAATGTACGTGTTCAGCCTGGTCATCTCGTTTCTGGCCGCCTGGGTCCTGGGTCGCACGGCGATCCGCGGACGCGCCGTGCCGCTGATCTTGGAACTGCCGCCCTATCGCCGGCCCCGTCTTGGTCCGACCGTACGCATGATGCGTGAAAAAGCTGGGCAGTTCCTGAGCGAGGCGGGGACCGTGATCCTCGCCGCCACGATTGTGCTCTGGGCGCTACTCAGCTTCCCGCGTCAGGCAGAAAACGTCACGCACGACTGTCCGCCCAGCCAAGTCGCGGAAACGGCGGCAAGCCCGGCCCGGACCGCGTCGCCCGCTTGTCCGGCGGCGACCACTTCTGGACAAAGCGCCCGGCTCGACAACAGCTACGGCGCGCGTCTCGGCAAGACTCTGGAACCCGCGCTCGCGCCGCTCGGATTCGATTGGAAAATCGCAACCGGCATTATCGGCGCCTTCGCCGCGCGTGAAGTGTTCATCTCCACGTTGGCCCTCGTTTACGGAATCGGTGAGGTCGACGACGAAGCCTTGCCTCTGCGTGATCGCATCCGCCGGGAGCGCCGCGCGGACGGTCAACCGGTCTACACGCCACTCGTCGGGCTCTCGCTGATGATTTTTTTCGCCCTAGCGTGCCAGTGCATGAGTACCCTGGCCGTCGTGAAGCGAGAGACGAACGGCTACAAGTGGCCGGCGTTCTTGTTCGTTTATATGACTGCGCTCGCCTACGCGTGTAGCTTCATCGTGTACCAAGGCGGCTCGCTGCTCGGTTTCTGATCCACGGCTGCGCGTTCGAACTTCGACCCGCAGACGCCTCCGTGATAAACGAGGGTCTCATGGCGCAAATCCCGAGCAGCCCTTTGGGCACGCTGGCCAACAAACGCCTGCTCCTAGCGGTGACCGGCAGCATCGCGGCCTACAAGGCGCCGGCGCTGCTGCGACTGTTGCAAAAAGCTGGGGCAAGCGTCGACGTTGTCCTGAGCCAAGCCGCGCGTCATTTCGTCGGCGAGGCGACGTTCGCGGGCCTCGGAGCACGCGTGCACGGCGACATGTGGTCGACGCCGGGCGAGCTCCATGTCGAGCTCGGTGGTAGCGTTCAAGGCATCGTCGTCGCGCCAGCAACGGCCGATACGGTGGCGCGGTTGGCGCAAGGTCGTTCGGACGATCTCCTCGGCGCCACCGTGCTGTGCAGCACGGCGCCGTTGTTCTTGGTGCCCGCACTGCACCCGAGCATGTGGTCGAGCACGGCAACGCAAGAGAACGTCGCGCGCCTCAGAAAGCGCGGCGCGCGCTTCATCGGACCCGCACACGGCGAGGTCGCCTCGGGCGCCATCGGCGAAGGTCGCTTCGAAGACCCCGAGCGGATTGTGCAGGAACTCGAGCTCGCGTACTCGACGACGGGCCTGCTGCGCGGCAAACACGTCGTCGTCACGGCGGGACCAACCAAAGAGCGTCTCGATCCGGTGCGCGCACTGACCAACGATTCGTCAGGAAAAATGGGCTTTGCTCTAGCCGAACAGGCGGCGCGCCAAGGGGCTCGTGTGACGTTGATCACGGGCCCCGTCGCCCTGCCCACGCCGGCCGGTGTGGCACGGGTCGACGTCGAGTCTGCCCTGGAAATGAGCGCCGCTCTCGACCGCGCGCTGGGCCCCGATCTGGCAGACGCGGACGTTTTGATCATGGCCGCCGCGGTCGCCGACTACCGCCCTCGAATGGCGGCCGACGAGAAGCTGAAGAGGGGGCCCGATGCGCTGCAGCTGGAGCTAGTGCCCAATCCGGACATCCTCGCGACGATCGGCAAACGACGGAGCCGGCAGAGCCCGGTCTTGGTCGGTTTCGCTTTGGAGACTGCGCAGGCCGATGCTTTGGTAGCACTCGGGAGACGCAAGTTGATCGACAAGCGCGTCGATCTGATCGTCGCCAATTCCGCCCAAGAGAGCTTGGGTCTCGAAGACAACACGGTACTTTTGGTGTCGGCCCAGGACTGCCGCAAACTGGGGCCGCTGCCGAAGCCCGTGGTTGCCACCCATGTCTTGGAGTGGATCGCCGATCGTCTGGACACTTCGCCAACGTCCGGAGAGTTCAGCGCGTGAAGGCCGCTCTCGGCTTGCTCGGCGCGCTCACCGTTGCGCTGGGCGTCGCCTTCGATCCTCGTTTCGCCGACACGACCTTGTTCTGGGTTTTGCTCGGCATCCCCCTTATTTTGGCCGGCGGATTTGCCTTGCACCGGCTACGCCGAGCCGGCGCGCTCGGCCCCCTGCTCCGCTTCCGCGGCGGCGACCTGACCCTGGGTGCAGGCGTCGCGGTCCTTTTGCTGCTCGCCACTTGGTTCGGTCGCACGCAGTTCGCCGCCCTGCGCTCGCCAAGTCAGCTCTGGTTGTTTCGCCTCTACCTGCAGCTCGGCGACCCCAACCGCCTGCAGTCGTCTCTGCTTCTGACCGTCTTGCTCGCCGCGATTGTCGTCGCTCAAGAGGTCGTCTTTCGAGGCTACGTGCAGGAAGTCTTCGAAGAGCGCTGGGGAGAGCGCTGGGGCTGGATCACCGCGGCGCTCGCCTATGCCTTCGTCGCCAGTCCCACGCTGTGGACCCTGCGGGCCGAAGGCGTGGGCTTGAACCCGCTGCTTTTTCTAGCGGCGCTCTTGGGCGGTCTTGCGCTGGGCTTCGTGCGCCGCGTCAGCGGCCGGTTACCGCCCGTCCTCGTGGCACAGGGCGTCTTCACCTACTTTTCCGTGCTGCAGTTCCGCTTGCCGGGTCTATGAAACTCGGCCGGCCGAGCTTCAGGCAGGAGTGCGGGTAACGTAGCCGTAATATTCGACGCCCAGATCCTGAAAACTGGGACCGTAGTTCTCGCCGACGCGCAGAATGGCGAATTCGTCCTGAGGCTCCAGTGCCAATCCGCTGTGATCCCTGCCGTCATGCAGCGCCTCGTACTGCTCGAGGTTCAGATCGATCGCGCGTGCCAGCGACGTTCGGAACGCGATCTTCTTGGCGGCCTCTTGCCAACCAGCCACGGGCGTCATCGGAATGGCCTCGGCCGCGTCGCCGCTGCCGTAGCCGACCATGACCATCGAGGCGCCCGTCAGCTCGATGCCGGTTTCGGCAGCTTCCTCGAAGCCAGCAGCAATCCACGCCGGCAATGCTGCGCTGTAGAGGTTACCCAAATCACGAACCAGACTTCCGCCCAGGCTCATCTTGGTCTCGAGCAGCTCGAGAAACTCGGGATGTTTGCGCAAGGCGCCTGCTGCCGCGCCCGTCGCCGGATACGGATCTTGTTCGGCACTGCCGTCCAGCACGCGACCGTACAAATCGGGACTGCTGCGAGTTTCGCTCAAGACGGCTTCGAGTTCGACGCCCGCCGCCTGACACAAGGCCGACAGCTCGTCCAGATGGTGATTGCTCCGTCCCAGCCCGCGCACGTAGAGAAAGCTCATCGCCGAGATCGGCATGTGGTGGTAGGGCCGGTGAAAGAACAGCGCGCGCACGCTGCGGTAGTACGCCCCGGCGCTCACGTTGATCCGCGTGAGCATGGCTTCGACAGCCTGCACGGTCTCGTCCAAATAGGCGTAGGTCGAGTAGCGACCGCTGAAGACGGGGAAGTCGCTGAGACGCTTGGTGCGCGTGGCGTACGCTTCCAAAAAATGCCGGGCAAAAGGCTTGCGGAAGTCGGGTCCCCGGTAGTCCGAGGCTGAACCCGAACGCCCGAGATCCACGGCGAACATTTTGGGATGTCGCTCGACCAATAGGGCCACGGCACCTGCACCTTGCGTTTGTTCGCCCGAACTGCCGCGCTCGTACTCGGCGACATCGGCCGAGACGACGATGGCCAAACGACCGGCACCGTCGCAAGTGACGTAGCGGAGCGCGCTCTTGAGCGCGTAAACGCCGCCCAAACAGGCATGCTTGAACTCGGGCACCTCGAGCTGTCGTGACAAGCGGGGCAGACCCAGTTGTTCGAGCGCTCGATCGACCATACCGCGGACAATCACGGCTCCTGCCGCATTGTCCGTGCTCGATTCGGTTCCCAGGCCCAGAAAGCCAACCGCGCGCGGATCGATATCGTACTGCCGAATCAAGCGCAGCACGGCATTGGCTGCCATCGTGTAGACGTTCTCGTGAGCCGCGGGCACACGGAAACTGCGACCGACGACGTTCTTCACCTTGTCCCAGGGGTTGTTGGTCCACTGGCACCAGGCCTCGAGCGGTACCCGGGGGGTGGGCACGTAGAGGCTCATGCCGCTCACGCCGGCGGCCGTTTCGTCGATGGGGTGCAGCGGAAGCTGGGGGGCAGTCACCGAGGTCGTATAGCCAGAGGCTCTGGCTGAGCGCCAATCATGGGGCCCCATCACCACCAAATCTCCACGAAATCCGCGCACTTTTCGGGCCGTTCGGCGTGTCGGCTCCAGGGCCAGCCCTTTGCGGCTCCGCCATTGACTCCCGAGCGCTCACTGGCAGAGTCGCGCGGGCGGTCCATCGAGCCCCGCTTTCGCGGGTATGCGACCTTCCGTGCTGGATTGAAATGAAACGAGTTGCCGTATTCGGATGGGGTCTAGTCGCTCCAGGTGCCGCCAACATCGACG
>JBBQHO010000193.1:0-6816 GCA_038324055.1 Polyangiales bacterium | reverse complement strand
AGTGCCACTGCGTCGCGCCGGCGCACCAGAAGAGGCCCCAGCCGGTACAAGTCCGAGGCTCGGGTCGCGAGGTTCGCGTAAGCGTCGTCGGGGCCCGTGCCGGGACTGAAGGCACAGACGACGAAGAAGCGTCCGCGCTCGAAGATCATGCGCTCTTCGCGCAAATGGAAACCCGCCGCGGCGGCAAAGGCGCGGACGTGCCACGCGCCCGTATTGGGCTGTACGATCAACTGCTCGACGCTGGACAAGACATCGGGGGAGCGCGCGCAGATGCGTTCGATGGCTTGACCACTCATACCCGCGAGCACAACGGCATCGACGCCGAGTCCTACGAGCGGCACAAGACCATCACCCTGGACTAAGGCGACGCGCTCCGAGAGGCCTCGCGCTTCCAACGTGCGTCGCGCGACTGCGAGCGGTGCCGTGCGCAGATCGACAGCGACGGCTCGCTCGGTGAGACCACGCATGAGCGCGTGAGCCGGCACGAGTGCGTGATCAGTCCCGATATCGCCGAGACAGCGACAAGGTCCGAGCAATTCGAGTACGGTTTCCAGCCGCCGGGACACCAGTGCCACCGCGCAATCCTACAGCCCCGGCCCTGACTTCAAAACCCGGCCAGCGTCGTCTATGTTGGAACGCAATGCACGGCGGCAGCTTCGTTTCCGATCTGGCCATCGTCCTGGGGGTCGCAGCCGTCACCGGGCTGTTGTTCCGCTTGCTGAACCAGCCCAGCATTTTGGGCTATTTGCTAGCAGGGATCATCGTCGGGCCCGTGCTCCACCTCGTCGACGGCGCGCGCGTTCACGTGTTGTCCGAGTTCGGCGTGGTGCTCGTCATGTTCGCCGTCGGGCTCGAATTCAGGGTCTCCAAATTCCTGCAGGTGCTGCCCGTTTCAGGGGTGACGGGGCTCATCCAGATCGCAGCCCTGTTTGCGGCGGGGCTGACGGTGGGTCAAGAGATCGGTTGGAGCAAAACCGAGTCTTTGTTCTTGGGCGCCTGCATCTGCATCTCGAGCACGATGGTGGTGAGCAAGATCTTGGAGCAGCGCCCCGTCGCCTCCGGGGTGCGCCGGTTCATCTTTGGTGTGCTGGTGCTCCAGGACGTCGCCGCCATCGCTCTGATTGCAGTCATGACGGCCATCGCGCAGGGCTCGGGCGCGTCACTGGCCAGCGTTCTGACCATCTTGGGCAAGCTCCTGTTGGTGCTCGGACTCATCGTCGCCATCGGCATGTTCTTCGTGCCCCGCTTCGTCCGCCGTTTGATCAGCACCCACAGCCCTGAAACGCTGGTCGTGGGCGCTATCGGCCTGTGCTTTGCCGCAGCCCTGCTGACCGAATCCCTCGGCTATTCCGGCGCTCTGGGCGCTTTTATCGCTGGGATTTTGGTGGCGGAATCGGGACGTGGCCACCAAGTCGAGCTGTCGATCGCCTCCGTCCGCGACATGTTTGCCGCCGTGTTCTTCGTGTCGGTCGGCATGTCGGTCGACTTGCAAACCGCGCAATCGAGTTTGCCTATCGCTGGCATCGTCGCGGCCGTCGTCGTGGCCAGTCAGCTGATTGCCGTGAGCGTAGGTGGGATTTTGTCCGGGAGCGGCGTGCAGCGCTCGGTGACGGCTGGCTTGGCCCTGGGCCAGATCGGCGAGTTCGCATTCATCTTGGCTGCCATCGGCACGAACGCCCACGTCGTCCGACCCGTACTGCAATCGATCCTCGTGACCGTCGCAGTACTCACCACGCTGACGACTTCGCTGTCGATGCGCTACCGCGAGCTGCTGGTTCGCCTGATCGACCACGCCCTACCTGGCCGCATGCGCCACCTGCTCTCGCTCTACGAGGTCTGGTTCGAAGAACTGCGCACGCGCACGACCAAGGAGCCTTCGGTCTTTCGGGCCGGAGTCCGTGCGCTCCTTCTCGACCTCCTGGCGATCGTCGTTTGTCTGGTCATTTGGCGACTTTGGCACAAAGACATTGGTCACTTTCTGGCTGGGGTCTTCGGCATGCCCAAGCGGCGCGAACGCATGCTCGCCAACATTGCTTCGGGACTCGCCGTCATGCCGTTCGTGCTCGCCCTGCTGGTCACGGCGCGTAGCCTGACCCTGAAGGCTGCGGCGCGCGTGTTCGAGGGTGAACCTTCGCCAGCGGCTCAAGCGTTGCTCCGGGGCGCGGTCGGCCTGCTGCTACTCCTGGCGCTCGGCCCACCCATCGCGCTCTTGTTCCGAGCCGGCCTCGGCTTCAAGACCGTCTGGCCGATTCTTTTGGGCCTGTTCGCCGTATCGGGATTCTTGGTTTGGCGGCGCGCAGGCAAGCTCGATCACGACATCCTATCGCATGGCGAACTCTTGCTCCGAGCCATCGCGAAACAAAGCATGCCCGAACGCAGCGGGCACTCGGAACCGCCGTTGCCGCCTGGCGCAGAGCGCCGCAAACCGAGCCGAGAATCGAGCGCTCAGCTGGAAATCCCTCGCAACTCCGTGCTGCCCGGCCTGACGCACATGCGGGATATCAGGCTGGTCGAGGGCGCCACGGCCATCGGCAAGACCTTGGCCGAGCTCCAGCTGCGCACGGTGACGGGCGCCTACGTCCTGGCCATCAAAAAGCCGGATCAGTCTGCGAGTATCCCCCGAGGGACCGAAACTCTCGAGCTGGGCGACACCCTGGTCATCACGGGCGCCCACGTCGATCAAGACGCAGCCGAGAACTTCCTGTTGACCGGTACGCCGCCCGACGCCCAGATCACGAATGACGAACTCGGCGCAGAGCTTGGCGGCTAGCGCTCCGGGGCTAGCGCTCAGGGGCTACGGAGCGTTCAGATCAGACGTTGGGGCTCGGCCGGGGAGGTCGACCTCTGCAGGCGTCTCCATCCGCACACCGACTTCGAGCCCAAGTGAGCGCCCCTCCAGCGACGAGAAGCGGCCCGAAATGGGCATGACTCCGCGCGGGTGGTGACTTACGCCAACCACTGTGTGCTTGGATGACGTGGTCTCACCGATCGTCGGATCGAAGCCGATCCAGCCCGAATCGGGCAAGTACACCTCAGCCCAGGCGTGGGTTGCTGCGCGCCCGGCCTGGGACGCTGCGGTATCCAGATAGCCGCTGGCAAAACGGGCCGCGATCCCCAGGACCCGAGCCGCCTCCATGAAAAGAGTCGCCTTGTCGCGGCACGAACCGGTCCCGAGGCGCAGGGTCTGCGCCGGAGTCTGTACACCTTTCTCTTCACGCCTTCGATACTCGAGCTGCTTGAAGAGAGTTTGGTTGAGCAGCGAAAGCACACTCAAGGCATCCCCTCGCTCGGGGATCTTGAGACCGATGAGCCAGTCCTTCACCACAAGCACGTCGTCAGCGAATGAAAAGGCTCGGTAGACGTCAACGACGGTCTGCTCGAACGGGTCGTAAATTGGTGGATATTCCGCCGAGGGCAAACGCGCCAGATCGACTGCAGCATGAACGGAACGATCGACCACGACGTCGCTGCGAATGTGCAGTTTGTTGGCGGGCTCCAAGAACGTCACCAGAGCCACGCTGTTGCTGAACACGTCACGGCTCCAGCGGATTTCATGCGCCGGCGAAATGGTCAAGACCATGCTCTCCAAGCGGACGTCGTGGCCCTCGCGCGGCCGCAAGACCAAGCGATGCGGTCCGAACGTCACGGGGGCGTCGTAGCGATAGACCGTATCGTGAATGATTCGAAGGCGACTCATGGGCGAACTTCCAAGCAGACTCCTCTCGTTCCCAACTCCGCGCGAGTCAGGGGCTGGAAGTCTTTCGTTTCCGTTTCACAACTGACTTCGGCGCTCAACCACTGAGCCTGTCCGAAGATCGTCGCGACCGCAGCGTCGGCCGCATCGCGCCCAGAAGCAATGCGCACCACGCCGTTGAGCGGTACTAGCCGAGTCGCATCGAACAGGATCCAACGGTCTCCGATGAAGGCTTCGAAGCAGGCATGAAAGTCCTGAGGCACCAATTGGTACGCGTAGCCCGTGAAATAGCGAGCCGGGATGTTGAGGGCGCGGCAGAAGGCGATGCCCAGGTGGGCGAAATCGCGGCAGACGCCAGCGCCCAGGGTCACGATGTCGTAGGCAGAAGTCGTCGAATCCGTCGTTCCCGAAACATATTCGACGTTCTCGTAGATCCAATCGGTGATGGCGACGACCCGTTCGTAGGCGTTGCCAATCGAGCCGAACTTGGTCCACGCCATGCGGGCCAGCTTGTCGGACTGGCAGTAGCGACTCGGAAACAAATAGCTGATCAGGTCGTGATCCAAGTACTGGACGGGCACGCGTTCCAAGTCCTTGGCGTCGATCACCGTGCAGTGCGTGACGACTGTCGCTTCATAGTGAACGGTGAGCAGGTCGATCTTTTCCGGAGCTACCAGCCGCATGAAGCGGCTCTCGCCCGAGCCGGATACGAACTCGTCGGTCTGGACGCCCGGCGTGATGTCGAGGGTCTCCTTCACCACCTGCTGCGAGGCGGTGCGGAGGGCATGGATGCTGAAGATCAGCGTGGAAGGACCGGTGATCTGGTAGGTGAGCTTACTGTTGACTCGGAAGCGCATGGGACGACGGGCCTACGCAATTGTCGTGCCTCAATTTTCATCCACAATCGAGCAGGAAAATGCGCACGGAACCGTGCGCATCTGGCCTAGCGAGGCAATTTGCCCCACCTTCGTCACATCTCCCTGCAACCCCTGCTCCGCGTGCACGCCCAGCTCGACGATCTCGCAGCCTCGGCGTTGTTCGTCGGCCCTTGCGTACGCGATACGCTGCTGGACGACCCCGAGCTTCCGCGTCCATCGCCCGCTTCGAGCGTCGTCGGCCTCACTTGGCCCATCGAGAGCGCTTTTGGTTTCACCGCGTTGGTCGCGCGCCTCACGGAACTTGGTTTCGTCTGGAGAGGCGACCCCGAACATGCGGAACGCTGGCAGTTCGAAGAACTCGAAGTCGAGCTCACTCCGCCTGATCCAGCGTTGCGCGGTTTCGTCAGCGTGTGGCACTCGAGCGCGCTTGCGTCGCCGCGGATCGTCGACAGCGAACGGGGAGTCCTCCGCTTGGTCGACGCGCCTCATTTTTGTGCGCTTGCTCTCGAAACCCTGGCAGTTTCCGCGAGGAAGCTTCGTCGCGCGACTTTGAGCGATCTTCTTCTGGTGGTCGATGGATGCTCGGCCCTCGGCGAAGGAATCGAGACCGCACCTCCGGCACTGCGTTCGTTCGTCGCCGATCATTGCGCGCATTTGCTGACGCTCGACGAGCTACCTGGACTGCTCGCCGAGCTGCTGTCGCCTGCCGCTTTGCCGAGTGTACGCGCGCAGACGGCACTCGAGCGGCTGCGCGCCATGGCCCACGGCGGCGACGCTCGGGCCGCAATCCCCACCCCGCTCGCGGCTCCGCAGGTTTCGACGCCGGTTTCGTGGCAACCCGAGCACTCGGGCGCCATCGCCAAGGTCACCTACGATCGCACGACCGAGACTCTCGTGGTCGAATTCAAGCGCGGCCCCATCTACGAATACACGGGTGTTCCGCCACTCGTCCACGCAGCCTGGCGCAACGCGGCGTCCGTCGGCAACTATCACAACCAGTTCATTCGTGACTGCTACGCCTGCCGAAGGCTCGCCTGAGCCGGCGCTCTACAGCTGGTTTTCGGGACTAGACCGCCGTTTCACGCGTCTCGTAGCCCACCCCAACCGCCAAGAGCCCTAGACCGACGACGGGCGCGATGGCGACCCAGCGCAAGACGTCGAGCGGGTTTTCACCCGAGCGAACGATCACACCGACCGCGAATGGGAATGCCGCCGTGACCAGGCGCCCCGCGTTGTAGCAAAAGCCAGCGCCGGTGCCGCGGAGGCGCGTCGGAAAGAGTTCGGGCAAGTAGAACGAGAAGGCTCCAAAAATACCAAAGACGCCCAGACCGATTGGCGCCATGGCGTAGAGGCGATGAAGCGGTTCGAGTTGCAGGCCAAAGGCTGCGAATACGCTGACTGCGCTAACCGTGAAGTAGATGGCGAACATCGGCCGACGTCCCAGCGAAAGAGCGAGCGGCACGGTGAGCAGGGTGCCGACGACTCCACCGGCATTGAACGCCGTCGTGGCGATGGTGATGAAGCGCGTCTTCTGGCTCGGCTCGGGCGCCAAAAAACTGGCCATGACGGGGATGAAGGCGCTGATGCTCCACCACGTGACCAGAGCGACGATGGCGAGCGAGAGGCCTCCCCAAGTACGCGCGCGCATCTCCGGCGTGAACAGCTCGCCGAGGGCGGGCGGGGTCTCGCTCGGCGACCATTCACTGGACTCTTTGATCTTGAGACGAAGCAGGACGGCGACGGCCGCGGGCAAGAGCCCAGTGAGGAACACCGCGCGCCACGACAAGCTCGGATCGCCGGCAATTCCGTCGAGCTGTCGTGTGAACAGATCGTTGACGAACGTGGCCAAAAACAGGCCCACGGGCGCCGACGTGTAGAGCAGCGCGCCACCAAGCACGCGGCGATGCTTGGGCAACGTTTCGGCCACCAAGGCGGCGCCCGCCGCCCACTCGCCACCGATGCCCAGTGCAGCGATGAAACGGAAGAGCGCCAAGACCGCGATGTGCGGCGCGAATGCGCAAGCCGCGGTTCCGAGCGCGTACGTGAGCATGGTGAGGAGCAAGGTACGCGTCCGCCCCAAGCGATCGGTCAACTTGCCGAAGAGAATGCCGCCGATAGCCCAGCCGACCAGCAGCAGACTGGTCAGGCTGGCCGTCCAGTACATGGTGATCTGTTTGCTGGCCGGATCGAGCGGGTCGAGGCCGAGCAAGTACGGAATGCAGATGGGCGCGACGAAGTTGAAGA
>JBBQHO010000192.1:0-6825 GCA_038324055.1 Polyangiales bacterium | reverse complement strand
GCAACAGCGACGAGCGCGACGACGACGAACCGTCGAGCAGCCGCGAGCACCGGAGCGTCGGCAAACCAAGACACAGCTCCGGACTTGGCGGCGAGCACGGACGCCGACGGCTTCTTCGCCAGCCGCGCCGCGACGTTGGGCTTGGGCGCGATGCGGAATCGCGGCGGGCACGACTTCGGTACACCCACAGGGAGCGGCAATTCGGACTTCGGTGGTGCGCTCGCGCACGGACCGCTTCTTGCCAGTGGGCTCGAGCGCTGCAGCGACTTGCTGGTGCCCGAAACCTTCGGCGACAGCCGAGCCGCCCTGGTCGCCGTCGAAGTAAGCCCCAGCGGGCGCGTTCGCTTCAAGGCGCTGATGACTCCGGGAGGCACGCCGTCGCTTGCGCGCGCTTCTGCCGCCTGCGTCAGGCGCATGCATTTCAGCCCGGCCGTCGACGAACGCGGTCAAGCTACGGCCGGCGTGGCAGTACTGCGCCTCAGTCCGCTGCTGCGGAGCTGAAACGGCTCTACTCAGTCGTCCTCAGCGCGCGCGATGGCGCTCACGCGCGTCGTGCACCGCGGCCAGGGCGGCGCGCGCCTTGTTGCGCGTCTCGAGGCACTCGAGAGCCGGGTCGCTGTCGGCGACGATGCCCGCCCCAGCACTGACTTCGAAGCGTCCGTTTTGGAGCACGACCGTGCGAATGCCGATGGCCAGATCCAGATTTTTGCCGCGCGTCACGTAGCCGATGGCGCCGCCGTAAGCGCCCCGAGGCCGCGTTTCCAGCTCACGAATGATCTGCATGGCGCGCACCTTGGGCGCGCCCGAAAGCGTACCGGCCGGAAAGGTCGCCCGCAGTACGTCCCACGGGCTCTGATCGTCGCGCACCTCGCCCTGCACTTCACTCGTGATGTGCATCACGTGGCTGTACTTCTCCACGAACATGCGCGCCGGCACGTGGACGCTGCCGGTCTTGGAAACGCGACCGATGTCGTTGCGAGCCAGATCGATGAGCATGACGTGCTCGGCGATTTCCTTGGGATCGGCCATCATTTCATCGGCCAAAGCCTGATCTTGTTCGGGCGTCTTGCCGCGCTTGCGGGTGCCGGCGATGGGTCGCAGAAAGACGTGCCCATCCTGGACGCGCACCAGCGTTTCGGGGCTGGCGCCGGCGATGGCGATGGCAGGCGCGCCATCACCAGCTGGCAGATCGAGGAAGTACATGTAGGGGGCGGGCGAGAGCGCGCGCATGGAGCGGTAGACCTCGAACGGATCGGTCCCCTCGGCGGGCACGCTGAACGTGCGGCTCGGAACGATCTGGAAGGCGTCGCCGGCGCGAATGTATTCACGGCAACGCTCGACCACGGCGGAGAACTCGGCGTCGCTCGAACTGACAACGAGATCCATGGGCAGCGCTTGCGGATCGGGCGGACCAATCGGGCGCAGCACGGCCGCACTCTCCAGATGCAGCTCGGCCTCGCGCACGTGGCTTGCCTCCGTCGACGCGATGGTCGCCGTTTGCGCCAAGTGGTCGAAGACGACGACCGTGCACAGGCCAAGCAAGCGCGCGAGTGGACCTTGGACGTCGGCAGGCCAGGGGTCGACCTTGGTCGAGAAATGCACCAAGTCGTAGGCGAGCAGACCCACGTGGGCCGTGGCGAAGCGCTCCGCCGGATCCGTCACGTCGTCCCCACCGGCCGGCACGAGGCGACTCAACTCGCTGAACGGATCGACACCGGCGCGACCTTGCAGGACCACGGTGGACTGCGGCCGGTAGCCCAGAATCGAGTAGCGGCCCCAGCGCTCACCGCCCACGACGCTCTCGAGCAGAAACGAGCCGCCCGGCAGCTTGCCGCGCAGGGCTGCGTAGGCGGAGACGGGGGTCAGGCCATCGGCGACGAGCGTTTTTTTGTGCACTTGGGTCATGCGGGTCTGCCCGAGGCTTACAACGAAGGCGGCCCCTTGTGATACCCTCCCGCAAAATCATGAATCGAGCCCCGCTGAGCCCCGCTAGCGCCCTTGTCGCCCACGCCGAGTCGCTTTTGTCGGGCGGCCGCGTCCTGGTCGTCGGCAATGCCGAAAACTGCCTGGCCGAGCACCTGCTCGAGCGCGGCGCCCGCCTCGTGCAAGTTCTCGACCCCGATCCGCGCCGCGTCGCTCACGCAGCTGCGCACAACGGCGAGCGCCGCGTCACTTTCGCGCAACTCAACGAGACCAGCTTTCGCGATTCGGCCTTCGACTGCGCCTTGGTCGAGGACTTGGCTCTCGCCAGTCATCCGAGTGAACTCGTGCAGGGCTTGCGGCGCGCGCTCGGCCATCAAGGCGTGGCGCTGATCGCCTGCTCGAGTGACGATTCGAGCTCGGGATTGCTCGGATCGCGCAAAGGCGCGCTCCGCTTCTCGGCCTTCAGCGAGACAGTGCACGCAGCCTTCGAGCGCGTGCTGCTCGTCGCTCAGACACCGTTCGTCGGTTACGCAGTCGTGCACCTGGATCTGGAAGGTCCGCCCGAGCCTGCCCTCGACAACGGCTTCTTGACTGGTGGCGCGGATGGCGCCGATTTCTACATTGCCGTAGCAGGACGGAGTGAGGCCATCGAAGCCCTCGAGCTCGAGGACATGACCATCGTTCAGCTGCCCGCGCGGCAAGCCTTGAGCGACGGCAACCTGGCGCAGCGCTCCTTCGAGCAGCGCGCCAATCGGCGCATCGAGACGCTCGAAAACGAAGTCCGCGAGCTGGGAGCGCGCGGCGGTTCCGAAGAAATCGAGCGCCTGACCGGCGAACTCGAAAAGCGCGACACCTGGATTCGGCAGCTGGAATCGCGCGCCGAAAGCGCCGATACACGCGCCGACGACGCGGAGGCAGAACTGGAGCGTCTGGAAGACGAGTTGAAGACGCAGAGCAGCGCGAGCGAAGAACTCGAACGTCTGCGCGAACGAGTCGACGACGCCGAGCGCGTGGCGGAGCGCTATCAGAAGGAAAGCAAGTGGGCCGACGAGCGCGTGAAAAAGTTGGAGCACGAACTCGAGGCTCTACTCAGCGAAGCCGAGAAGGGCCCCAGCGCCGAGATGGCGAGCCTGGAACGCGGCTTGTTGAGTGAGCGCACGCGCGCCGACGCGCTGGGCGAACAACTGGCCGCCAAGCAGCAGCTGCTCGAAAAGCTCGAAGCGCGCACACGCGAACAGGAGCGCGAACTGCGCGAACTCGGCAAGCACCTGGCCGACGCCGAAGATCGGCTGACCACCAGCGACGAAGCCCGCCTGCTTGCCGAGCAATCGCTCAGTGGTGAGAGCGAACGCCGCGCCCTGGCCGAGCGGCAGAGCGAAGCCAACGAAGAAAAGGCGCGCGAGCTCGCCACCACGGTGACCAACATCGCGCTCGAAACGCCCGACGAACTCGAGCGCGAAGTCCGCGCGCTCGAGGAGCAACTGGAAGAGCGGGGGCGCGCGGTTGCGACGCTCGAGCGAGAACTTGGACGCCTCGAGAGCTACGCCAAGACCCTGGTAGCGGAGCTAGCCCTGAGCGGCGGCTCCAGTGGCGCCGCTCAGGACGATTTCCAGCGCGAGTTCGAGGCTTTGGCCCGGAGCCTGGCCGAGCGCGAGGCGGACCTCGTGGCAGCATCGTGGACGATTGGCAGCCTCCAAAAGCGCTTGGGCGCGGCCAGCATCGAGAGCTGATCCATCGCTTTTTTGGGGTCGGCACCCCCGACCTGCACCTCGGCCCTTGAAAACGGGCGGAGAAGCCTTAGCTTGCCCAGGCTTTCCGACCCCAAAGCCAAATTCATGAGCGAAAAACGAGATTTTTACGTGGTTTTGGCCGTCGAACGCGCGGCGAGCGAGGACGAAATTCGGCGCGCCTACCGCAAGTTGGCGCTCCAATACCATCCGGATCGAAACAAGGACGATCCCGACGCAGAGACCAAGTTCAAAGAGGCCACAGAGGCCTACACGGTCCTGAGCGACAGCGACAAGCGCGCCCACTACGACCGTTTCGGTCACGCGGGCATGGCCGGCAACGGCTTCGATTTCCAGAACGCCGGCATGGGCGACATCTTCAGCCACTTCCAGGACATGTTCTCCGACTTCTTTGGAGGCTTTGGAGGTGCCGGTGGACAGCAGCGTGGCCCGCAGCGCGGTCAAGACACGCGCGTCCGCGCCAGCATCAGCCTGAGCGAGGCCATGCAAGGCGCGAAGAAAGAAGTCCACGTGCGCGGCGCGGCGCCGTGCGACAAGTGCCACGGCACGGGAGCCAAAGAAGGCACGCAGCCCCAGGTTTGCAGCACCTGCGCCGGCAAGGGTCAGGTCGCCACCCAGCGCGGCTTCATCATGTTCCAGACCACCTGCCCGTCGTGCCGCGGTCAGGGTCGAGTGGTGAGTGATCCGTGTGATGCCTGCGATGGACAGCGCTACGTCGAGAAGCGACGCAAAGTGCTGGTCACGTTTCCGGCCGGCATCGACAGCGGTCAACGGCTCCGCGTGCCGAGCCAGGGCATGCCTGGTCTCCCAGGCACGGAACCCGGCGATCTGTACGTCGACATCGAAGTCGAATCCCATCCCGACTTCGAACGCGACGGCTTCGACATCGGCACGCGTGAGCGCGTCTCTTTCGCGGACGCCGCTCTGGGCGGCGGCTTCGCCATCACCTTGCCCGACGACACCCAAGTGGATGTTACCTTCCCGGCTGGTACCCAACCGGGCACGGTCCTGACCGTGAACGGCAAAGGTCTGCCGCGTCTCGACCGTCGTGGTCGGGGTGACCTCCATGTGTTGGTCGAAGTCCAAATTCCCAAGAAATTGAGCCGAAAAGCCAAAAAGCTCATCGAAGAGCTCAAGCAAGAGCTGGGCAACGAGTAGGAAATTTGCGGCCCGGCGCGTCGGGGTGGGACGATGCTGAGGTGATCACCCGTCCTTGCTCGCCCGCGGCTCGTGTCCTCTCGTCCTTGGGCGCGCACGCGGCGCCTGTTTCGCGCGTGCACTCGGTGTTGGCATCGGGTCTCGTCGGCTGCGCGCTCCTCGGCTGCGTGCTCCTCGGCTGCGGCAGCGCGTCAGCCGGCGGCAAGGCGAAGGCCGAAGCCGACGCGAACAAGGATGAGTTCGCGGTCTCCGGCTCCGCGTGGACCATGGATCAAGAAGGCGGAGAAAACGCCGACGCGTCTGGCGCACCCCAGAGCCCGAAAACGGCCAAGTCCTCGAGCGGCGCGCAGTCGGCCAGCAACAAAAGCCGGGCCGGTGAGGCGGCGCTGCTGGGAGCCCGCCACGACGTGTCCCTCGGCAAAGGTGCACCGACGCCGTGCAAATGTCTGGCGGTCGTGGTTGGCCCGACGAATACACCGGGACTCAGCTGGTCCAGCACGCCACCGACCCTGGACGGCGCGTCTCAGCTGGTCATCGCGCTGGGCTCCGAGGACGTGAGCTGCGACGAAGCCGCCAGCGCGGCGTCGTACATGGGCTATGGCGTCGAAGGCAGCAACGTCGTCGTGCAGGTCGAGGCCGCAAAACCCGGTCGTCCCATCACCCACGGCGCAATCATTCCCAAGCCCGCCGCAGGTGGCCAGGTGCTGATCCAAGGCTCGGGGAGCGTGCCCTACGGCAAGGGCCCGGCAGGTGAGGCGCGCTGTACGGTCGGAACCATGCCCAAGAGCGGCGCAACCAAACTGCCTGCAGCCAAACCGGGCGCGACCAAGTAGACACGAGCGGGCGCGCGCCTGACCGCCCGAGTTGACTCGACGTGCCCCCCTGGCCAAACCTGCTCAGGTCATGGCCGATGAACGTCTGATCCCCGTCTCACCCAAGCACACAGTTTGGTTGGACGAGGACTATTGCCGCATGGTCGAGCGGGCGCCGCGCCAGGACTTCGTCGTGCGCACCATCGCCAAGCGTAGCGCCGGTTCTTTGCCTCTGATGACGGCCGATCTGGTGATTGCTGGTGAAGAGACCCGCGCTAACCACCCGCTCGCCGAGACCTACCCGCTGCATTTTCGGAAAGTCTACTTTCCGGGCCGCATGCACGGCGATCCGGCGTCCGAGTTCGAGGCGCACCACCTGGCGGCCCAGGTGCTCGGCATACCCGAACCCATCGGCTACACGGGCGGCTCGTTCCGCAGCTGCCTACTGCCAGGCCTTCCCTACAAACGCCTCTCGCCACTCGGCCTCTCGCCCGAAGACGCGAACATCCGCAAAGCGCAAGACCTGGATCTGGTGACCGCAGGCGGCCTCTGGACCTTCGCCAGCGGCATCTTTGACGTGCTCAACAAGCTGCACGCCGCCGGCATCTGCCACGGCGACGCCCAACTGCAAAACTTCATCGTCTGCCCAGCCCCCCTCGAAGTACTGCCGATTGATTTCGAAATGGCCGTCATCCGCGACCGCGTCGAAGACTCCGTCTGGCAGAAGCGTACCGCCGACGATTTCTTGCCGCTTTTCACCGAAGCCATCTGCCTCGAGTGCGGCCTAGGCGAACAACCGGGCGGCCTAGGCACGGCAGCGCGCCAGCAGCTGCAAACGCTCTTTCAGAAGCCCGACCGCTTCAGCGACGCCATCGAACGGCGCGCCGGGCGGGGGGGCAAGACGTGAATTTGCATTGTTCCTGAGTCCAAACACCGTCATTATGTATCGTTCAGGATACAATGCCGACGCCGCACCTCGTCACCATTTCAGTCGAGCGCATGCTGCGCAAGCTCGGCGCCGATCTGCGCGACGCTCGCCTGCGGCGTCGCCTGTCGATGCAATTGGTAGCCGAGCGGGCGCGCACCACACGAGCGACGCTGACGCGCGTCGAGCGAGGTGATCCGAGCGTCTCGATGGGCCTCTACTGCTCGGTCATCAATGTGTTGGGCCTACTCGATGGCGT
>JBBQHO010000191.1:0-6866 GCA_038324055.1 Polyangiales bacterium | reverse complement strand
AGTTCGACCGGCGATCCGAAGGGCTACCGCGGCCTGGCCAGCTGCATCGAGCGCCGCGTGCAGACCTGGTCGTTCCCGCGTTCGAGCGGCACGACCACCGTGAAGGTGCCGTTTGTGTTCGCCGCGCAGTAAGCGGCGAACCGGTCAGCAGAGTGCCGCGCAGTAAGCGGCGAACCGGTCAGCAGAGTGCCGCGCAGTAAGCGGCGAACGATCAGCAGGGTGCCGCGCAGTAAGCGGCGAACGATCAGCAGGGTGCCGCGCAGTAAGCGGCGAACGATCAGCAGAGTGCCGCGCAGTAAGCGGCGAACGATCAGCAGAGTGCCGCGCAAGAAGCGGGGAAGGATCGTCTTCGACACGCAAAAGTTACAGGCGCTCGCGATGTGGCAATGCACCGCTTCCACGGCGCTCCACCGGACAGTTCGGGCGAGAACCTTTGACGATGCCGTCGTGGAAACGCTATCGTCCGAGCATGGCACGTTCGACGTCGTCGCGGCTCGCGGGGTGGCTCACCCTCATTGCCTTCGTTAGCCCATACATCTCAGGCTGCTACGAAGGCGGCGGAAGCATCGGCTCGACGGGTCAGGCGGTTCTCTACAGCAGCGGCTACGCGAGTCCTGAGGCGCTGCCTGCCTACGAATACGTCCCTCCGTCGTTGCCGGCATTGGGATCGATCTTCAATGCAGGAGCAAACGCTAGCCTGCCGCCCGCCGACGGCCTTGATGTTGCTGGTTCGATCCCCGGCAGTTCGCGCATCGGCAACGACGGCTCATTCTCCCACAGCATTCCCATCAAGGTACCGGAAGGTGTCAACGGTCTCAGTCCGTCACTTACGCTCGCATACAACAGCAGAGCCGGCAACGGTTCGGTCGGCGTTGGCTGGTCGCTCTCTGGCCTGTCCAAGATTGAGCGCTGCAAGAAGGTTCTTGCGGTCGAAGAGGTTGCCGATCAGATCGAGTTTCAGAACGGCCATCTGAAAGATTCGTACTGCCTGGATGGCAAGAAGTTGATGCTCACCTCAGGTGACGAGGGCCAGCCAGGCTCCACGTATCTGACGGAAATTGCCGAGTATTCGCGCATTCAACTCGGTCCGAACCAAGCCGGAGGGGTTCAAGGTGACTTCACCGTGAGGGGTACCAACGGAAGCACGCGCCTCTACCGGCCGCAGAGGCGACACACGCGCGCAGACTACCGTGACGAAGGGCCAACCGAGACCACTCTGTTGTCGAACCACTTGGCGTGGAACCTGGTCGCGGTCACGGACTCATCCGGCAACAGTATCCGAATCATTTACAGCGACCGGCTTTTCGATCCCGCTCTGCCTCATGAGCCGGTGCCCCTCAAGATCTTGTACGCAGGCGAGACTCACGAGGTTCAATTCTACTACACGGAAAGTGAAACCAGCGGGCAAATTGCGCGCTGCGTCTCGGGCGTCTGCTTATCGACGCCGCCGCTCCTGACGCGCATTAATGTCTTGACCAATACTGAAGGCGTTTCGGGCGTTCAATGGTCGTACCGGCTTTCGTACGACAACAACGCAACCAGCAAAACTTCGAAACTCGAGCGTCTCGAATGGTGCGGCGCTGCTGGAGAATGTCTACCGCCCACGACCTTTCGATGGACCACAGGCGACTTCCGGGAAGAGCAAGAAAACGCGCAGCATGCTCATACTGACGTGGCATGGGACAGTGGACCCGTTCGACTCAGCCAAGGCGCGTGGCTCAGGCCGGTTCTGTCGGACTTCAACGGCGATGGTCGCGCCGACCTGCTGTATGGAGAAATGAAGCCAGGCCACGAGGCAGAAGGGTGTGGCGTCACTTGGGGCGCCGACAGTGCCCGCGTCATACTGAGGCTCGCCAAGGCGATCCCCTACGGCACATACAAGCCCGACTACTTCGGTCCCGCGCAGGACGTCTCGAATCTTTTCACGGACGGCTCCATCAACTGGCAGCTCAAGCCGTATAACTCGCGCTTTGCAGACTTCAACGGGGACGGCGCGACTGACATCTTGGCCTACAAGGCGGACGAGCAGAATGGTGCCGGAGGCTACCAGCTGTACACCTTTCGGAACGGCCGCTTCGAAGCCGATACCAGCTGGGACCTCTCCCTTTCTTACGAACTCCTGGACGTCGCGGATGCCGACGGCAACGGCACTGCTGACTTGTTCATCTCGTCGAGTCGAGGCGGAAACGGCCTGAGCCCGGGCTGGAACCTGCGGCAAGTGCTGCCGCTGAGTGGTGGAGGCACCGTGCTCGCGCCCGCGCAAGGGCTCTCGTACTACTACGGACCCAACGATGTGACCCCCGCGCTAGCGGGCTACGATCAAGGGCTCATCCCATTCGATT
The DNA here is from genome assembly GCA_038324055.1 of Polyangiales bacterium. Classification (GTDB taxonomy): domain Bacteria; phylum Myxococcota_A; class Polyangia; order Polyangiales; family Polyangiaceae; genus NIC37A-2. The sequence goes on along the minus strand of JBBQHO010000191.1, from coordinate 4,524 downwards.
TAGACGGCGATGGCCGTTTCGAAATGGCTCAAGGCTATTCAGCGTTCGGCATCGATCAATCCCAGTTAGGCTTGCAGCGAATAGAAGGTTGGTGGCGGCGCCCGGGAGCAGGTTCTGCCGCCGAGCAGGCTCCCGCGGACGTCAATGGCGATGGCCTCGAGGACATGGTCCTCAACACCAAAGACCAGGTCACCGTCTCCATCAACACCGGCTACGGGTTTCGTCGTTCGTACACCGCCTACGATCGAACCGGTACCTCGAAGCTTTTGAGCACGCTGCCAGGCGCCATCAAAGTTCTCGACTACAACGGCGACGGCCGTTCAGATCTATGGATCGCCCCGCCGACGAAGCTCGATGGCTCGACTGACTCCTGCCCCAACACGCTCGAGTCGCGATCGGAGGACAGCGCCGAAATTTTGCTGAGCGATGGCAATTTCTTCCACCGGCTCAACAACGACCACAACATTTCTTACGTCGCGAACGGCACCAGCGACCTAATCGCTGACCATCCTACCGCCGGCCAGGCCAACGGCTGGAACGGAAACGCCATGGGCGACGTCGACGGAGACGGTGTCGCTGAAGTGCTCCAGCTAGAGCGCGACGTGTTTCGAGACGAGGTTCACCTGCGGCTCTACGCCGCCGTCCTTGCGGGCAGTCGGCGAACAAAGGAAAACGGTGGCGAGCTGCTCACGGGCATTGCGGTGGCTGACGCCGGCAGCACTGCCAACGAAGAAATCGATTACGCCTCCCTCACTCGTGGGGACGATGCGGACTGGGATACCTACAAGCCAGGCACCGACTGCGTTTGGCCTCAGCGGTGCCTCAAGAGAGCATTTCCGGTGGTCGCTTCCTATTCGGGAGCTGCCAGCAGCTACCGAACCTGGCGCTACCGCTACGACGACGGCCGTATCGACATGGGTGGTCGAGGGTTCGTCGGCTTTGAGTGCATTACAAGGCTCGAAGAAGAATCCAAAGAAGTCATCAAGACTTGTTTTGACAATAAGACACGCAGCGCCAAAGCGTGTCCGGGCTGGATCTACCCGTACGCCTCGTTCCCAAAGTTCACCGAGGTCCGGTCTCCGTTGGACGCCAACCTCTCCAAAGTGCGCGTCGTTCGAACCGACTACACCTGGAAAGCGCCCCGTTGGATGAACCACGCCGTTTATACAGTGGAGGCCGATCGGTACATCCAGAAGACTTTCGAGGGTACGCCGTCCAGCATGGACCTGGTTCACGCTGGCAAAGTTCACCGTGACGCTGATTTGAAGCTGACGATCGAAAAGTCGTTCACGTTCGACAACTACGGCAATGCGGTGCAGGCGCACGAGACCCGTTCTGCCGCGGGAGAGACGACGACCACCCGCCGATTTCGGGAGTTTCGGAATCAGACCACGCCCACCTTCGCAATCGGTCTGCTGGTGCGTGATGAGACCCAGCGTGAGGGCAAAGGCGCGAACATGCGCAAGGTCGTCCTAGAGTACGACTACGACGACCAAGGGCGCGTGAAGTACGCGGCAGTTCAGAAGGGGGCTCAGGATGAACGCCTCGAAACGCGCGTCCTGCGGAACGGAAATGGAACAATCAGGCAGATAACGGCCTCAGCCCTGAGAACACCGTCTCGGAGAAAGGAATACACTTACGACGAAGCGGGTGTGTTTGTGCGGACGATCCGCGACCCAGGAAACCAGCACGTTGCTCATACGGCAGTCCATCCGGCTCTTGGCCTGCCGATCATCACCATCGACCCCAATGGGGTCCGAGAAAGGAATCGATACGATTTCACAGGACGTACGCGCTCGGTCACGCGAACAGCGGCCCCCCATTCGACGATCACCTACGGAACGACCGACTACTTGAGGTCGCTGGGCATCTTGGGGATCGAGCGCTACACCGGAGTCCCGACAGTCGTCCGAGAAACGACCAGTACCGGCGCCGAGACCATCCGCATTTTCGACAAATTTCAGCGGCTGCGGCGAGTGTTCGTCGGGCGCGAGGGCGGCGGGCGCACGCGCGTCGACGGCGAGTACGACGCGCTGGGGCGTCTCGTCGAGCAGAGTTTGCCTTACGACGCCGCAGGCACGCCTGATGGCTTTACGACGTTCGAGTACGATCTTCTCGATCGACCAACGCGCACCATCAACGCTGATGGTGCGACCTCTCGGCTCCAGTATGTCGGCTTGTCCAGGACGGACGCCACGGACGCGGAGGGCAAACGCTCGTCGGAAATCCGCGATGTTGACGGCCTGACCACGCAAGCTATTCAGTTTGAGGGGTCACGTGAGGTCAAGACGACTTACGCATACTACCCGTTTGGGCAGCTCCGATCCTTGAAGATGCCTTCCGGGGCCACGACGACCTACGAAGTCGACGATCTGGGTCGCCGAACCAAAACGACCGACCCTGACTCGGGGGTTGAAACGCAGTCGTACAACGGCTTCGGCTCGCCGCGCGAGACTCGCTTCGGTGGCCGACCGGAGGACAACGGCAACCTTCTCTTCACCACGAGCTACCAGTACGACGGCCTCGGTCGGCCCTTGGTTATTGCCACGAACTGCAACGTTTCGGGGTCGTGTCGCAACGAAGAGCGCCGGTTCACCTGGGATACAGCTCCCCATGCCGCTGGACGCCTGGTGCGCGCGGAGTCAGTCACGGACGGCATTGCGACGACGTTCAGCTATGGCTCCCGGGGGACGTTGGATTCCGAAGGGGTCTTCCTGGACGGAAATGCGTATCGCACCGACATCCAGTACGACCAATACGGCCGTATCGAAAAGGTCTCGTACCCTGAGACTGGTGCTACCGCTCGCCGTGTCGTGGACCACGACTACGACAATGTCGGCCTCCTGAAACGCCTGACAGGCGAGGACGGATCTGTTTTTTGGGAAGCCCAAAAGCGCGATATCAACGGTCGCGTGACTCGCAGCCGTCAGCGATACATTGGTGGCATCGCGTCTGCTCGAGAAGACAAGTTCGATCCGCTGACTGGCCTTTTGGCCCAGATCGACACGCTGCGCGGAACTCAGGTGCAACAGCGGTTTGTCTATCAATACGATGACAATGGGCTTCCTCGGCTTCGTACGGAGTTCGGCGGTGGTTATTCAGCGTCAGGATCTCCTAGCTCGCCAGGAGTCGTCGAAGAATTCAGCTACGACTTTGCCAATCGCATGAGTCGATGGACCCGGAGCTCCACGCTGGGCAAGGAGTTTTCCAATTTTGCCTACAGCGATGACGGGAACATCAAATCTGTGGCGCGTGGGGCCATCAGCGGCTCGTTCCCCAGCGCTACCGAAACGTACACGTACCCGCAGGCATCGGCAGCGAAGCCGCACGCGGCTACAGCACTGGGTTCAAATTCCTACGAATACGACAAAGGTGGTCGTCTCACTCGGCGGTCGGGCAGCGGAGGTGAACTGCGCATTGCCAACACGGCGTTCGATCTGCCCTATCGGATCGAGAACACCAGCGGAGGACCTGCCGACGTCACGACCTTCCGCTACGACGCTTTCGGCAACCGAGTCGTGAAGTCGAGCGCGACGCAACAAGTCATCTCCATCGCCGGCCTCTACGAAAAGCGAACGGCCTACCTGGCCGGAAATGAGGACACGACTCACGTGTTCAAAACCTACGCTCAAGGTCAGCTGGTGGCGCAGCAGTCCTCCAAGGCCGGAGCGGGGTACACCGAAAGACTGAGCGTGGTTACCGACCTCCTCGATTCGGCATCCACGCTCATTTCCGACAACGGGACGACCACGCAGCTCCGCTTTGATCCGTGGGGCCGGCGCATCGATGCCAACGGCCTAGCGCTGACCAGTAGCCCCGTGCCTGCTCTCACCACCGGCTTTACCGGTCACGAACACGACGACGAGTTTGGGCTCATCAACATGGGTCGTCGACTCTACGACCCCGTATTGCGGCGCACGCTGACGCCGGATCCGCTGGCTTCTTCCGCGACGGCCGACGGCAACAACCCGTTTGCCTATGCGACCAACAATCCGATCGCGTTCACCGATCCAACGGGGTTGGAGCCAGTCGAGGCGCAGGAGCGCGTCCAGCACATCGAAACGATGGTCATAGTGGTGTCCTCTATACCCAAGGAGCGCGTGGGGCCGCCACCGCCACCGCCACCGCCGCCGCCACCGCCGCCGCCACCGGCCTCGCGAGGTGCGTCGACCGGCATGGAATTTGTCAGCGGCACTGGCGGACCCGGAAATTTTTCGGCACCAGTCTCCGATGGCGCGCGCACGCAGGGCGACAATTTCGCGCAGAGGGCAGTGTCAGCGTTCGTCGCGTCGCCTGCCGACGAGAAAGCCGAACTCGCGTTGGACGCGCTGGGGCTGGTCCCGGGACCAATTGGGCTGATAGCGTCTGCGGCCAGCGCAGGGGTATCAATCTACCAGGGCGACTACCACGAAGCTGCGCTCAAAGCGGGCCTCGCGGTCGGTGCTCTCGTGGGCGTTGGGCTTGCGGTGAAGTTTGGTCCGAGCGTGCTCAAGTGGGGCAGGGCGGGGCTGGGGTCGGTCTTCA
>JBBQHO010000190.1:0-6996 GCA_038324055.1 Polyangiales bacterium | reverse complement strand
GGCAGAACCATCATCATGATGATGCCCACGATGCCCAGCGGAACGATGAGCTCGCTCAGCTTCTCTTTTTTGGCGGGCAGGGGGCCGGACATGCACCAGCTACTGCGAGAATCGTGCCCAAGTCCTGCCCGCTGAATTCAGCTGTTTCCGGCTGAAGTCGCGGCTCCCGACGGCGACGCGTCGATGTTTTGACACCCCCTGTCAAAAGGCGCTGAACAGCGCCCAGCCAGTGGGTCAGGCCCGCAGGCCGCGGCGCTTGAGTCGGTAAACGTAGGCCAAGAGTTCGGCCACGGCCTGGAAAAGCTCGACCGGGATGCGCTTGCCCACCTTGACCTGAGAGTGCAGCGCGCGCGCCAACTCACGGGATTCGACGACGGGCACTCCGGCGTCAGCTGCCAAGCGCTTGATGTACTGGGCCACCTCATCCAGGCCCTTGGCGATCACCATCGGTGCTCCTTCGTCCGGCCGGTAGCGCAGGGCAACGGCCACGTGCGTCGGGTTGGCGACGATCACATCCGCGCGCTTCACTTCGATCGCGATGCTCTTTTTGGCGAGTTCCCGGGCGCGCTGCTTCATGCGCCCTTTCATCTGGGGGTCGCCTTCTTGCTGCTCCATCTCGTCTTTGATTTCTTGCCGCGACATCATCAAATCGCGGTGGTTTTTGAACCACGAATAGCCGTAGTCGAGCACCGCCAGCAGGGCCAAAGCCAAGGTGGACCACAGGGCGATGCGCCCCATCATTTCGAGCACCAGGACCAGCGCCGAGGCCATGGGAACTCGCGGCAGTCGCGCCAATTTCCCGAATTCGTCGCGAACGATCGACCAAGTGACCCAGCCGACCACGACGACGCGTCCCAGGGTCAGCAGAGTGTTCACCGCCGCGGTCTTTGGCGAGAAGATCTTGCCGAACTTGCCCATCGGATCGATCCGGTTCCACTTCGGCTCGATCAACGTCCAGTTCAGCCCGATGCCGACCTCGGCCATGGTCATGAGCGAGCCCGCGAGTGCCGCCGCAGCCGCCAGCGGCAACGTGAGCAGCAAGAAGATGCGACCTGTGGCCGGCAGGACGGTCGTCAGGCCTTCTCCGCCGGGGGAGCCCAGCGCGACCAGCGTTTGCTGCAGGTAGCCGCGGAAGGCCAGATAGCCGCTGGGCCCGACGGCTCCGAGCAGCAGCAAAACCCCAGCGCTGGCCGCGATCGAGCCCGCATCCTTGCTGCGCGGGATGTTGCCTTCTTCTTTGGCTTTGCGGAGCTTTTCTGGGCTTGGCTCCTCTGTTTTCTCGTTGTCGGAGTCGTCGCTCATGGCAACTGCTCAGCAAGCGTTTGGATGAGTCGACTGAGCCAGTTCTCGGCCCAGCCCTTCAGCAACTCGAGTTCGATCAACATGTCCGAGGCGAAGACCACGAACAACAGACCGCCCACACCCAGCGTGACGCCAAAGCCGATCGAAAAGATCTGCATGGCTGGAGCCGCACGGGCAACGAAGGCCAAGGCGACCTGTGAGATGAACAAGATAGCGACGATGGGTAGGGCGAGCTTGACGCCGGCCGAAATCATCTCGGAAACCATCATCACGATCGAAGGCGTGAGTGCGATCGGGTTGACCAGACTACCGGCCGGAATCGCCTTGAAGCTCTGGAACAAGGCCGCCAACAACAGGTGGTGAAACCCGCACAAAAGCGCGACCAAACTGCCAAAGTAGCGCAGCAATTTCGTGAGCACGGTGGCCTGACCGCCCAGCGACGGGTCGAACATTTGGGCGGCGCCCAGGCCCATGATCGGCGCAATCGAGTCGCCGGCGATCTCGGCCACGGCCAGGACGAGGCGGGCGACGAAACCGAGAGAAATGCCGACCGCGAACTCGGCACCCAGAGCCAGACCGAGCATCAGCGTACTCTCCGTCCGCATGTCGGCGGCTACCGCTGGTCCGTGGATGAAAAAGGCCAGCAGCAGAACGAGCAGGCCGCGCACGCGCAGCGGTAAATGCATCCAAGCCAGAGGAGCGGCGATGATGACCCCGGCCACACGCGCGCTCTCGAGCATGAAAACCGCCACCTCGTGGGCTACCCAAAGCTCGAAAGTGTTCACTGGACCACTTGCGTGATGCTGACGAACGAGCGGGCGGTATAGTCCGCCAGGACCTGCAGCGTCCAAGCCCCAAACAGTGCAAAAGTGGCGACGACAGCCAAGAGTTTGGTCACGAAGCTCACGCTGGCCTCGTTGATTTGAGTGGCGGCCTGGAGCACGCCGACGATCAATCCGACCACCAGGGCGGCAGCAATCATGGGTCCGGCCACGATGCCGGTGGTGATGAATGCGCGCCGGAGCATGTCGATCGCAGCTTCGGTGGTCATGCGAAACTCCGGAGCAAGGACCCTGCCAAGAGATTCCAACCGTCCACCAGCACGAACAGCAGCAATTTGATGGGCAAACTCATCATGCTGGGCGGCACCATCATCATACCCATGCTCATCAGCAACGAGGCCACGGCCAGATCGACCACGAGAAAGGGCAGAATCACGATCACGCCCATTTGAAAGGCGGTGGTCATCTCCGAGATCAAGAACGCGGGCATGGCCATTTTCATGGGCACGTCGTCCGGCGTCTCAGGCAGCGCCTCGTTGGTGAACGAGTAGAAAAGCTCCAGATCTTGCTGGCGCGTCTGGCGCAGCATGAAGCGCTCTACCGGCACGACGCCCCGCTTCAGCGCTTCCATTTCTGTGATTTCTTTGGCCTCCAGCGGTTTCCAAGCGACGGCTACGATCTCCTCGGCCACGGGGGCCATGGTGAAGGCGCTGAGAAACAGGGCCAAACCGATGATCACCTGGCTGGGCGGCGTCTGCATGGCGCCCAACCCTTGGCGCACGAGCGACAACACCACGACGATACGCACGAACGAGGTGACGCTCAGCAGCACGGCAGGGATCAGCGCTGCCGCCCCCAGCATGAGCAGGACTTTGATGGCCGGAGCGATCGAGGCCTCGCCCAGAAGAACCGTTTCGTTCATGAGTGCAGCCCTCGAAAGCGGCGCACGAGCTCACTGGCTTGGCCTTCTGGTTCACCGAAGGCGTTCTCGCTCCGCGTTGCCGGGGCAGCGTGTTGCTCTCTCATTTGCGACACCACCGGCCCGGCCGCTTGGCGAAGGACCTCGGCGAGGTGGGCGGGCATGCCGTCGTCTTCATCGGCAGCGCGGCGGGCGGCGACCGCGCGGACGGGGCTCTGGGCGCTTGGTGCGCTCTGCGTGCTCTGGCTGCGCGTGGCCGACAGCAAGAGGTCGCGGAAGACTTGGCTGGGCTCGTTGGGTGCGGTCTCGGGTAAAGCGGCGGACGACGCGGCTCGTCCCTTGGTCGAGGTGAGCGGGCCGCCGGACAGCGCGCCGAGTTCGTCCTTGCCAAACGTGCGGAGGGCGGTCACGCCGTGCTCGCTCACGCCGACCAACAATGCCTCGTGACCCACCGATAGCAGGGCGACGCTGGCCTTGGGACCCACCTGCACGGAGCCGAGCACGTGCAGCCGCAGCTCGCGCTTGAGCTGCACGGGGCCGCTGCGCTTCTTGCGCAAGTAGAGGGCGACGGCGCCCAGCGCTGCGATCAGGCCAAAGGCCATGACCCCGCGGAGAGCGCCGCTCCCACTGTCGGCCGCGGGTGCACCGGGCGGCGTGCGCGGTGCGCTGCGCAAGTAAGAAGGGTGCGCGCCGGGAGCCACCGTGGCGACCTGCTTGGGTGCAAGAGGTACGGCCGCAGCGGGTGCGTCGGCAGGCGCCGCATCGATTGCCTCGTCGGCGGGGCTTGCCTTGACTGGATTGGCGCTGGCGCGGTCCTCGGCGCTTGCAATGCCGGTGCTGAGGGCCAGGCCAAGCAGGGCACTGACGCTGAGCCGGCGGATCACGAGATATCCTCGAGCGTGTCGGAGACGAGCACCTCGGTGAGGCGCACGCCGTAGCGCTCGCCGATGACTACGGCTTCGCCGCGCGCGATCAAGCGGTTGTTGACGTAGATGTCGAGCGGCTCGCCGCTGACCTTGTCGAGTTCCAGCACGCTGCCGGGACCGAGGCGCAGCACCTCGGCGATGCGCATGTTGCGTCGCCCCAGCTCGATCGTGACCTCCACCGGGACGTCGAGTACGAAGCTCATGCCGAGCGATGACACCCCCCCTGCCGGTTTCTTGACGCCGCCTGCGCCGGGGCCCGCCTGCGCTGGCGGAAATGCAGAAGGAGAAGGGCTTTCGTCTGAATTGTGGGAGTCAGTCATGGGATCTGACTCCCATCTATTCAAGACCCGTGCCGAGATACGATCTGCACGGCCAGTTGCCCGCGTGAAGTGACGGGCGCCACCTGGAACTTGCGTACGCCACCGATGGTGAGCGGCACGGGGTTCTCCACCAGGCTCGGCAGCCTCAGAATTTGGCCCACTTGCAAGCCCATCACGCGACGCAAGCCGAGCGAAAGACGACCGAGTTCGGCCACTAGAGGCACTTCGACATCATAGAGCGCTTCGGCGATACGCGGATCACCTCGCACCACATCCGGCTCGTCGCTCTCACGCACGGCTTCGTCGAGGGCCTCAGCGCTGATGCAGAGGATGATCGACGCCGGATCTCCCTCCCCCTCGAGGCTGAGCTCGACGTAGAGTCCTTCGGCCATCTCGGCTTCGTCTTCGTCTTCGCCGCCGATGGCTTTGCCACCGCTGACGACCAGTTCGAGTCGCGTTTCCTTGCGCACGGCCTCGACGAGATCTTGGCCCAAACGCTGGGCAATCTTGGCGATGAGGACGCGCTGCGCGAGCGTGAGAGTCGCGCCCAGGCTTGCGCCTTCGGACACTTGCGAGTTGCCGAGGCTGCCCTCCAGCACGCGCGCCAGGCAGCGACCGTTCAGCGTGAGCGACGCCCAGGCGTTGCCGCCGGGCTCGTTGAGCAACACCATGTAGGACGGACCGCTTTCGGCGGAGGCAGTCTCTCGCGGGTTGCCGATGGCAGGCTCGCCCATCTTCAGGCGAAGACGCTGGCGAAGCAAAAAAGGAAGGCTGCGGCGGGCTCCACGGCCGAAGCTCTCGGCCACGGTCGACAACGCAGTCAGCGCTGCGCGCAGGTGGCGGTGGGAACCGGTGAGGTCGACGGCGCGCACGGCGCTCTGCCCCAGCCCCCGATCGTCGGCGCCCGAGGAAGCGAGGTGAGGGCGTGCAGCGTTCTTCACTGGGCGACCAAGTCCGTAATCCAGACGTGTGGAATTCGTTCAGCGCCCATCTGTTCCTGGATGATCTTCGTGAACTCCGTCTGGAGTCCGTCGAATTTCGCGCTGTCGACCAGATCTTCGTACTTTTGCTTGCGCACGAAGCCCAGCAAGTGTGCGCGACCGCGGGCCGTGTAGGCGCGCGATTCGACTTCTAGCTTCTCGTCCTGGCTCTCCAGGGTCACGATGATCTTCACGTGCCGAACGGCGCTCTGCTCGTCGTGAACATCCACGACGAGCGGAGGCCAAGCAACGGAAATCGGAGGAGCTTCGTGGACCGGCTCTGCGTGAGCCGCTTCTTTGGGTGCCGCATGACTTTGCGGCACGAATTTGGGTACGACGTAAAGCCATACGCCGGGTCCGACGGCACCGAGCACCAGGGCGATGATGGCCCACTTGACTGGGCTACCCCCCTTTTTTGCTCCCACTGGAGCCTCGGGCCCGGTGTCGTCGTTTTTGGCAGACATGACTCTTACAACGTCAGTTCAGCGCGCGAATTAACGCTTGAGGTTCATCAGTTCCTGAAGCATCTCGTCGGCAGTCGTGATGGTCTTGGAGTTCGCGCTGTAGGCGCGCTGGTGCTGGATGAGCCCCACGAACTCCTCGGCCAGGTCGACGTTGGACGCCTCGAGAGCGCCCGCGGTGACCGATGCACGACCACCCGAACCTGCGGTGCCCATGGCTGCCTCGCCGCTGTCGCGGGTCTGCATGAACAGGGTGCCACCTGCGCGACCCAGGCCGTCATTGGAGACGAACTTGGCGACGCCGAGTTGTGCGATCGCGAGCTTTTCACCGTTGGTGTAAAGGCCGCGCACGATGCCCGTACCGTCCACCGACACGCCCGCGAACTCTCCGGCTGCGTAGCCGTCCTGATCTTGGGACGACACGTTGGATTCCTTCGCGAACTGCGTGATGCCGTCGAGACCCGTGCCACCAGCACCGATGCTGGTACCGAAATCCATGTCCATCACCTGACCCGCTGTGGCGCCGAGGAAGCTCGCCGTCATGGTGGGGGTTGCCGGGGTCAGCGTGTCGAGCGCGCCGTCCGTGGTGAAGGTCATGGTGCCGGTGCCCAGCTGCGTATTGAGCAAGGTGGGCGGGTTCATCTCGGCGCCGTTGCCGACGGCGTAGTAGGTGAAGTTGTTTGCAGCCGTCTTGCGGAAGTAGACGTCGACGCTGTGCGCGTTGCCGAGCGAGTCGTAGACGCTGACGCTGGTCGAGAAGTTCGATGTCGCCGAAGGATCCTGCAGATCCCATGGCGCCGTCAGAACGGGCTCGTTCGAGTCCAAGTTGGCCGTGATCATGATGTTCTCGGTCACCTTGGGCGGAATCGCGTTGGTCGGAACCTGAACCGAGGTCAGAGCGGCGTCAAAGGTGCCGTCGGTGTTGGCCGAGTAGCCCTGGACGTTCAGACCGGTCGGGTTGACGAGGAAGCCTTTCTTGTCGAGGTCGAACTGACCAGCGCGTGTGTAGAAGTTGGAGTCCACACCGCTGTAGTTGCCCTTGACCACGAAGAAGCCGTCGCCGCTCAGAGCCAAGTCGGTGCTGATGCCCGTGTTGGAGAGCGTGCCCTGCTTGTGCATGACCTGAACGTCGGTGACGCGAGAACCCGAGCCCGGCAATGCCGAGGAGGTGCCCGCCAGGATGGAACGTCCCAGCTGATCTTCGAAGATCGCGCGCTGTGACTTGAAGCCAACCGTATTCACGTTGGCGATGTTGTCGGCATTGACGCTAATCGCGTCAGACTCGGCCCGAAGGCCCGTCACACCA
>JBBQHO010000189.1:0-7102 GCA_038324055.1 Polyangiales bacterium | reverse complement strand
GATCCCGCCGCCGACCTCGACGATCGTCGCCCGGTGACCGCCCGCGCGGAGCTCGTACTGCTCCCCGGAAGGGTGGACGGTCACGCTCACGACGGGACGATCCCCAGGGCGAAGGCGCTCAGCGCGCCATGCGCATGGCCTTGAAGAACGCCGGCCTCGCGCCGTCGGACATTGGCTACGTCAACGCCCACGCTACCTCGACGGGTGTTGGCGACGTGAACGAGCTGCTGGCGGCCAAGCACGTGTTTGGCGATCACGCCCGGGGCAGCCTGGCCATCTCGAGTACCAAGAGCATGACGGGCCATCTGCTGGGAGCGGCCGGCGCTCTCGAGAGCGTGTTCTGCATCCAGGCCATGCTGACCGGCATCGTCCCGCCAACTCTCAACCTCGAAAATCCGATCCCCGAAACCGAGGGTCTGAACCTGGTGCCCTTCACTGCCCAAGAGCGTTCGATCAACGCCGTCATGAACAACTCGTTCGGCTTTGGTGGTACGAACGCGACTGTCATCTTCAAGCGGGTTTGATCGACGCCTCGGGCGCGCCGCGCGCCATCCGGAGCTGCGCGTCCACGCGCGGCGCAATGCGGTCCAGCTCAGAACAGCGTGGAGCTGGACGACCCGCTGGCCGTCGCGGCCGGCTTTTTTGGCTGGTCGGCGTAGAACACGAAGCGCCAACCCAACATGCCTTGGCTCACCGTCATCGTCTGGCTGAAGGTGTGGCTCACGGTGAGTGCGGGTCCTGTCGAGAAGTGCCAGAAGCGAAAAGGCTCGTAGAAAACGCTGGTCGAGACGAACGAGGGCAAGCCAGCGTCGGCCAGGACGTTTTCCAGCTTCTGATCCGAAGCCGCGTAGATTCGAGCCACGCCCAGCCCGCCGTCGACCGACAAACCGAGATCGCGAAAGCCGCCGCCGAGAGCCCACAGCGGGAAGCCTTCGACGTGCAGCACGAAGGCCGCGCTGCTGCCGACGTAGTCACCTCCCAGGGTGCTCGTGCCCGCCAGACCACCGCCCACCGTGAGCCAGTCGCGGATGGCGCCGCCTGCCCAAACGCCGAACGTGTTACCCAGCGCCGCGCCGGTGTCGACTTGCTGGTCCGGATCGCCGAGGGCGGTGACGCGATTTGGGTAGCCGGAGAAGTTGACGAGTGACAGGCCGCCGGTCACACCGACGGCGAAGCCGCCGCGCCGTTCAGTCGCAGGCGGCTCGTAGCTCACCAGGTTGTCATCGGTACTGCCGCCGGGCGCGGCGGCGTGCGCGACACTGGGAAGCAGTGTCGACGAGACGCCGGCCAAGGCCGAGCAGAGGAGCAGAGCGCGGCTCTTCATTCGGCCTGGGCTACCACGCGCGCGGCGCGCGGAAAACAGCGGGCCCAACGGCGGAGTCCGGTCAGGAATCACGGAGCGCCCGCGAGCGCGATTTCACGGGCAGATGGTCGTGGCCGTGGTCGCCGGCTTCAAGATGAGTCCGACGGCGATCTTGCTTTCCCAGTTGCTGTTCCAGGCAAAAGTGTAGCTGCCGGCGTTGAGTGGACCAAAGGCTGTGCCGATGCCGCGAAAGTTCGAGTTCCCGTTGAAGAAGCTGCTGGCGCCGGCCATGGGCGAGGCTGCCTCGTTCACCGTGAACTCCAAGCCTGGATTGGGGCTGACGGCCGCCCCGTAGAACCAGCTGCCCGACGGCATGGCCCCAGACGCGAGCGAGACGTTCTGGGCACTAGCCAGCACGACCGAACGGCCGAGTTCTGTCAGGTCTTGGTCAACGTTCTCGAACAAGATGGCATCGACCGTGGCCCCCGCCCAGTCTGCAACCGGCATGGTGACGGCTACGCCGGAGAGCGAGGTATCGAGCAAATCACACTCGCCCAATACGTAAATTCCGCCGAACAGCTTGTCCACGCTGTCGCCGCCGGCAAAGACGCGATGGGTCGCGTGCGCGTCGTCGTCTGATTCGAGCCACTGTAGAGCCTTACCGCTGTAGGTGACGGAAGCCGGAACCGGCGTATCCAAATTGAGGGCTGACACAGCGACAACGAGCAGACGGTGACCTGCGACTCCGGTCTGCTTGTCGATGTTGACGCTGAACGCGGCCGATTGCGTCGAAGTGTCCTGCTGGGCCGCAGCACGCGACGCGATCCCGATCGTCTTTCGACACTGCTTGGTTGCACAGGCGATGGGATCGTTTTCTTCATCGAGCTGCAAGCAGTCGGAAGCTTTCGTGCAGGCCTGGCCGACGAGGCAGCCCCCGCAGCCGGGTCCGCAATCGACGTCGGCTTCAGCGGCGTTCTTGACCTTGTCCGTGCAAGACGGCACGGCGCATTGGCCCGACTTGCAGACGCCGCTCTGGCAATCTGCTGCTTTGCGACAGGCCAACGCGTCGGCGCACGCGTCGCACGTACCGCCACCGCAGTCCTCGTCGCTCTCGTTGCCGTTCACGATGCCGTCGGTGCATGTCCGCTCGACAGCGCAAATGCCATCGGCGCAGGTGCTGCTCGAGCAGTCGGCGTCGACACCACAGGTGCGGCTGTTTGCGCAATTGCTGCACTCCCCGCCGCAGTCGATGTCGGATTCTCCGTCGTTCTTGGTGCCGTCGTCACAGTGGGCGGGCAACGGGAAAGCACCGCCACCGTCCGCGTTGCCATCGATGGTCGCAGGCCCGTCACCGAAATCGAACTGCGGCGTCAGGCAGGCGGTCGCACAACAGGCGGCCAGGAGCGCGCCCGAGGCACGCGCCAACCAGATCTGGAGCTGAGTCCGCGCACCAAGAAAGACTGCCGACATGCTTTTGAAAATGTAGCATGCCAGAGCCGCCGGAAAACTGCGCCTTTCTCCGCAGGTCGCAGGACCTGGGCCTACATTGTCCCCATAGAGGAGTGCTTGGTCGGGAAGGAGGCTTCGTTGTAGCTTCGCGAGTCGTGAAAGCTTTGCGGGGGCGGATGGGCAGCGGGAAGCGGTTTTTCTTGGCGACACGAGCAGCGGGAGCGACGCTCGCTGGCGCGTTCGTGCTCACTCTGTCCAGTCAGGCCGGGGCCCAAGCTTCGCTGTTCACGCTCGATCGGGCGCAACCCTCCGGCGCACCCGACGACGGCTTCATGGTGTTCCGACCGCGCATGGGTCAGGAAACGCGCTTCTACGGCAACATGGGTTTGGGCTTCGCCTTGAACCCGCTCCGCAAAGATGCGGTCACAAACGACGCAGGCGCCAAGCGCAACATGGAAGATCCGGTCGGCGGTCAAATCCTCGTCTACCCGTCGGTCGGCATCGAGATCTTGGGGCGCTTCGGCTTCAACCTGATGGTGCCGTTCGTGCCCGGTCAGTTTACCGGCGCCGATCCGGTCAGCCAGGGAGTGGGCCAAGGGGGTCTGTCGGGTCACGCCGGTGCCATGGGCGACGTGCGCCTCGATGGTCGCGGTATCGCTTGGGAATCCGAAGACAAGAAGACGAGCATCGGCGGCACCCTGGCCGTGACGATCCCTTCGGGTACGGAAACGGCCTACGGCGGCGACCGCGGTGCGACGGCCATGATTCTTGGCGCGATCGAGCACGACTTTGGCGATTTCTTCATCACCGGTCACATCGGGCCGCACTTCAAGCCATTCGGCAGTATCGGCGGCGACAACGGCTCGCTCTACATCGGCAACGAGCTGCGTTACGCGGTCGGTGCCTTCCTGCCGCTGCGCGACAATCGCATCCGTCTTGGCCTCGAAGTTTGGGGCAGCACCGGCCTGGAGAGCGTCTCGGGTCAGAACACCTTTTTCAACAGCCAGAACACCACGGTCGAGTGGATGGCGCAGGGGCGCTTTTTGCTCGACGAGAAGAAGCGCGTCTTTGCCAACTTTGGCGGCGGCACGCGCCTCTCCGCGGGCTACGGTTCGGCCGATTTTCGGCTCATGGCCAGCATCGGCATGTACCTGACCATGAAGGACGCCGAAGGCTCGTCGCCTCCGCCCAAGAAGGTGATCGTGCCGCGCGCTGCGCACTACGACAGCGATAGCGACGGCGACGGTTACCCCGACGCCATCGACGAGTGCCCGGAAGAGAAGGAAGACGGCAAAGGCAAGGAGCCGAGCAACGGCTGTCCCGCGCCCGCCGATGCTGACCAAGACGGCATTCCCGATTCCATGGACAAGTGCCCGAACGAGGCCGAAGACTTCGACGGTTTGTCCGACAAGGACGGTTGCCCGGAAGAGGACAACGACAACGACAAGGTGCCCGACGTCAAAGACGCGTGCCCCGAAGAAGTCGGTCCCCCCAACCGCGAAGCCGATTTGAACGGCTGTCCGACGCTCACCAAGGTGACCACCGACGGCAAAGTCGAGATCCTGAAATCGGTCGAGTTCGAGTCGGGCAACGCCCGCATCAAGCCGACGAGCTTCCCGATCCTCGACGAAGTCGTGCTGCTGATGAAGGCGCGACTCGAGATGACCATTGACGTTCAAGGCCACACCGACAGCAAGGGCATTCACGACAAGAACGTGAAGCTCAGCCAGGATCGGGCCGCGGCCGTCGTGAAGTACATCGCCGATCACGGCGTCAGCAGCACGCGCCTCAAATCGGAAGGCTTTGGTCCCGACAAGCCCATCGACACCAACAACACCGACGTTGGTCGGGCCAAGAACCGGCGCGTGGAGTTCGTGGTGACGAGCTGCGGCGACGACGTCAAGGTCGGGCGCTGAAACTTTCTGTCAGCCGGTGAAGCACAGCAACGCCGGCCAGGCCGCAAGCCAAGCCCAGAAAAAGCGGTTGAGGCCCAGCACCAAGAAGTTGACCAGGTGAAAGCCCAGGGCGAGCGCAAAGAATGCGGGCGCCGTGTGCGCTACGATGAACACCAACGGGAACGTCAGCTCGAAACCGAGCGTCACGAAGCCGAGCGCTCCAACCACGATGTCAGGGAGCTGGCGCACGCTCGGCGGTACGACGTAGTGACCACTTTTCAGGATGGCCCCCAGCGCTGAACCGTTGCGCCAAGTAGGTTCACGCAGCTTGGCGACGCCGGCCACGAAGTAGCTGAGCGTCAGTTGCACAGCAATCCAACCGAGCCCCACCAAGCGCGCGGCCGGCCACCAAGGAGCAGCTAGCTCGATGGTTAGCCCGCTGAGCACGACCAGTGTCATGCGATCGCTACCGCCGTTGAAGTTGCCGTCGAAGCGCGTGCCGACGAGCAGAGTGACGAACGCCAGAACGGGAACGACCGGAGCCCACGCGCTGAGCGCCAGCAGCAGAGCGACAGCGCCTTGGAGCAAAAGAAGTGCCGCGAACCCGCCCCCGACCAGCAGGCCCCGCACACCCTGCTGGAGCGGCGGCAGAGGAAAGAGGGCGCCACGCGCAAGCCTTGGCGCCACGAACGAAAGCTCGAGAGCCTGCAGCAAGATGGCGAAAGCGACGAGTCGCCGACAACCATTCGCGGCTTCAAACGGAGTGAGCATCGTCCTCCGCTTGCGCCATGCCCTGGAGCGCAGGCGAGATCCAAGTGGGCGCGTCCTCGTCGACCGCTACACCGAATTGGAACTGCCGACTCGGCGACGATGTAAGAGCGAGTTCGGCTCGCACCAGCGATTCGACCCAAGCGTAGCTCGCCAAGGTCTGGGGTCGCGCTTCGTGCTGTTGGGCGAGCTCCCCGAGGTCCGAGGCGAACTCTTCGATGCGTGCGGCCCGGGCGAGCCACAGGTTCTCGTAGGGATTGATGAACAGGTTCCAGAAGCGCCGGGCCGGGGGCGGCGGGGGTTCGAGCCACGGGGACCAGCCTTCGCCCGAGCGCATGCGGAAAAATAGTCGCGCGCGGGGCGCGCTGCTCGCAAAGAAACGCCAGGCGGGGATCAGGGAAGTCGGCAAGTCAATTCGTCCGACGGCGTTCGGGAGGTGCACGACCCGTGCTGCGCAGAGTTTGGATCATCTCGCGGGTACATTTTTATCACGCCCTGTGCGGATTCGTCACGCAAGCAGTCTGGGGCCTCTCCGGGGTCGTCCGGATTTTCCGACACGGCCTGTCCTGGGGTCGGGGCGCTTGAGTCTGGCGTCGGTCTCCGCTCTGCTGCCCTCGGAGAGACGCAGCGATTTGGCCAAAGTTTCAATCGCCATCGAAGACGTGACAGTGCGCTTCGGGCCAAACACGGCGCTGGGCGGCGTGTCGCTCGTGGTTGAGCCAGGCGAGTTGCTGTTGCTGCTGGGACCGAGCGGTTGCGGTAAGAGCACGCTCTTGCGGAGTGTGGCGGGCTTCGTCACGCCCGAAAGCGGTCGAGTGCTGTTTGACGGTGAAGACGTGACCACCGTGTCGCCGGATCAACGCCAAATCGGCATGGTGTTCCAGAGCTTTGCATTGTTTCCGCACCTATCGGTGGGCGAGAACGTCGCGTTCGGTCTGCGCGAACGCAAAGTGCCCAAGGCCGAAATCCCCGCTCGCGTCGAGCAAGCGCTCAGCGACGTGCGCATGAAAGATTTCCAGAAGCGACGCATCGACCAGCTTTCAGGTGGCGAGCAACAGCGCGTGGCACTGGCGCGGGCTTTGGTGACGCGGCCGCGCTGCCTTCTGCTGGACGAGCCACTGTCCAACCTGGATGCGAGTCTGCGCCAGAGCATGCGCGAGGAGATCCGTCGCGTGTGCAAGCAGCATGGTCTGACGACGCTCTACGTGACGCACGATCAGAAGGAAGCCCTGGCCATCGCCGATCGCATTGCCGTGCTGCGCGCAGGCAAAATCGTGCAATTGGGGCCACCGCACGAGGTCTATAGCCGACCCAACTCGGCCAGCGTCGCCTCGTTTTTGGGTGAGACGAACCTACTCGAAGCCGAAGTCTCGGGTCGGCAGGGCGGGATCACGCGTTTGCGTGCGGGCGCCATCGAGCTGGAATCGAGCGTGCCCGTCGCCGGGTCTGCGACCGTCGGCGACCGCGTGCTGCTCTCGATTCGGCCCGAGTGCATCCTCCTCTCGAAAGAGGCCGCTCCGGTCAACGCCTTCGTCGTTCACGTGAATTCGACCAGCTTTTTGGGCGAATACTGCCACCATGAACTCGGCCACGGCGAGCACAGCTTGATTGCGTTCGAACTCAACGGCCGTCCGCGCGATCGCCCAGCAGGGAGCGAGTCGTGGGCGACAGTCTCGCCGGATGATGT
>JBBQHO010000188.1:0-7231 GCA_038324055.1 Polyangiales bacterium | reverse complement strand
CAAGCGCGGCTGCGGGGTTCTGAGCGATCGATCGGCTGAAAAATAAGAGAAGCGCCCCAAGTGCATGGGCGAAAAGTAGCGCAAAGCGCCGAACGTGTCAGATTGCCCTACTTCTGGTCGGCAGGCGGCGCACCGGCGTTGGCCGTTGCAGCCTTGGCGGAAGCAGTCGGCGGAAGCAGGTCAGATGTGAGAGGCTGGAGTGGCTTATCTCATTGAATCTATAGGGACTTTAATAGTTGAGGTCGGATGTGCGAGAAATCCCACCCGACCCCTGAACCCGTGCTAGGGTCACGCCGCTTGTGCTTCGAGACTCACTCGTTTTACAGCTCGTTTTCGCTCATATTTTTCCGGGCCCACGCATCTTTCGCCGCTCTCCCGCTGGAGGCAGCGCTAGGGGTCCTTCATTTTTAACCAGACTACGTCGCCCCAGACACGCCGTCTCTCGGAGATTGCTGTCGCCTCAGACACATGGCTACGACCGATTCGATTGCTCCTCCGTCCGTCGAACCGAACTCGAACGACCCTCTGCGCGTTTACCTGCGTAAGATGGGTACCGTGCCGCTCCTCACCCGCGAGGGTGAAGTGGAGCTGGCCAAGCGTATCGAGGAAGGTACCAATGCCGTGCGCGACGCGCTCTTCGAGAGCAACGTCGTCATCGACGAGCTCAGCTCCATTGCCGAGCGGCTTGCCGAGAATCGCCTGCGCGCCCGCGAACTGTTGAACGTCGAAGCCGACGACGACACGTTCGACGAAGAAGCGGCTTCAGCGAGCCTCGTTGAGCAGATCGAGAAGATCAAGCGCGCTGCACGCCGCCGGGCCCCCCTCCAGAAGGAGAAGGTCGAAGCCACCGACGAGGCCAAGGCCCCCAAGGCAGAAAAGTCGCTGCAGAAGCTCCAAGCAGACCTGTACAAGGCCATGCTGGACCTGAACTTCAACAAGCGCGCCATCGATCGCATGGCTCAGGCCCTCAAGGCCCGCGCGTTGGTCACGCCTTCGGTCGACAACGATGTCACGGTCGAAGAGCACACGCATATCCGCAAGCTGGCAAAGATCGTCGGCTCGGGCGAGCGCCGGGCTCAGCGAGCCAAGGCTCAACTGGTGGAAGCCAACCTGCGCCTCGTGGTGTCGATCGCGAAGCGCTACACGAACCGTGGCCTGCAGCTGCTCGACCTCATCCAGGAAGGCAACATCGGAGTGATGATTGCCGCCGACAAGTTCGAGTACCGCCGCGGCTACAAGTTCAGCACCTACGCCACGTGGTGGATTCGTCAGGCCATCACCCGCGCCATCGCCGATCAGGCTCGCACCATCCGCATCCCGGTGCACATGGTCGAGACCATGAACAAGATGCACCGGACCGCGCACGACTTGGTGCAGGAGCTCGGCCGCGAGCCAACCCCCGAAGAGCTGGCCACGCGTCTCGATATTCCGGTCAGTAAGGTGCGGAGCCTGCTCCGCATCGTGAAGGAGCCGCTCAGTCTCGAAACCCCTCGCGGCGAAGATGGCGACTGCACGCTCGGCGATTTCGTCGAAGACTCGAAGGCTCCGAGCCCCTCGGACAGCCTGATGAGCAACGATTTGAACAAGCAGACCCGCGAGCTGCTCAATTCGCTCAGCGTGCGCGAGCAGCGTGTGCTGCAGAAGCGCTTTGGAATCGGCGAAAAGAGCGAACATACGCTCGAAGAGATCGGCAAAGAGTTCAACGTGACTCGCGAGCGCATTCGCCAGATCGAGGCCAAGGCGCTGCAAAAGCTCAAGAGTTCACGCCGCTCGCGTGCGCTCCGCGCCTACCTCGAGAGCTGAACGCGGGGTTGGGCCACTCCACGAGCCCGCCGCTTCTGTCAGAAAGCCCGCCGTCCAAGGACAGCGGGCTTTTTGCTGGGCGAAAGCCCCCGCGCGGTTCTCCCGCGGACCGGGGTCCGCTAGGCTGTAACAGTGAGCCTTCTGACCAGCGGCAAGCTCGTTCCCAGCGAACTCGTCGAGAGTCTCGTGCAGCTTGGCGCGCGCGATCTTGGGATCTTCGGTCCGCTGATCCTCGTGGTCGGGACGCCCGAGGACCCCAACCCCAGCTTTCTGGGCGATCTCATTCATTCCGTCCTCCGCGACGCGGCGCCGATCTCGCGGTCCCAGGGTTGGATGGCCACGTCGGAAATGCCCACGATGCGAGTCCCCAGCGTAGAGGCCCCCGACGCCGACCAAGTCGAGCTGTTGGCCGAACTCGACGGCGCCACCCACTGCATCGTTCCGCTACGGCTCGAGGGTTCGAGTCGTTCACTGACGCTGGGGCGCTCGCCGCAGAATCAAATTTTGGTCTCTGACCCTTCTGTTTCCGGAGACCACGCCGAGTTGATCATCGAAGACGGCGGTATCCGTATTTGCGATCGCGGAAGCAAGAACGGCACGCTGCTCAACGGCGTACCGCTGGAGGCTGGCAGCATCCCTTGGCTGCAGCCGATGGATCGCCTGACATTCGGGCGCGTCCCTGCCTTCGCTTGTGATCCTCGTACTTTGCGAGCCGTGCTGCGGCACGATCTCCGCTCACTGTTGTGACTGACTCGCCCCACCCCATTCTTTCCACGCTCGATCACTCGCTGCTCGCTCCCACCGTCACGCGGCCCGAGCTCGAGCGCGGGTGTCAGGACGCTCTCGAGTTGGGAGTCGCGGCGCTGTGCATCGTCCCCTACTTCGTGCCCTCCGCCGCAGCGGCGCTGCGCGGCAGCGGCGTGCGCGTCTGCACCGTGGTGAGCTTTCCGCATGGCAACAATTCCGCCCAGCAGAAGTTGCGCGAAGCCGAGCTGACTCTCGGGCAGGGCGCCCACGAAATCGACGTAGTCGTTAACCTCTCCCAGGTGCTTTCCGGCGACTGGTCCGAGGTCGAGACCGAGATTGGCGCGCTGACCTTGCTCACGCACCAGGCGGGCGCGCGGCTCAAGTGGATCCTCGAGACCTGCTACCTGACCAACCAGCAAATCGAGAGACTGTGCACCATCGCCAGCGAGCATTGCGTCGACTGGGTGAAGACGTCGACCGGATTCGGTTCGGCCGGCGCTACGGTGGAACACGTCGGCCTGTTGCGACGCAGTTGTCCACTCACTGTCGAAGTGAAGGCATCGGGTGGCATTCGCACGCTGGCTGAGGTCGAGCGCTACTTGGGGTTGGGAGCCAGTCGCATAGGCACCAGCCGCACGACCCAGATCGCAGCGGAACTAGCCGCGAGCGGGCGATAACAGCGACTGCATCGCAGCGTCAGTCCAGGCTGGGAACGGGCGGCTGGGGACGAGCCTGCGAGGGCGGTGTCGAGACGTCGCCAGCCAAAACCGAGGCAACGGCGCGCAAGAGGTCGGCGGGGCGGAAGGGCTTCTGGAGCAGGTACCGGGTATCGACGGGCTCGATGGCCATGTCCTCGGGCGCATAGCCACTCATGTACAAAACTGGCAGGAGCGGCACGCGGCGCCGGAAGGCACGCACCATCTCGGTGCCGCTGAGCACAGGCATGACCAGGTCGCTGACGACCAAATCGATGTGCTTGAAGTTGCTCTCGAACAAGTCGAGAGCTTCTTGCGGAGACGGCGCTGAGATCACCTCGTAGCCGCCTTCTTTCAAGATGCGCTCGCACAGCGACCGCACCTCCTCGGCGTCCTCGACGAGCAACACACACGCTCCCGCAATCGGGGTCAGCGGAATGCGTCGTTCGCTCAGGACCAGTTCACGCGGCTCGTCGGCGCGCGGGATCCAGAGTCGAAAGGTCGTACCCTTCTGACGAACCGACTCGACCTCGACCGTGCCCAAAGCTTGGGTGACGATGCCAAAGACCATCGCCAGGCCGAGGCCCGTGCCCTTGCCGACTTCTTTGGTGGTGAAAAATGGCTCGAAGACGCGGCGACGAATCGCTTCGTCCATTCCCGTGCCTGAATCGCTGACGAGCAAGAGCACGCCACCTTTGTTTGGCGTGGCGCGCAGATGAAAGAGTCCGCCACGCGGCATGGCATCGCGCGCGTTGGTGGCGAGATTGAGCAAGATCTGCTGCAGGCGACCGGCAGACAGGGCGACGCGAGGCGTATCGGGAGCCACGTCGACCACGACTTCGATGTCTTCGCCGATGATGCGCACCAGCAGATCTTTGAGCCCGCCCAGGACTTCCGTGATGTCCGAGCTGCCGTGTTCGACCAGACCTTGGCGACTCAACATGAGCAGCTGCGTGGTCAGATCGCGCGCTGAGCGCGTGGCTGCATCGATCAGTTCGGTTTCTTTGGTGACGCCCTTGCGCTGCAGCAGTTCGACGCCACCAGCGATGACCGTGAGCAGGTTGTTGAAGTCGTGTGCGATGCCACCCGCCAGCCGACCGATGGCCTCCATCTTCTGCATCTGCTGAAACTGCGCGTCCTTCAGCTCGGCAGCGCGGCGGCGCTGTTCCTCGACCCAGTCGCGGTGGGCCGTGTACAGCGACGCGATCACGCCAATCACCACCGTCGCGAACATCGGCACGACCACGTCGGCGAAGGTGTAGCGACCGTGCGACAACGCGGGCACGAGCAACACCAAGATCGGATTGATGGCCGAGGCAACGACGACACCGCGAAATCCGAGAAAGATACCGGCAAAGAGTGGAGCTACCGCCGAAAAGGCGAGTGAGCCGGTCGAGCCACGCTCATCGGAGAGCACGAGCCCGACCGACACAATCGTGAACATGAAGGTCGTCGTCAGCGCTCCGAGGCGGTAGTAGCGCGTGCGGCTGAGCGTGTAGCCGATGCCCAGAAACATGTAGCCGAATACCGGCGGGGTGTAATCCGCGACGCTAGCCATCAGGTAGGCGTCCAAGACGACAAAGCACGCCGTCGTGAACAGCAAACAGCTGGCGAGCAAGCGCGCAGTCGCCTGGCGCACCGGATCCCCGATTGCGCGAGACGGCGCAGTGAGAAGACCCAGTCCCCTGTCCCACAACCCCATGAAATTCCAGCATACACGAACCGCCCAGGCGCGACTGGCCTGAGAAGGCGAACCGCAAAAACCGGTCGGTTGCCCGGACGAAGGGAGTCGAAAGGACTAAATTTGGCCCCGACCCCTCTAGGCGGAACCCCGGTCAGCCGTACACCTGTGAGAGATGACCGATCGCGGACCCAAAATCCTCGACCTCAGCTACCTGCAGGAGGCAGCCGACGGCGACGCGGCCTTCATTCGCGACATCTTGAGCGACTACCTGGGCGAGATGGCGCGCTATGTGGTCGAACTCAAGGCTTCAGCGTCCAATCCCGATCTGGCCGTCGTCGCGCGCGTGGCCCACACCATCAAGGGCGCTAGCGCCAACGTGGGCGCCTCGCGCGTCCGCGAAACAGCTTCGCATCTGGAGGCACAGGTCAAAAAGGGGCAGCTCCAGGGCTTCCAGTCGCTCGTGGATCTGCTGGGCCAAGAGCTGGACCGAGTCCGCGAGTTGGTCGAACGACAATCGCTGGAAGACTTGTTGAAGGCCAGCTGAGCACGTTCACGGCTCCGATGCTCGGTCGCGCGAAGAGTCACCCGGGACTGCTATCGGCCACAAGCCGCGCCACCGCGTCGCCGAGACCGGAACTGCGCTCCACCGAGCGCCGACAGGCAGCAATGACCGCGCTCTGTCCGCCGACCACGACAACGCGGCGCCGCGCGCGCGTGATGGCCGTGTAGAGCAGCTCGCGCGAGAGCAGCGGCGAGCCTTCTTCAGGCAAGACGACGACGACTTCGTCGTACTCCGAGCCCTGACTCTTGTGGACGGTGATGGCAAAGGCCGTCTCGTGCTCGGGCAGATGCGCAGGAGAAAAACGCCGCAAACCGTGTGCGCCTTCGAAGAAGGCAGTCAGTTGCCCGTGCTCGTCAGGCCAGACCAGCCCGACGTCCCCGTTGTACAGTCCAGAGGCGTAGTCGTTCTGCGTGATGAGCAGTGGGCGACCGCGATAGAACTCGCCTCGCTCGGGCACGAGCCCTGCGCGGACGAGCCAAGCGCGAGAGAGTTCGTTCAGCGTCTCGACGCCATAGGCGCCGCGACGGTGGGCCGCGAGCAAACGGAATGCGCCAAGTGCCGAAAGCGCGGATTCCGGCGTGGGAGCGCGCAGCGCCAGCGAGAAGCCCCGGACGACGGCGCGGGCGAGGTCGACCTGCTGCACGGGCGGCGCCGTCACGTTGACGAAACCCAGATCGAGCGCGCCTTGGGGCAGCGCGCTGGCTTGCAGCAGTTCGAGGCCGAGTGCTGCGTTTCCTGTGCGCACGGCCTCGGCCAAACGGAAAATGCCGCTGTCCTGCGCAAAGCGATAGCTCCGCGTTAGCTCGACGACTGCGGCGTTCCGAGCGGGTGAATCGGCGCAAGAGGACGCCGCTCCGGCAAAAGCCGCGCACAACTCGGCCAGTACGCTCCCTGCCTGCACGGAGGCCAACTGATACCGATCACCCAACAGAATGAGCCGCGTCGTCGGGCGCAAGGACTCGACCAAGTGGCGCATGAGCGACAGGTCGACCATGGACGCTTCGTCGACCAGGACCAAGTCATAGGGCAGCGGACTCTCGCTGCTCCGCCGAAAGCGCGTTTGCGAATCCGGCCGAACACCAAGCGCACGATGGATCGTCGAGGCCTCTCCGGCGATGGCCGCCAGCACCTGGGGCGACGCGCCCAGCTCGCCCTTGGCCCGGGCAATCGACTCCTTGAGGCGCGCTGCTGCCTTGCCGGTGGGGGCCAGCAGCAGGGTGCGTGGCACGGGCGTATTGCTCTGCTGCGCTTGTTCGATGAGCAGCGCGAGGATCTTCACCACCGTGGCGGTCTTCCCGGTGCCTGGCCCTCCGGAGATGATGACAAACGGGCTATTGGACGCCAGCTCGGCCGCGCGGCGCTGCAGATCGACGCCAACTGGGGCACCAAAGTAGTGGTCAAAGCGCTCGGCCGAGAGAGGCGCGAGGGCCTCCTGGTTTGCCGTTCGGCCGACCGCGACCAGCGCACGCGCCAAGCGCTGTTCGTGCTCGAAATACCGACGAAAATACAGGCGGCCGGCCGCGTCGAGCACGAGGGGTCGGTTCGCCTGCGAATCCTGCGCTCGAGCCTCCGTCTTTTCGGTCGAGCCCACGCACGCCACGGCCTCCGACGTCGCGAGAGCGCCCTGCAGGCTTTCGCGAGTTGGCAATTCAGAGAGCGGGTTGTTCCCCGTTTCGCCGAACAGCTCGCCGACACGGGCGAGATCCAGACAGACATGCCCTTCGCGCAGGTTGCGACTGA